>NZ_CP043661.1:5715492-6020657 GCF_014217565.1 Kribbella qitaiheensis
GCCTCGTTCGGCCACCCAGACCTCCCCGGCGGTGAGCGGGAAACCCGTTCCGGACCTGATGAACGAGTTCCTACCAGACCGTAGGAATTTCCTACGACCTGGTAGCTTTGTCAAGTGGTCAGCCCCGAAGAGCCGGTTGCGGAATCTCCGCGCCGCCGGGCCGCGCACCTGGGCCCGGAGCGCCGGCGCCCGCTGATCCTGGACGCCGCCCTGGAAGTGTTCTCCGAGCGCGGCTACGCCGGTACGACGATGCAGGCGGTCGCGGACGCGGCCCGGAGTGACGAAGCCGGTGGTCTACGCCTCCTTCTCCAACCGCGACGAGCTCCTGCTGGCGCTGCTGGCCCGCGAGGAGCAGCACCTGGTGGTCTCGATCGTCGCCGCGCTGCCGGCCGATCCGAGTGTCGGTACGCCGGCGGAGCACGTGCTCGAAGGTCTGACCGCCTTCCTCGAGTCCGTCGCCAAGTCGCCGCAGTCCTGGCGGATCGTCTTCGGCGCGCAGTACGGCGCGGCGCCGGTGGTGTCCAACCGGGTCCGGGCCGCCCGTGCCTTCCTGGTCGAAGGGCTCCGCCTGACCTTGGTCAAATCGTTGCCCGAGGTCACCGCGCCGGACGCGAACCTGCCGGTGCTGGCCGAGATGCTCGCCTCGATGACCGAGAGCTGCGCCCGGCTGCTCGTCGTCGACGGCACCGACCGCACCCCGGCCGAGCTGGCCGCCACTGTCTCCCAGATCGTCGCCGGTGGCTTCGGTTCCGTTTAGTGCTGTGACGTGAACGCCCTGTGACGATCTGCGCCCATACTTCGGACCAGCGGGCAAGATACCGTCCCCACAGATATCGTGGGCGAACGTGACCGAGACCGGCAGTCAGGCTAACGCCCGTACCCGTACCCGCGCACGCTTCGAAGTCCCCGAGGAGCTGCGCGCCGACGTGCGCCTGCTCGGCGAGCTCCTGGGCCGAGTTCTGGTCGAGTACGCCGGCCAGCCGCTGCTCGACGACGTGGAGAAGCTGCGCGAACTCACCATCGCGGGTGACGGCGCGGCTGCCGAGGAGCTGGTCGCCTCCTGGCCGCACGAGCGGGCCGAGGACGTCGCCCGAGCCTTCACCTGCTACTTCCATCTGACGAACCTGAGCGAGGAGCTGCACCGCGCCCGCGTACTCCGGGAGCGCGACCGCTCGTCGGACGCGCCGGCCGTGTCGGAGCTGGCCCAGGCGGTCGAGCAGATCGCCAAGGACAGCGGTGAGCAGCAGGCTCGCGCGCTGCTCAACGGGCTGGAGTTCCGCCCGGTGCTGACCGCGCACCCGACCGAGGCCCGGCGCCGCGCCGTACTGGCGACCATCCGGCGGATCTCGTCGCTGCTGGAAGAGCGCAGCGACCCGCGCGCCGGTGACAGCGAGCTGTCCGAGAACCAGCGCCGGCTCGTGGAGCAGGTCGACATCCTCTGGCGTACTTCGCAGCTACGCACCAGCCGCCCGACTCCGCTGGACGAGGTCCGCTCGGCGATGGCCGTGTTCGAGGAGACGCTGTTCGATGTCGTCGGCAACGTCTACCGGCGGCTCGACGACGCACTGGCGGGTACGGAAGCCGGGATCAAGCAGCCGGTGGTCGCGCCGTTCGTCCGGCTCGGCTCCTGGATCGGCGGCGACCGCGACGGCAACCCCAACGTCACCGCGGCGATCACCCGCGAAGCCATGCAGATCCAGGCCGACCACGTACTCCGTGCGCTCGAGCGCGCCACTGACGAGCTGGGCCGCGCACTCACCCTGGACGCGTCGACCACACCGCCGTCGGCGCCGGTCCGGCGGATCCTGGAGGACGCGAGGGCGGCCAATCCCGACCTGATCGCGGACATCGAGACCAGGTCTCCTTCTGAGCCGCACCGCCAGCTGCTGCTCCTCGCTGCGCGCAGGCTGGCCGCTACTCGCGCCAGGGACGCCGACTTCGGCTACCCGCGCGCCGCTGACCTCCTGCACGAGCTGAAGGCGCTGCAGGACTCGCTGGTGTCCGCAGGCGCGCCGAGGCAGGCGTACGGCCAGCTGCAGCAGCTGATCTGGCAGGTGAGCTCGTTCGGGTTCCACCTGGCCGAGCTGGAGGTGCGGCAGCACTCGTCGGTGCACGCCAAGGCGCTGGAAGAAGTACTGGGAGGTGGCGAGCTCTCCGACCAGACCGAGGAGGTGCTGGCGACGCTGCGGGTGATCGGGCAGATCCAGCAGCGCTTCGGCCCGGAGGCCTGCCGTCGGTACGTGGTGTCGTTCACCCGCAACGCCGGCGACCTCGCTGCCGTCTACGAGCTGGCCGACGCCGCGATGGACGGCCGGCCGATCGAGCTGGACGTAGTACCGCTGTTCGAGACCGGCGAGGACCTGCAGAACTCCGTGGAGGTGCTGGACAACGCGATCCAGCTCACCCGGGTCCGGCACCGCCTCACTGCGAACGATCGCCGCTTCGAGGTGATGCTGGGCTACTCCGACTCCGCCAAGGACGTCGGCCCGGTCTCGGCGACCCTCGCCCTGTACGACGCGCAGGCACGCATCACCGCCTGGGCCCAACGCAACGCGATCCGGCTGACCCTGTTCCACGGTCGCGGTGGAGCCCTGGGACGTGGTGGAGGCCCCGCGAACCGTGCGGTCCTCGCCCAGGCGCCGGGGTCGGTCGCAGGCCGGTTCAAGCTCACCGAGCAGGGCGAGGCGATCCCGGCTCGCTACGGCAACGCGGCGATCGCCCAGCGCCACATCGAGCAGGTCACGGCCGCGACGCTGCTGGCGTCGACTCCTGCCATCGAGGAGCGCGCCATGGCCGCGGCGGACCGGTTCGCCGTCGTAGAGAAGACCCTCGACGAGGCAGCGCGTACGGCGTACCACCGGCTGGTCAAGGCGCCCGGGTTCGCGGAGTGGTTCGGCCGGGTGACCCCGCTGGAGGAGCTCGGCCAGTTGCCGCTCGGTTCGCGGCCGGCGCGCCGCGGTGTCGCCGTCTCCTCGCTGGAGGACCTGCGGGCGATCCCGTGGGTGTTCGCCTGGTCGCAGGCGCGAGTGAACGCGCCGGGCTGGTACGGCTTGGGCTCGGCGCTGTCGGCGGTCGGCGACGTCGCGGTACTGCAGGATGCGAACAAGAACTGGCCGCTGTTCCAGGTGATGCTGGAGAACGCGGAGATGTCGCTGGCGAAGACGGACCGACGCATCCTCGGGCGGTACCTGGAGCTGGGCGACCGGGAGGACCTGACCCAGCAGATGCTGGACGAGCACGAGCTCACCACCGAGTGGGTGCTGAAGGTGCTCGACGGCGACCGGCTGCTTGCCGGACGCCGGGTGCTGGGCCGTGCGGTCGAGCTGCGCAACCCGTACGTCGACGCGCTGAGCTACCTGCAGTTGCGGGCGCTCCGGACCCTTCGGACGGACGACTCCCTGGACGAGGCGCAGATCGTCAGGACCCGGCGGTTGCTGCTGCTGACCGTCTCGGGCGTTGCCGCCGGCCTGCAGAACACCGGCTGATGTTCGACGACCTGGAACGGCCCCCGCTGGACGCACGATTCCTGCAGGGGCGTCTGGTCCGCCCTGGCGCGTTGTGGACGCGCATCGACGTACTGACCGAGACGGTGTCCACCAACGCTGTCGTGGCCGACGCAGCGCGCTCTGGAGCGCCTGAGGGGCTCGTAGTTGTGGCGGAGTACCAGTCGTCCGGTCGGGGCCGTCTGGGTCGCACGTGGACCACTCCGCCACGCTCTGCCGTGCTGATGTCGGCCCTGCTCCGCCCCGCGGCGGTCCCGGCCGGTCGGTGGCCGTGGCTGGGGCTACTGGTGCCCCTGGCAGTCGCAGCCGCCGTACGGCGAGTTGGTGAGATTCCGGCTCAGGTGAAGTGGCCCAACGACGTACAGGTCGATGACCGCAAGCTGGCGGGGATTCTCCTCGAGCGGGTGGAGACACCGGACGGGCCTGCTGCCGTTGTGGGCATGGGGCTGAACGTGACGCTCAAGGCGGACGAGCGGCCGACGGACGTAGCGACCTCACTGGCTCTGGAGGGCGCTGCGACCACGGACCGGGCCACTGTGATGGCGGCGGTGCTTAGGGAGTTGGCCGGGCGCTACCAGACCTGGGTGGACGCAGCGGGAGACCCCGAGACGATCCTGCCGGACTACCGGAAGCTGTCGGCGACCTTCGGGCGATCAGTACGCGTGGAGTTGCCGGACGGCTCGTTCCTGGAAGGCGTCGCGTCGGACCTGGACGCCGACGGTCGCCTGGTGGTCCTCACCGCCGACGGCCCGCATCAGCTGGCCGCCGGCGATGTGACGCATCTGCGTACTACTTATTAAAGAACTTCATTATTCTACTACTCAGTGAAGATCTTCACTGCGGTGATCAGCGTTTCGATGATGCCGTAGCCGAGCAGGACGGCGACCAGTAGCCAGGAGATGACGAGTCGAGGAGTCTGGTTCATTTGGCTGCCTCCTTCGCTTCCGCGGTGGTGGATTTCTCGTGGAACCGTTCCGCGACCGGGCGGATCAGCAGGTTGGCGATGAAGCCGACCGCCAGGACGCCGACCATCGTGAACAGCGCCGGCCGGTACGCCGCGGCGGTCAGGGTGCCCGGTTTGCCTTCCCGGTCGAGGAATCCGTTCACGATCAAGGGTCCGGCGATCCCTGCCGCCGACCAGGCGGTCAGCAGCCGGCCGTGGATCGCGCCGACCTGGTAACCGCCGAACAGGTCCCGCAGGTACGCCGGCACGGTCGCGAAACCGCCGCCGTAGAAAGAGATGATGAAGGCCGCGAGCAGGACGAAGATCGCCGTACTGTTGTGGCCGACGGTGGCCAGCAGCGCGTACAGGACGATGCCGACGCCCAGGTACATCGCGTAGATCGGCTTGCGGCCGATGTAGTCGGAGGTTGTCGACCAGGCGAACCGGCCGGCCATGTTGAAGATCGACAGCAGGCCGACGAACCCGGAGGCGGCCGCGACCGCGACGGTGGACTTGCCGTCGGCAGCGCGGAAGAAGTCCTGGATCATCGGGCTGGCCTGCTCCAGGATGCCGATGCCGGCCGTGACGTTACAGGCCAGCACGATCCAGAGCAGCCAGAACTGCGGCGTCTTGATCGCGTTCGCCGCCGACACGTCCGAGGTGGTGACGAGTGCCTTCGACTTGACCGTCGACGGGTCGAAACCGGTCGGCTTCCAGCCCTCGGCGGGGACCCGGATGTTGATCACGCCGAACATCATCACCACGAAGTAGCCGATCCCCAGCGTGAGGAACAGCGCCACCAGCGCACCGCCGCCGGCCACCGAGCCCGACTTGTTCGGGTCGTAGCCGTCGTCGTACAGGCCGAGCAGTTGGCGCGACAGCGGGCTGGCGACCAGCGCACCGCCACCGAAGCCCATGATCGCCAGGCCGGTGGCCAGTCCCGGCCGGTCCGGGAACCACTTGATCAGGGTCGAGACCGGCGAGATGTAGCCGATGCCCAGCCCGATGCCGCCGATCACGCCGTAGCCCAGGTAGACCAGCCAGAGCTGGCCGGTACCGATGCCGAGGGCACCGACTCCGAAGCCGGTGGCCCAGAAGCAGGCGGCCACGAACATCGATTTGCGCGGCCCGTTGCGCTCGACCCAGGTGCCGCCGATCGCGGCGGACAGGCCGAGCATGACGATCGCGATGCTGAAGATCACCCCGATCGCGGTCTGGCTGGCGTCGAAGTGTTTGATCAGCGAGGTCTTGTAGACACTGGTCGCATATGCCTGCCCGATACACAGGTGAACAGCCAGCGCGGCCGGCGGGATCAGCCAGCGGCTGTATCCCGGGGGCGCGATGGTGTGCTCCCGGTCGAGTACCGACAAGATGCCCATCACGGCTCCTAAGTCGTCGAGCCCCCCAGAACTACCCCCTCGCGCATCCTGACGGAACTGTATGCACTTTGTGAAGTCTTCAACCACCGTGTCGCGGCAGCTCTGCCCGTCCGGACCGTCCGGCGGCACGGCCGGACGTGTCGACGGGCGACAGCGGCCCCGGGAACTGTGAGACTGGGCCCATGGCGATCTCGGCGAAGTTGTTGGGTGAGGACGAGTACGTCGTCGTCAGCACCCGGACACACTGGAAGGCACTGATCTTCCCGGTCTTCCTGCTCCTGGTGGTGGCGGCCGGTGGCGGCTTCCTGGCCGCGATCGTGCCGGCCGGCGGCATGCAGACCCCGGCCCGGATCGCGATCGGGGTGGTCGGGTTGGCGATCCTGATCGTGTTCGGCGCGAAGCCGTTCCTGAACTGGTTCTTCTCGACCTACACCCTGACCAACCGGCGACTCATCACCCGGCACGGCATCCTGACCCGGACCGGCCGGGACATCCCGCTGATGCGGATCAACGACGTCTCCTACGAACACGGCCTGATCGACCGGATGCTCGGCTGCGGCACGCTGCAGATCGAGTCGGCCGGCGAGCGCGGCCAGGTGGTCCTGCCGGACGTCCCGCACGTCGAGCACATGCACCTGCAGATGTCGGACCTGCTCTTCGGCGGCCCCGAGGGCAAGCCGGGCGACGGCATCCTGGACGACGAGGCCCCGCCGGAACACCAACGCCGCCGCGAGCCCGGTACTGCGGAAGAACCCGAGTCCCAGACCCTCTTCAACTCCGAGGACAACGACCGCCGCTGAGCCTTCCTGGGAGCGCGAGCTCAGCCGTGCGGGGTCAGCGGATCGCGGGGAGGTCGCCGGTGTTGTCGGCGTCCAGGTCGGCGTGCTGGTGCTCGGCCTCGTCGAGGGCGATTTCTTCCTTGAAGACGAACCGGCGGTAGGACCAGAAGCGGAACAGGGTGCCGAGACCCAGGCCGATCACGTTCGCGGAGATGTTGTCGGCGAGCGCGTTGTGCTGATCCAGCACGTAGCGGGAGAAGCTCAGGCAGCCCGCCGCGATCAGCAGGCCGATGCCGTTCAGGACGAAGAAGAGCACGTACTCGCGGTGCAGCCCGGTGCGCTCACGGTGCCGCCAGGTCCAGTGCCGGTTCCCCAGGTACGTCGCGACGGTGGCGACCGTGACCGAGATGAACTTCGCCGTGACCGGACGGTGGTGCAGCATGCCGTCGCCCGGCGTACCGAAGACGAGCGGGTTGTCGAACACCAGCCAGTTGTAGATCGGCAGGTCCACGACCATGCCGAGCAACCCGACCAGACCGAACTTGGCCACTTCGTGCACCAGATGCTCGACCTGGCGGTACAGCGTTGTGACGATTTTCAACGGACCGGAGTGCTCTCTGTGATCGCGGGGCGCGGCGGGCAGCTTCCCACGGTACCCGCCGACCGGGCCGCCGCCGAAATCCGGGCGGCCCAGCGCAGGACCGCTCAGGTCAGCACATTAGGCTCCGGCTGTGAAGTTCGAGCGTAAAGACCTGCCGGTCGGGACCCCTGTGGTCGGGATGATCGGCGGCGGACAGCTGGCCCGGATGACCCAGGAGACGGCGATCGCGCTGGGCGTCCAGCTGCGCGTGCTGGCGGAGGGTCCGGCGGTTTCCGCCGCCCAGGCCGTCGCCGACGCGCCGGTCGGCGACTACCGCGACCCCGAGACCGTACGCCGGTTCGCAGCCGAGGCGGATGTGGTCACCTTCGACCACGAGCACGTCCCCACCGACCTGCTGCACGAGCTGGAAGCCGCCGGGATCAAGGTGTACCCCGGTCCGGACGCCCTCGTGCACGCCCAGGACAAGGCGGTGATGCGGCAGCGGCTGGACGCATTCGACGCGCCCGCACCCGCGCACCAGGTGGTCGCGAGCCGCGACGAGATCGCCGACTTCGCCAAGCGGATCGGAGGTTTCCCGATCATCCTGAAGACCACCCGCGGCGGGTACGACGGCAAGGGCGTCTGGGTCGCCGAGAGCTCCGAGGACCCGGTCGTGGACGAAGCGTTCGCGGCGAACGTCCCGATCCTGGCCGAGGAGAAGGTCGACTTCGTCCGCGAGCTGTCCGCCATCGTGGCCCGCTCCCCGCACGGCCAGGCCGTCGCCTACCCGATCGTGGAATCCGTGCAGGTGAACGGGATCTGCGTCGAGGTGACCGCCCCGGCGCCCGACCTCGCGCCCGAGCAGGCCGCGAAGGCGCAGCAGACCGCGCTGCGGATCGCCAAGGAGCTCGGGGTCGTCGGGATCCTCGCAGTCGAGATGTTCGAGGCCCGCGACGGCCGGCTGCTGGTCAACGAACTCGCGATGCGCCCGCACAACACCGGGCACTGGTCGATCGACGGCGCGGTCACCTCGCAGTTCGAGAACCACCTGCGCGCAGTACTGGATCTGCCGCTCGGATCGCCGGCCGCGCGAGCGCCGTACACCGTGATGGTGAATGTGCTCGGCGGTGATGACGAAAGCACAGCGGACATGCATTATGCACTCCTTCACTGCCTGGCAAGGGATCCGGGGCTGAAGGTCCACTTCTACGGCAAGTCCGTGAAGCCCGGCCGCAAGGTCGGCCACGTCACGGCGTACGGCGACGACCTGGACGACGTCCGCGAGCGCGCACGGCACGCGGCGGCGTACCTGACCGGCACGATCGACGAGTAGGGACCAGCAATGAGCGTGGGAATCGTGATGGGCTCGGACTCGGACTGGCCGACGATGAAGGCGGCCGCCGAGGTCTGCGTCGAGTTCGGCGTGCCCTTCGAGGCAGATGTGATCTCCGCGCACCGGATGCCGGTGGAGATGATCGATTACGGCCGGTCGGCACACGACCGGGGTCTGAAGGTGCTGATCGCCGGAGCCGGTGGCGCCGCGCATCTGCCGGGCATGCTCGCGGCCGTGACGCCGCTGCCGGTGATCGGCGTACCGGTGCCGTTGAAGTACCTGGACGGGATGGATTCGCTGCTGTCGATCGTGCAGATGCCGGCCGGGGTTCCGGTCGCCACCGTCTCGATCGGGAACGCGCGCAACGCGGGCCTGCTCGCGGTCCGCATCCTGGCGGCCTTCGACGAGAAACTGCGGGACCGGATGACCGCTTTCCAGGCGGAGCTGGCAGACCTGGCGAAGGCGAAGGGGAGCACCGTCCGTGAGGGCGCGGCAGAGCTGCGTAAATCCTGAACCACCGCGGTTTCCACAGGCTGTGGGCGGGTAGCCGTGTGATCCCGTCCAATGTCGTCTAAGGTCGTCGATCGTGACTCCGCCCGCAGAACCGGACACACAGCGCATCCCGGTCCGTTACTGGATCTGGTTGTTCGGCGCCGCTGTGTCCCTCCTCGGCGACCTGACGATGACTTTTGCCATCGGATGGTCCGCCAGCCAGCACGGCGGCCGCGTCGCCGGGCTCGTACTTCTCCTGGCCGCGGCGCCTCGCGCTGCCCTGCTGCTGATCGGCGGCGCTGTTGGCGACCGCTTCGGCGCGGGCCGGGTGCTGCTCGTGAGCTGTGTGGCGATGTTCGTCATCACCACCGCGCTCGTCCCGATCACCTTGGCCGTCGGTGAGCCGGTCGCGTTGCTACTCATCACGGCGCTGGTGGTGGGCGTGATCGACGCGTTCTTCCTGCCCTCGTCCCGTTCGATGCCGAGGCTGCTGGTGCCACCGGCTCAGGTGCCCCGCGCGCTGGCCAGCTTCCAGGTCACCGGGGTCGTCTTCGCGATCACCGGTACGGCGGTCGGCGGCGTACTGGTGAACTGGTCGGGACTGACCTCGGCCGCCGGTTTCGATGCCCTGACGTTCGCCGTGATGATCGCCGTACTGCTGCTCCTGCGCGGTACGACGGCGTCGCCCACGCGGGTCACGACGGGAATGTTCCGGTCGATCGCGGACGGCATGAAGATGGCCTTCGGGCGGCCGCTGACCCGGTCCCTGCTGATCATGATGACGGCCGCGGCCGGGCTGCTGATGCCGTTGGACATCCTGCTGCTGCCGTTGCTGGCCAGAGATCATCACTGGAACGCGGCGACGGCCGGTCTGCTGGTGGCCAGCCGCAGTCTCGGTGTCGGCCTCATCGCGCTGCGGATCCTGGCCAAGGGTGCGTTCCCCCGGCCGGGCATGGTCGCCGCGTTCGGGCTGCTGCTGGCCGGCGTCGGGCTGTTCGGGTTGTCGGCGCTGAATCCGATGCCGCTGGTGATCGTCGCGGGCGTGGTGAGCGGTGTCGGCGTCGGGACCTTCACCGGTCACGTGCTGCCGCTGTTGATGAACTCGGTGGACCGGGAGTACCAGTCCAGGCTGCAGTCGGTCGTGGTGCTGTGCCAGAACCTCGCACTCGTCGTGATGAACCCGGTGCTGGGGACGCTCACGGACCTGAACGGAGTGGGCATCACCGGCGTCTGCCTGGGCATCGGCGTCGCCTCGGCCCTGATCGGCGTCGTCGCGCTCACCCGCCCGGTACTGCGGAACGCGGCCGTCGCCTGACAGCCTGACGGCCGCCGACCCTGCTCTTCCACAGGACCAGCGGCCGTCGTTGCCTTACAGCTCGTACTACGGCCTGCCGGGCGCGCGGTAGATCCAGCCCGCGTCGCGCCACTTCTGGGCATCCAGCGACAGCCGGGCGTCCACGATCACCGGATTCGTCACCGCGCCGCGAAGGGCGGCAGGGTCCAGCTCACGGAACTCGGGCCACTCGGTCAGGTGCAGCACCAGGTGCGCGCCCTCGCAGGCCTCGGCCGCGGACGAGGCGTACCGCAGCGTCGGGCGGACCCGGCGCGCGTTCTCCATCGCCTCCGGGTCGAACACGGTGACAGTCGCACCGTGCAACTGGATCCGGCCGGCCACGTCGAGCGCGGGCGAGTCCCGTACGTCGTCGGTGCCCGCTTTGAACGCCGCACCGAGGACGGTGACGTTGCGGCCGACCCACTCGGCGCCGAGCAGTTCGTGGGTGACGTTCACGACCCGCGCGCGCCGGTGCTGGTTGATGTCGTCGACCTCACGGAGCAGCGTGATGACCTCTTCGACGCCGAGCTCACCGGCCCTTGCCATGAAGGCGCGCAGGTCCTTCGGCAGGCAGCCGCCGCCGTACCCGGGCCCGGCGTTCAGCATGCCGCGGCCGATCCGCTTGTCGTGGCCGAGCGCGTCCGCGAGCAGGGTGACGTCCGCGCCGGTCGCGTCGCACATCTCCGCGAGCGCGTTGATGAAGGAGATCTTCGTGGCCAGGAACGCGTTCGCGCCGCCCTTGACCAGCTCGGCGGTCGGCAGGTTGCAGATGACGACCGGGCTGCCCTCGTCGATCGGGCTGGCGAACACCTGCCGCAGGGTGGCTTCGGCGGCCTCGGACTGTACGCCGAACACCAGGCGATCCGGGTGCAGCGTGTCGTCGACACCGTGTGCCTCGCGCAGGAACTCCGGCTGCCAGGCGATCTCGATCGACTCGCCGGCAGGGGCCTCGGTGTGGAAGCGCTTCTCGACCAGCTTCGACGTCCCGACCGGGACGGTGGACCGGCCGACCACCAGGCACGGCTGGGTCAGCAGCGGTGCCAGCATGTCGACCACCGAGTTGATCTGGGCCAGGTCGGCGGCGTCGCTGCTTTCCTGCTGCGGCGTACCCACGCAGATGAAGTGCACATCGGCCCAGTCGGCGACCTGGCGATAGTCGTCGGTGAACCGCAGCCGGCCGGAGTCGGTGTGCTGCTTCAGCAGCGGATCCAGACCCGGCTCGTAAAGCGGGGCCTTGCCGTCGTTCAGGAGCTTCAGCCGGTGCTCGTCGATCTCGACGCCGATCACGTCGAAGCCGAACTCGGCCATCCCCGCGGCGGTGTTCGCGCCGAGGTAGTTGGTACCGATCACCGAGATCCGCAGCGGTCGCTCGCTGGTGGTGGGCGTGCCTTCAGTCATGCGGGCGACTCTACCGATCACGGATACCACCTCGTGACCGGCTCATGGCCAAGCGTTTGCATGTAGTGCGCTTTTGATCACTTTCCGGCTCGCCCGGATCGCCGTACGGGTCGATCCGTCGTAGATTGTGACTCGTGAGTAACTCATTCGATCTGTACGCGCTGTCCGAGGAGCACCAGGCGATCCGGGCCGCCGTTCGCGCTGTCTGCGACGCCAAGGTGGCCCCGAACGCCGGTGACGTGGACGAACTCGCCGAGTTCCCGAAGGCGTCGTACGACGCGCTCAAGGCGTCCGACTTCCATGCCCCGCACATCCCCGAGCAGTACGGCGGGGCCGGGGCGGACGCGCTCGCCACCGTGATCGTGATCGAGGAGGTGGCCCGCGCCTGCGCGTCCACCTCGCTGATCCCCGCGGTGAACAAGCTCGGCTCGCTGCCGTTGCTGATCTCCGCGTCGGAAGAGGTCAAGACGCGTTACCTGCCGCCGGTGGCCGCGGGCGACGCGATGTTCTCGTACTGCCTGTCGGAGCCCGAAGCCGGCTCGGACGCCGTCTCGATGAAGACCCGCGCGGTCGCCGACGGGGATTCCTTTGTGCTCAACGGTGTGAAGCGCTGGATCACCAACGCCGGCGTGAGCGATTACTACACGGTCTTCGCGGTGACGGACCCGGACGCCCGGTCGAAGGGCATCAGCGCCTTCGTGGTGGAGAAGGCCGATGACGGCGTCTCGTTCGGCGCCCCGGAGAAGAAGCTCGGCATCAAGGGCTCACCGACCCGCGAGGTCTACTTCGACAACGTCCGGATCCCTGCCGGGCGGATGATCGGCGACCCGGGCACCGGCTTCGGTACTGCGATGGCGACGCTCGACCACACCCGCGTGACGATCGCGGCGCAGGCACTCGGGATCGCCCAGGGCGCCCTCGACTACGCGCTCGGGTACGTCAAGGAGCGCAAGCAGTTCGGCAAGGCGCTGGCGGAGTTCCAGGGCCTGCAGTTCATGCTCGCCGACATGGGCATGAAGATCGAAGCCGCCCGCCAGCTCACGTACGCCGCGGCAGCCCGCTCCGAACGCGGCGACAGCGACCTCACCTACTTCGGCGCAGCCGCCAAGTGCTTCGCCTCCGACGTAGCGATGGCCGTCACCACCGACGCCGTCCAACTCCTCGGCGGCTACGGCTACACCCACGACTACCCGGTAGAACGCATGATGCGCGACGCCAAAATCACCCAGATCTACGAAGGCACCAACCAGGTCCAGCGCATAGTCATGGCCCGCCAACTCCTCAAAGGCCTTAGCTGAGGGGGTTTCTCGCAGGTCGGAGACTGATTTCAGGCGGCTTTGGGGGTCGCGATGCCGAAGATGGTCGTGGAGGCAGGCGTCGCTCACCGGCCGTCGAGTTGCTCGCGTAGCGGAGCGGCGATGCGGGCGAGCACGGCGCCGAGGTGGCGTTGCTGTGCAGCGCTGAGTGGGTCGAACACCAGTTGTCTGACCCGCTCGACGTGAGCCGGGGCGCTGTCCTCGACCTTCCGCAGACCCGCGTCGGTCAGGGTCGCGAGGGTGTACCGGCCGTTGTCCGAGTCAGGGCACCGGGTGATCCACCCCTGCTGCTCGAAACGGATCATCAGCTTGGACAGCCGTGGTTGCGTGCTGTTGCACTGCGCGGCCAACTCGCTGAGCCGCATCGTGCGCGTCTCGGTCATGGACAGCCGGGCCATCACGCTGTACTCGAAGTTCGAGATGCCCTCGTCCCGCTGCAACTGACGGTCCAGCAGCGTGGGCAGCGCGATGACCACGGTGCGCAGATCCTGCCACAGCTTCTGCTGCTCGTCGTCGAGCCAATGGGGGGAGCCGCTCATGCGCCCAGCTTACTTGACTGGGCAACTTGGCATCCAGTGGCGTCTTCGCTGCCAAGGAGCAGGTACTGAGCCGGCCGGGTTCTGCGATGGTGTATCTCTTGACTTGCCTAGGCAAGTCAGGCACACTCTTTCACGGTTGCCCAGGCAAGTGCGGCGGCGTCCCCGGCGACTCGCCCTGAAGAGATCGGCACCATCACCATGACGAGTAGTCCGATGTCCTTTCCCGGCCGAGCCGGGGCCCTACGACACGCGCCATCGACCGGATGGTGGCCGGCAGCTCGACCCGGTCGGTGCAGATGAGCCGAGTGCTCGCGCCGCTCGAGGTACGGGCGGGTGGAGATGGCGACCACCGGTCCGGAGACTCCCCCGTTCGCCACGGATCCGACACCACGAAACCCCAGAGGAGAGCGCCGTGAAGGCGATTCGCTACCACGAGTTCGGCACCGCCGAGGTCCTACGCCAGGAGGAGGTGGAGCGTCCGGTCCCCGGTGCCGGCCAGGTGCTGGTGAAGGTGGCAGCCACCTCGTTCAACCCCGTCGACGACCACATCCGGCTGGGTGTCCTCGCTGAGATGATCCCCACCTCGCTGCCGATCACCCCCGGCCTCGACGTCGCCGGCACCGTTGCCGAGCTCGGCGACGGAGTCAGCGGACTGCAGGTCGGCGACCCGATCATCGCCATGTTCCCGATGGACGAGCACGGCGGGGCCGCCGAGTACGCGGTCGTCGCGGCCGACCTGGTGACCGCGGCGCCTCGCAGCATCAATCTGACCGACGCCGCATCACTGCCCCTGACCGGGCTGGCCGCTCGCCAGGCCGCAGTCGAGCTCGCCGGGATCAAGGCCGGCCAGACCGTTCTCGTCAACGGGGCAGGCGGTGCGGTGGGAAGCATCGTGGTCCAGCTCGCCGTCGATGCCGGTGCGAAGGTGACCGCCGTCGACGGCCCCCAGCACGCCAACCGCCTGAACGGCTACGGTGGGGAGAAGGTCGTCGGCCCGCTGGACCTCGACGCAGGCCCGGCCGCCGTCGGTGGTCCCTTCGACGTGGTGGTGAACCACGTCCGGCTGGCTCCCGAGGACCTCGCGAAGTTGACCCCCTACGTGGCCGACGGCGGCATCGTCGTCAGCTCCGCCGGCCCGGTGCCGGCCGACGAGGCACGCTCGGTACGCACGGCGGGCGTATGGGTCGGCCCCGACGCCTCCCACCTGGCCGACCTCGTCTCCCGCGTCGACAACGGCGTACTCAAGCTGCACATCGCCGACCGCCGGCCGCTGGAGGAACTGCCGACCGTCCACCAGGATGCGAGCAACGGCAAACTGCTCGGCAAAACGGTCATCGTCGTCGCCTGACGCCACGCCGCGTCCACCGTCGAAGCCCTTCTACGGTGGACGCGGACGTACGCGGGGCGTCACGGCGTAGCTCTGGCGGTGGCCGGCCGGAGCCGCAGCCCGCTCGGCGCCGTTTCGTGATCGTCCCTGGCGCGGTGTTAGCGGCCGGCCCGATGGCCGGCGCTCCGTCTTTCTCGTTCGGCGGGCTGCCGTTGATGACCGCGGAAGTCGACGTTCAAGTCTGGGCGTGGTCGACGGCGGAAGCGGAGGTCGTTCGGCGCGACGGGATCGCGGGCTGAGCCGGTCGGGGACCGAGCTTGCACCGGTACACCAGATCCGCGCGTCGCCGTTCCGCCGCACAGTAATCGAGCGGTTGGTTGACTGAACCCACCGCACCCGGGTGCGCTCGGGGCGGTCGGTGGGGCGGGGTCATAGCTCGTCGGAGACAAACGATTGATGGGTTTCCAGTCTGAATCGCAACCTGGAATCTTGCCCGTATCCCCTTGCACTGAAGGGCTTTCGTCTCTAACTTCGACCTACCGCCCGCCCACCTGAGGAGTCCCTGGTGAAACGTCGTATCGCCTTGCTGATTGCCGCCGTCGCCGCGTCGATCGGCGTACTGGTCCCGATCAGCTCCGCCACCGCCGTCCCGATCTACAGCATCGGCCCGTACGCCACACAGGCGGACTGCAACGATGCCCGCACGAGCACTCGCGATCAGTTGGACCCGTGGTACCTCAGCGCGTGCAACCACCGCACCGACGGCTGGTACTTCATGATGTCGGGTAACTAGCGTCCCGCGTCGGAAGAAGTCAGTTGTAGGTCTGTCCGTGCGTCGCAACCTGCGCTGCCTTCAGTTCGCCAGCGAGTTCCGCTCCCTCCTGTTCTAGTGCCGCGACAAGAGACGTTGAGGTCGGAATCGGTGGTCAGCCCTGCTGGACCAGTGCGCCGCCCAGCCGGCCTCAGCCTCGCTCCCACCCGCAGCCAGCCATCCGGAGCGCGACCTTGTGCACCGGCTGAGCAGATACCGCCCGCAGAATCCCGGATCCGGTGCACACAGTCGCAGCCCGCCGAATCCGGGACGTGCTGCCGGGACCTGGAACACCTGCCGGGGCTGGGACACCGTGCCGGGGGCTGCGACACGAACCGGGGGCTTGGACACGAAAGCGGGGGCTTGGACACGAACCGGGGGCTTGGACACGAACCGGGGGGCTTGGACACGAAATAGCTTGTCCGAGCCCCCGACATCCTGTCCAAGGTCCCGCCACCAGCCCGGCCAGGCCACACCCATCACCGTCACACCCCCCACCGCACCGCGCGATCCGCGCGATCCGCGCGATCCGCGCGATCCGCGCGATCCGCGCGATCCGCGCGATCCGCGCGATCCGCGCGATCCGCGCGATCCGCGCGATCCGCGCGATCCGCGCGATCGCCAAGACGCGAGCAGAACCCAGGGGCGGCGATCACCACCCCGACGTTGCTTGACGAGGCATTGGCTTTGCCGTCTGCCGCCCAACTGTGCGGCATCGGGCATGTGGTGAGACCAGGCCGCGGCAGCGCCACTCATTCGTTGCCGCGGCGACTCTGGCCGCAGGACAAGGTGATCGCCTCGCCGGCTGGTGAGGTCTGCCCCGAGCGAGCTGAGTTCGGACCGGCAGCGGGAGGCGGTATTGGCGCGGTGCCGTTCGGCGCGGATGCAGCACGGTGACGAGTCGCGACAAATGCCGCCGGATGTCGCCGGACTCAGGAAACGAGTTCCGCTAGCGGGTGCTGGAAGTCGCCATCGACGGGTATCAGCGGTTCCCCGGCGCGGAGAAGGTCGCCGCGAAACATCTCTCGAAGAACAGTGACGACCCCGAACTCGCAGTCGACACCGTGATCGAGCAGCACATCCGGCTGGCCGGCCTTTAAGGTCGGCGAGCCGCCCGGGCGACGATGTGGCGCGGCCCAGTCGGCGAACCGCCTCGTGAACCCGTCCGGCCACGCGGTGGGTAGGGCGCCTGAATACAACGGCGAGGACACCCGCCGCGGCAATCGCCCTACCGGAGTGAAATATGGGCCCAGTTCGGGTCCGCAGTTGGCGCACCGGCGATGAGTGATGAACCGCAGGCCGGAGGGCATCAGCTGAAAATCACCCCCGCGCACCTCCTGTCACGGGAGTTCGTAGATCAGGGCGTCGGGGGTCTTGTAGCGGAGGGTGGCGTAGGTGGTGAGTTTGGGGGAGACGATGGTTTGGGTGGGGTCGGCGTAGAGCCAGTGGACGCCGTATTTGGTTTTCAGGAGGCGCAGGTTGTCTCGGGTCGGGGTGGTGAAGGCTCGGTCGTTGTCTTCTAGTTTTTGTTCGTCCCAGAAGGGGAGGCCGTTCGAGCTGAGGCCGGTGGTGGCTACCAGTTCGTTGATGGTGTTGGTGTAGCCCCAGCCTTCGACCAGGACGTGGCGTTCGCTCAGGGCGGCGATCCAGAAGTGCCGGGAGTCGCAGCCGGCGGCGTTCTTCGTGGTGCAGTGGGCGTTGGTCGCGATCAGCTCGTTGGGGGCGGTGTGGTCGCGCAGCCAGGTGGCAGCGGCGGCTTGGGTGCTTGAAGGGCCGAGGGGGCCTTTGTCGGCCAGCGGGCCAAGGTCGACCACGGGGGTGTGGGTCATCGCCTGGACCGGAAGGAAGAACCCTGCGCCCATCGCGGCGAGAACGAACGATGCCATCGCGATCCGGGTCGGCCGACCTCGGCGCTTGGCCAATTTCCACAGCACGGTGATCAAGGCCGTGACGGCGAGCAGGAAGCCGATCGTCCATACCCACGGGGTGATCAGGCCGGTCAGGTGGCCGTCGGGGGTCAGGAACGGTCTGCCCTCGCCCGGGTTGGCCTTGGTGATCGCCCGGGCCGCGGCGGTCGCACCGACCCCGCCGAGCAGCGAAACGAACACCAGCAGCCCGGAGCGCCGGTCGGCGAACCAGAACACCAGCATCCACGTTCCCGCGACAGCGAGCGCAGCGATGATCGGTATCGCGGTCCGGTGGAAGTAGAGCTGGCTCCCGCCCGGCTGGTCGGTCAGTACCGAGGCGCCGAAGCCCGCGATCGCGATCCCGACCAGGAAGATCATCCCCGGATCGCGGAACCAGCGTCCCGTCGTACCGAGCAGCACCAGCAGCCCGGCCGAGCCGAGGAGCAGGCCGAGGCACATGGTGATCCCGCTGAACCACATCGCGGTGTGGTCGAGCGTGCTGGCATCGGTCTGCTGGGAGATGAGCGGGTAGATGCCGAACTTGGCGAAGGTGATCCAGGGCCGGACCGCGAGACCTGAGGACTTGTTGCCGAAGACGACCACTACCGCAGCCATGAACAGGCCGGCCAGCATCACCGCGATCAGCAGCGCGCCCTTGGCGAAGCGGCCGTACAGGAGCCGGATCACCAGCACCAGCCCGGCGCCGCAGATGATCAGCGGCAGCACGGTCGCCTTCGAACCGGACGCCGCCGCGGCGATCACGAGGAAGAGGATCCAGGTGCCAGGTCCGCTTCGTCCGCGCAGCAGATCGATCCCGATCAGTGCCAGCAAGGTGATCAGGGCGCCGCCGAGGTTCTGCGTCGGGCTGCCCCAGTCGTAGTTGATCAGGCTCTCGGCGGGTAGCCGGACGGCCGGATACGCGTCGACCGTTCCTGCGATCGACGCGATGGCAATGGCGAGCGGGCCGGCCCAGCGTGAGCCCGGTGCGACGCGGTCGGTGAGGGCGTAGATGAGAGCGCAGCCGGCGAGCAGTAGCGGGATCCAGCCGATGTTGTAGATCAGGTCGGTCAGGTCCACGCCGGTCGCCCAAGAGGTCGCGGCGGTGAACTGGTGCCAGAAGTAGTGGTAGTCCATCCGCTCGCCGTTGACGTACGGCGCTTGCAGCGGCACGTCGTACTTCGCGCTGGCGGCCAGTGCCTGGTGGAACGCCATATCCGGCACGTTCGAGCGAGCATCGGTGTAGGGCGCGGGGTTGGCGATGCGGTAGCGCCCTATGTGGAACAGGGGCGCCGCGCAGGCGATGGCGACCAGCCAGGCGGTCAACGGCGAGACCGGCCGCTCGACCCGGCTCAGGCAGCGTCGGCGCCAGGTCGGCACGACGGCCACCACGATCAGCACAGGAGCGGCCCAGAGCCAGGCCCATCGCTGGCCGCCGAGTGGGGCGACGGCGAGGTAGACCAGGATCAGCACGGATACGCCGACCAGCGATCCGGCCGCGAAGTCCTCGATCAGGTTGTGCCGGAACGGGCTGGCCAGGCGCCAGAGCAGGGTGCCGGGCAGCGTGATGCCGAAGATCCAGAACCGCAGCAGACTGACGATGTCGTGGCTGGACGAGTGCGCCGCCATCAGCCAGATCACCAACCAGGCAAGAGCGACCCCGGCGGCCGCCTTCACCACGGTGCTCCCGATCGGCCTCCAGGGCAGGCGTTCGACCGACCATGACGGCCGGGCGACCGCAGTCTCCGTAGCCGGGTGGCTACGGGGCGCGACGTCCGTCGTCAATGGCACAAAGAGAGCTTAGGCGGCACGCAGCCACCAGTGCGTCGCCTGCGGTCCGGCCGCGCCGTGGTACCGGCGGCCCTTCTCGGATTTCTCGATTCTGAAACCGGCGTCGGTGAAGATCTGCCGGCAGATCTCGTCGGTGAGGATCAGCGGATGCATGGCGTCCGGCTGGTCGTGCATGTCGAAGCTCAGCAACGCGAGGCCGTCGGGCTTCAGGTACTTGCGGATGTGGCGCGCGCCCTCGGCGAAGTCGAAGCCGTGGTCGAGCGCGTTGATCGACACGATGAGATCGCCGCGGCCCTCGAGCTCGGGGACGAACTGCTCGGCGGGCACCGAGTACATTTCGTCGGCCTTGTCCAGATCGTGCCACGCGACATCGGTCATGTACCGGTCCGCGAGCGGCTCCAGTACGACGAGGGTGGCACCTTCGAAGTACAGGCTGCGCAGTTTGCTGCCGGCGCCGACGTCGATGATGGTCTTGCCCTCCCAACCGGTCGGTTTGAGACCGAGAGCAGCCCAGTCGCGCTGCACGTGGGTCCACCAGACTTCCTGTTCGGCGCGGAAGTTGTGCCGCTTGTGGAAGCCCAGCTCGCCCTCCTGCGCCGCCGACGCCCAGGCGTCCCGATCGATGCTGGCGCGCCCGACGGCCTTCTCGGCGGGCCGCGCGGGCCCCTGGTTGGTCTTCGCGGGCAGCTTGAACATCCGCCGCAAACGCCGCTTGACCCGCTTCGTGAATGTGACCATGCGGCAGTTTAGAGGCGAATGAAGCTCTGGCCGGATGTTAAAAGCAGCAATTTCACAAACCTTGAAATGGGGGAATGATGCAACCTTTCCGGACCCACCGGCATCCGCGAGGCAAAAGTGCAGAAAGTAGTCGCTCGGACACCGATCAACAGATCGAGGTGTTTCCGGGAATGCCGCGGGCACGGATGTCAGGATGGCTGGATGTCGTTCAGCGAGGTTGTCCGGGTCAGTACGCCAATGCTCGAGGTCGCCTATCAGGAGGCAGGTGATCCGGGTGGGTTGCCGGTGGTGTTGCTGCACGGATTCCCGTACGACGTGCGGGCGTACGACGGAGTGGAGCCGACGCTTGCGGACGCCGGATTGCGGGTGATCGCGCCCTACCTGCGGGGATATGGGGAGACGAGGTTCAGGGACCCGGAGGCCGTCCGGTCCGGCCAGCAGGCCGCGTTGGGTCAGGATCTGCTGGAGTTGATGGACGCACTCGAGATCGAGCGGGCGATCGTCGCGGGCTACGACTGGGGTGGTCGCGCCGCGTGTATCGCGGCGGCGCTCTGGCCGGAGCGAGTGCATGGCTTGGTGACGGTCGACGGCTACAACATGCAGGACATCGCGCACTCGGGGGAGCCCACGAAGCCGGAGTGGGAGGCCACGTACTGGTACCAGTACTACTTCCACAGCGAGCGGGGCCGTGAGGGGCTTGAGCGCAACAGGGACGAACTGTGTGAGTACTTATGGCGCACCTGGTCACCGGAGTGGGCCGATGCGGCAGCCGCCTTCCCGGCCAGCGCTGCCAGCCTGCACAATCCGGACTTCGTCGATGTCGTGATCCACTCCTACCGGCACCGATTCGGGCTCGTCGCCGGCGATCCGCGGTACGACGCGGTCGAGGCGCGGATCGCTCAGCAGCCCGTGATCAGCGTGCCGACCGTGGTGCTGGAGGGTGGAGCCGATGGTGTCGGTGGGCCGCGCGGAGCCGATGACCCGGAGGAGCGTGCACTCTTCACCGGCGCGTATCAGCACCGCGTCCTGCCGGGGATCGGGCACAACGTGCCGCAGGAGGCACCCGCTGACTTCGCCGCCGCCGTACTCGAGCTGGTCTGAGGGGCAGCCGTGCGGATTCTCTTTGTCGGGAACAGTTTTACGGGTAGGAACAACCTGCGAGGGTTGCTGGCCGGGTTGGCCAAGGAGCGCGGGGTGGAGGTCGAGTCTCGGCTGATCTCGGCCGGAGGCGCCTCGCTACGGCAGCACCTCAATGCTGGAACGGCGCTCGCGGCGATCGCCGACGGCGGGTTCGACACCGTAGTACTGCAGGAGCAGAGCACGTTGCCGGCCAAGAGTCCCGCGCGGATGCATGACAGCGTCCGGGACTTCCATGCGGCAATCGAGGAAGCCGGCGCCCGTACTGCGTTGTACATGACCTGGGCTCGCCAGAACGGTCCGCAGCAGCCGATCACCACCGCCTATGCCGGCATCGCCACAGAGCTCGGCGCCACGCTTGTTCCCGTCGGCATGGTGTGGGAACGCTTCCTGCGCACCCACGACGAACCATCTCTGCACGACAAGGACGGCAGCCACCCCGCTCTCGCGGGCAGCTACCTCGCCGCTTGTGTCTTTCTGATCGCCTTGCTGGAAGAGGATCCGGTCGGGATCGATGCCCCCGTGAAAGGCTTGGCCGATGACGCCGCCGCCTTGCTCCGCGAGCAGGCCTGGTCCATCTGCGAATCGCTGGCAGGCGGCAACTGAGCAGCCGCCGGTACGACGAAGTTGAGCAGACTCCCGTCGCGTTCCACGGCCACGGCCGGCCAGCGGCGGCGGATCATCCGGGCAACCCGGTCGTTGGCCGCGTTCACGACGAAAAGGAGCCGGGTGGCTCCGGCCTCGAAAGCATGGCCGGCGGCGATCCCGAGCAGTTGGATCCCGAGGCCGCGATTCTGCTCCGGTTCGCTGATCACGACCGCGAGTTCGGCGGTCGGCACGGTGCTTGCCGCTGCCCAGGCCCACATCGCATGCCCGACGATCTCGTCGTCGCGGGTCGCCACCCAGGCCGCACCGGCTGGCCGGAGCAGCCGTAGTAGCAGGGACTCGCGCGGCGGACGGCCGACCGCGGTCTGGAAACGCATGTAGAGACTGAAATCGGTCAGCCCGGTCAGCATCGCCGCCAGGTCGTCGGTGTCCGCTTCGCCGGCGGTACGGATCCGCGGCGCGTCCATCTGAGTCTGGTTCACGGATTCAGGGTCGCCGGGTTGGCTGAGTCTGTCAAGAAGACTTATCCTCGGAGGCATGATCGAGCAACAGGCCAGGCCCGAGGCGATGCACTGGTCCACCGAGAACTGCACGATCTCCCGGACGATGGACATCCTGGGGGAGAAGTGGATGTTCCACGTCCTGCGCGAGGTCTTCGTCGGCGTCCGCCGGTTCGAGGACATGCGGGCCCGGGCGGAGATCCCGCGCCAGGTGCTGACCGATCGGCTCGCCGCGCTGATCGAGCGCGGACTGCTCCGCCGCGTGCCGTACCGGGTGGCCGGCCAGCGCGAGCGGTACGAATACCGCCTCACGAAGGCCGGCCTCGACCTCTACCCGGTGCTCGTCGCGCTGGTCCAATGGGGCGACCAGTACCTGCCGCTCGACGACGGTCCGCCGCTGCTCCCCGAGCACCGCGACTGCGGCGAAAAAGTCAGCGTCGTACTACGGTGCGAGGCCGGGCACGAACCGGCGCCGCGCGAGGTCGCCCTCCGCCCCGGTCCGGGCGCCCGGCCCCGCATCAAGGAAGAGCTTGCCTAAGGCATCAATTGCTGTAGCCCTGGTGGGGTTGACCAGAACAACCGTACGCCGCTGCTCGGCCATCACCCGGTCGTACTCGTCCCAGTCGTCGTGAGCAAGGCCTGCCGCTTCCGTGAGTGTGGCCATCAGCCCTGGCGGGCCTTCTGGCGGGGGTCCAGCCGGTTGATCACGTAGACGCGACCGCGGCGGCGGACCACCTGCGAGCCCCGCTTCGCCTTCAGCGCCTTCAACGAACGTCGTACCTTCATGACGGTTCCTCTCTGTCGTCCCACCTAACGCAAACCGGCCCGAAGAACTTCCCGACCGGTTTGTCGATCCAGCCGTGGCTGGTTCGACGCTTGGGCAGAGGCAGGGATGCTGCCGCCGGGAAGAGGAGTGCGAGATGTCGTTTCAGGCCTACCTGGACAAGATCGAGGAGAAGACCGGGCTGACTCCGCGGCAGTTGGTGGAGATCGCCAAGGAGAAGGGGTTCGACGCGCCGCAGACCAAGGCCGGCACGGTCGCCGACTGGCTGAAGGCGGACTACGACCTCGGCCGCGGCCACGCGATGGCGTTGTTCCACGTGATCAAGAACGGAGTGAAGATCGGCGGCAAGCACGTGAACTCGGGCGGGACCCACAGCGATCCGTCCGACACCCTGTGGCTGGACGGCAAGGCGACCAACCCGCAGCGGTGAGCTCAGTCGAGCGCCTTGATGGCCTCGCGGAGGAGTTCCTCGGTTTGACGTGGGCGGAGCGCGGTGATCGCCAGCGAGTCCATCGTGACGACGTACTCGTCGAGGTCCTCGCGCTTGTCCAGGTAGACGGCGCTGGTGAGGTGCTCGATGTAGACGACGTCGGGCAGGTCCGCCTCGCCGAATCGCAGGATGCTGAACGCGCCGCCGGTGGCCGTGTAGCCGCCGCGGCTGAACGGGATGATCTGCAGCGTCACGTTGTGCCGCTGGGAGGCCTCGAGCAGGTACTCCAGTTGCGCCCGGAACACCTGCGTCCCACCGATCGGGCGCCGTAGTACGGCTTCGTCGATCACTGCCCAGAGGCGGGCGGATCGCTTCCTGGTCAGCACTTGCTGGCGGCCGGTGCGCAGCGCGACCAGGCGTTCGACCTCGATCTCGGGCAACGGGCGATCGCGTCCGAGTTGCACTACGGCGCGGGCGTAGTCCGGGGTCTGCAGCAGTCCCGGCACGAACTGGAGCTCGAAGGTACGGATCAGTTCGGCCGCCATCTCGAGGCCGAGATAGGAGTGGAACCAGCTCGGCGTCACGTCGTCCCAGCGCTGCCACCAGCCGGGGTTGTTGGCCTCCTTGGCCAGATCCAGCAGGCGGTCGCGTTCGGCCTGGTCGTCCACTTTGTAAAGCGTCAGCAGGTCGTCGACGTCGCGGACCTTGAAGCCGACCCGGCCCAGTTCGAGCCGGCTGATCTTGGACTCCGAACCGCGGATCGCCCAGCCCGCGTCGGACCGGCTGATCCCTGATTCCTCACGCAACCGGCGCAAGTGGGCGCCGAGCATGATCCGCAGGGCGGTCGGCCCGCCGTACGCATCCAGCTCTGTCACGGAGTCTCTCCACCTTTTCGCCTCGTCCCGCCGGAGGATCATTTCACGACTTCCGGCGAATCGGCTCCAGTCGGCGCGCTCACGGCGCTGAAAGGCGCCGCGACTGCTAGTAGGGTCGAGCTCGACAGGCCACTCAATCAAGAACGAAGGTCGCTGATGCCCGACGCCGCCAAATCCCCCAGTTCCGTTCCCGTTGGCATCGATACCAGCCGGGCCAGCATCGCCCGCGTCTACGACGCGTTCTTGGGTGGTAAGGACAACTTCGAGATCGATCGCGAGGTGCTGCGGCAGGTGGCCACGGTTGCCCCGCAGGTGACCGACCTCGCCTGGTCGAACCGGAACTTCCTGGTCCGCGCCTGCAGGTTCCTGGCCGGCCAGGCGGGCATCACGCAGTACCTCGACTGTGGCTCCGGTCTGCCGACCGCGGAGAACACCCACCAGATCGTGCAGCGGCTGCAGCCGGACGCGAAGGTGCTGTACATCGACAACGACCCGGTGGTGCTCGCGCACGGCCGCGCGCTGCTGGAGGAGAACGAGAACACGCTCTTCATCAGTGCCGACATCTTCGAGCCCGAGAAGGTGCTCGCCCTCCCGGAGGTGCGGAAGTTCCTCGACTTCTCCCAGCCGATCGCGCTGATCCAGAACGGCACCCTGCACCACTACCTGGGCGACGACGCCCCCGAGTTGATGCAGACCTACACCGACGCCCTGGCCCCCGGCTCGTACGTCGTGATCTCGCATTTCCTCGACCCGGAGACGCCCGAGCACGCCAAGACCGCCCGGGCGCTGGAGGAGCGGTTCACGCACAGCCCGATGGGGTCCGGCCTGTTCCGTCCGTACGACCAGATCAAGGCGATGTTCAACGACCTCGAAATGGTCACCCCTGGTCTGGTGCTGTGCGACGAATGGTGGCCGGACGGCCCCCGCATCGCGCCGCTCAGCCAGATCGAGGAGTGCATCGCCGGCGGAATCGGCCGCAAAGCCTGATCCCCACCAGAAGCCGCGACCAACACCTGTTGGTCGCGGCTTTCAGCTGTACTGCGAGAGCAGGACGGCGGTGGTGTTCTCCTCCAGGGCCTGGAAGACGTGGGCGATGTCGCCGGGATAGGCGATGTAGTCGCCTGGATGGAGCTCTACCGGATCTTCTGCCGGGCCGACCAGGGCGCGGCCGGTGCTGAGCACGACGTGCTCCACGATTCCCGGCATGTGCGGGTCGGACTCCCGGCCGGGGGCCGGGCGCAACGACGATCCGGTAGACGTCGCGGCGCGCGTTGGGCGGGCAGGACGCGACCAGGGTCGCGCTGTAGTCGCCGTGTTCGGAGTACACGGCCGGCCCTTCGTCGGCGCGGATCACGTGCACCCGGGGCTTCGGCGGATCGACCAACTGGCCGAACTGGATGTCGAGAGCAACGCAGAGCGCCCACAGGGTCTCCACGCTCGGGTTCCCGGTGCCGGACTCCAGTTGCGACAGCGTGGACTTGGCGACGCCCGCGCGTTTCGCCACCTCGGTCAGGGACAGGCCGGTCCGGGCCCGTTCGCGGCGTAGCGATGAGGCGATCACGTCCAGTGGTGCCTTCGTGTCCATCGGCGTTCGCTCCATCGGTCCATCCGTTCGACTTGACGAACAAGTCGCTGAGTGTTCATCATAAAACCCATGCGTTCGATATGGCGAACCCTTCAGCAGAGTCTCGACAAGGGACTGGCGCGAGACATCGCGCTGGTCTGCCTGGCCGATGGTGTGGTCGGCCTTTCGTACGGCGCGATCAGCGTCGGTGGGGGACTCGACCTCTGGGTTCCGGTACTGCTGTCCGTGGTCGTGTTCGCCGGGGCGTCGCAGTTCCTGTTCGTCGGGATCGTCGCCGCCGGCGGCAGCCCGATCGCGGCCACCATCGCGGGCCTGCTGGTGAACAGCCGGCACGTGGCCTTCGGGTTGGCCGTCAGCGACGTGATCGGGGCCGGCTGGAAACGGCTCCCGGGCAGTCATCTGATGACGGACGAGAACGTTGCCTTCGCCCTCGGCCAGGATGAGCTGAAGCGGAAGCGCGCTGCCTACTGGATCTGCGGAATCGGCATCTTCATCTGCTGGAACCTAGGCGTCCTGGCCGGCGGTCAGATCGGCTCGGTGATCACCGACACGGACGTGTTCGGCCTCGACGCCGCCTTCCCCGCAGTACTGCTCGCCCTTGTTCTTCCTTCCCTGCGGGACAAATCGACCCGTACCGCGGCGGTGGCGGGCGTCGTCGTCGCGCTCGCGGTGACGCCGTTCCTCCCGGCTGGTCTACCGGTGTTGCTGGCCCTGGTGGGCCTGGTGTTCTACCGAACCGAGCAGTCCCCGAAGAAGTTGCCTGAGGCAAAGGTGGTCGTGTGAGCAATCCCGGGTTGGTGCTGATCGGCGTACTGGTCCTTGCGGTTGGGACCTTCTCGCTGCGGATCGCTGGGCCGCTGCTGCGCACGCGGTTCGAGCTGCCGGCGCGGATGGAGAAGGTGATGGCGGCTGCGGCCGTGGTACTGCTAGCAGCGCTGGTCGCGACGGCCGCATTGACCGATGGACATGGCGCCGCGGGGATCGCGCGGCCGGCCGGTGTACTGGTCGGCGGAGTGCTTGCCTTGCGCAAGGTTCCGTTCATTCTGGTGGTCGTCGCCGCGGCTGCGACCGCGGCCGGGTTACGACTCGTCGGCGTACGGTGATTTCTCGTCAAAGCAAAACGGACCGGCGCGAGAGGCAGTCTCGAGCCGGTCCGTTTTTTGGATCTAGCTGGTTGCGCCGGCCGCTGTCTTCGGTCGGAGCAGGAAGGCGCCGAGGTACAGCACGGCGGCGATGATCAGCAGCCCGTGGAAGCCGATCAGCAGGCCGGCGTACTCAAGGCAGCCGCCCAGCATCGCGCCGAGCAGGTTGGCGCCGAAGCTGGCGGTGCCGTCCGCGGTGTCGGTGAACCGCTTCGCGAAGATCACGTTCGCGGCGAAGATCGGGGTGAACGCGATCAGCACCGCGACCAGGACCCGCAATCCGACCGGCATCGAGAGCAGCCAGCTGTCCGGGAAGACCCAGCTCAGCAGCAATCCCGCGAACAGGACGACGAACATCACTTTGATCGGTGGTGTCTTGAACCGTCTCGTGACTTCGACGGCCGCTAGCACCGCCACCAGCACGCCAGCGAAGACGATTGCGTTCACCACCCAGGTAGTACCGAACAGCAGGGCGAACCCGGTGATGCTCTTCGTCTCCAGCAGCATGAAGCCCGCGCCGAGCAGGAACAGGTCGGTGTAGGGCTGCATCCGCCGGTACGACGAACCGCCGCCCGCGATGCCGACGCCGATCAGTCCGGCGAGCAGCACCAGCCCGATCGTGACCAGGTACAGCGATGGGATCCGGTCGGTGAACAGGTACAGGAACGGCCGGTTGTCGGTGGCCGGCGGCGGGGTGATCGCGGTCGGCCCGGCCCAGACGGTCTCACAGGTCTGGTCAGCCTCGGTGAGACCGACCGTGACCACGGCCTGCTGCAGGCCGTCGCCGACCTTGTCCACGCACGGCTTGTGTCCGAAGGCCTCCTGCGCCGTCGAGGCGAGCCGGTCGATCAGCCAGGTCTCGCGGTAGTAGTTGTACATCGCGAACGCGCCACCCGGTTTCAGGTGCTTGCGGGCGCTCTCGAAGGCCTGCTGGGTGAACAGGTAGCTCTCCAGCCGCAGCGAGCTCGCGCCGTTCACCAGCGTCAGCGAGTCCGGCAGCGCCAGCAGGATCAGGTCGTACTTCTTGTCGGTCCGGGACAGGAACGCCCGGCCGTCGTCGATGTGCGAGCTCACCCGCGGGTCCTGGTACGGGTGGTCCGGGTTCTTCGCCTTGCCGATGTCGCGGATCCGCGGGTCGATCTCGACCGCGTCCACGTGCTCGGCGCCCTTCTTCAGCGCGATCGCGACGTCCGAGCCCGAGCCGGCGCCGATGATCAGGACGTTTTTCGGTGCCTTGCCCGCGTTCGCACGGTCATAGGGCAGTCCGTACTGCGGCTCCCACTGCAACCGGGCATCGGCCGGGATCGCCTGCTGATGCGGTACGCCGTTCACCGTGATCGTGAGAAGCGGCACGCCCTTCCACTCGAACCCGGCGGTCTGCACCTTGTAGTACGGCGACCAACTGTTGTCCGGCTTCGTCGACTCGTGGAACAGCACGCCCACCATCACCAGCATCGGGGCGAGTACGAGCGCGGCGCTCAGCACCGTCGCGGTCATCTTCCGCTGGCCACCAGCGGTCGGCACCATCAGCGCCACGAACATCACCGTGACGATCGCGCCCCACCAGATCGGCGGTGCGCCGAGGAACGACAGCGCGGTGAAGCTGATGATCCCGATCAGGCTGCCGATCAGATCGAACCGGTACGCCGTGAGGCGCGGCAGGTCGGCGAAGCACCGGCCGACCAACTCAGCGGGCCCGGCCAGCACCACGGCCGCGGCGATGAAGATGATCGGCAGGATCACCCAGACCGGCGGGCCGGTGGTGTTCAGGCTGGTGAAGTAGATGACGCTGGACGAGCTGCCCCGGTTGACCGTCACCGGCTTCCACGCGATCACCGCGACCAGCAGGCCGAGCATCAGCGGGGAGTAGTACGGCAGCCGCTTCGCCCGGCCGGACCGCAGGATCCCGATCCCGATGCCGAGGAACGAGCCGAGCAGCACGAAGTTCGAGAAGTAGCTCAGGTGCACGACATTGGAGCCGGTCCAGCGGATCAGCGCGAGCTCGAGGAAGAGCATCAGCGCGCTGGCCGCGACCAGGCGGGGTTTCACCCCCAGCGGGTGCTGCCACTTGTCAGGGGTTGCTTGGCGGGGCGTGGAAGAGTCGACTGCCATGGGCGGGGACGTTACCTGATTCGGTGTGTCAGGCATCACCCCAGCACGGAATCCAGCGCCTTCGTCACCCGGCGTACGCAGTACGGCCTGTGCACGAGCCGCCACCGAGAGCTTACGTCCGAAGAAGTGGAGGGACGTGCACTCCACTTCTTCGGACGTAACGGAGCGGCGCGGACGGCGGGGGCGGTCGCCGTTCGTGCCGGTGTCGGTCAGCGCCGGGCGGGCTTGACCAGTTGGCAGCCGGACTTGTTCAGGTCGATCGTGCGGGTGGCGGTCAGGCAGGTGTAGAACCACCAGGTCTGCTCGCCGTACGCCGCGCCCTGGTCGACGGTGACGTTGCCGTTCGCATCGACCTCACACGGGTTGTTCACCGTGCAGCGCTCGCCGTCCTCGTTACCGGTGTTGTTGATGCCGATCACCTCGCCGTTGCTGGTGCTGACGATCGGCGAGCCCGAGGTGCCGCCGATGGTCTCGCAGCCCGGCTGCAGGTACTTGATCGAGTTCTGCCAGGTCCAGTTGCCCTCCCGCAGTCGCGGGATGGTGGCCTGCACCGAGCAGGTGTAGATCCGCTTCCAGTAGCCGGAGACGACGGCCATCCCGGCGCCGTCGGCCGGGCCCTGCTTGGCCAGCGTGAGCGGGGTGACGTTCAGCCGGGACTTGATCGAGGCGTAGGACTCGTTCACCTCGTACAGGATGACGTCGGTCTTGGTCATCGTGCCGTAGAGGATCCGGGTCGCGCGGACCGTGCCGGCGTTGCTGGAGCTCGGCCGCAGCAGGGTGATCTGCCGGGTGGAGGACTTGTTCACCAGGACCTGGCCGGGGCTCAGGAACCCGTTTTCGTAGCAGTGGCCGTTGGTGAGTACGAGTGCCTTGTCGGTCGACACCGATTCGGCGTACCGGACTAGCGAAGCGGAGCAGTTGCTGAGGGCGGCGATACCGGTGAAGTCGGCGCCTGGTGCGGCGAGCCGGGGTGCTGCTGTCTTCGGCGCGGCCGCGGTAGCAGCCTGCATGGCGAACGCCTGGCTGCCACAGAGCAGCAGGGCACTGACCGCGACGGTGGTCGCAGCAACGGAACGGAACAGTCTCATGGGCGGTTTCCTGTCCTCACGGCGGAGCTTGCAAAGGGGGCGGAGCAAGCAGGGCGTAATCACCCCAGGACTCTTCGTATCGGACAACCGGCCCGCGGAGCATCACAACTGGATGAAAATCTGCTGGAATCAGCAGAGTGAAGGGTTAACCTGCGCTTCCGGCGAGCAGGCCCTGCGTGCTGTCGGTGGGTGCTCGTCCTGTTACTGTTCGTTTCCGAACCCGCCCGCCTCGAACCATGCCACCGCCCGGTACGTCGTACCTGATGACCGGTGGGTACAAGAGGCAGGGCGGCGCGCCTGATTTCGGCGACCGTCCGGCCATGGCCATACTGAACGGCGCGCGACGTGCGGCTACGGGGGCCGTCCCGGTCGAGGATCGGCAGCCGCGCCGTACGGAGAACGGAAGGACGACATGCCGCAGGAGAAGCCAGACCTGCGCAACCTCGCCGAACCGGTGCGATTCAAACGCGCTTTGACGTTGTTGCTGATGACCTTGATCGTGCCCGGATCCGCGCAGATCGCGGCCGGCAGCAAACGAGCCGGGCGCTGGGCCTGGCGGGTGATCTTCGGCATCGTCGCGATCATCGTCTTCCTGCTCGTGCTGTCGCTGGTCTGGCGGTCGGGCACGATCAACCTGCTGGTCTCACCGAAGACGCTGCGGCTGGTCCAGGTGCTGCTGATCCTGCTGGCGATCGGCTGGGCGGCGTTGTTCGTCGACGCGTACCGGCTCGGCCGGCCGCTGACGCTGGAGAAGAACCATCGGCTGACCGCGAGCATCATCGACGGCGTACTGGTGGTGCTGGTGATGAGCGTGCTGATCTACGGCAGCACGATCGTGTCGGCGCAGCGGGACTTCGTCGCGAGCGTGTTCGGCAACGGGGTGAAGTCGAAGGCGGACAAGGGCCGCTACAACATCCTGCTGCTCGGCGGCGACTCCGGCGCTGACCGGATCGGCACCCGGCCGGACAGCATCACGATGGCGTCGGTGGATGCCGATACCGGCCGGACCGTGCTGATCGGCCTGCCGCGGAACATGGCGAAGATCCCGTTCCCGGCCGGCACCGAGATGGCCAAGCAGTTCCCGCACGGCTTCGAATGGAAGAACTGCGGCCACGACTGCTATCTGAACGGCGTCTACACCTGGGCGATGGGCCACAAGCAGTTCTTCCCGGGCGTCAAGGAGCCCGGCCTGCTCGCCACCTCGCAGGCGGCCGAGGGCATCACCGGGATGAAGGTCAACTACTACGTACTGATCGACATCGCCGGTTTCCAGCACCTGCTGGACGCGGTCGGCGGGGTCACCGTCGACGTCGGCAAGAAGGTTCCGATCGGCGGGATCGGCGGGCCGATCAAGGGATACATCCAGCCGGGGAAGAACCAGCATCTGGACGGGTACCATGCCATGTGGTTCGCGCGGTCCCGGGCGGGGGCCAGCGACTACGAACGGATGACCCGGCAGAAATGCGTGATGACGGCGATGCTGAACCAGTTGTCACCCCAGAAGGTGCTGACCAAGTTCCAGGCGATCGCCTCGGCCAGCAAACAGGTGGTGCAGACGAACATTCCGGCCGGTGAGCTCGGTACCTTCACCGATCTCGCGCTGGACTCGAAGAAGCTGCCGGTGTCAAGCTTCTCGCCGGTCCCGCCGCTGATCCACACCGGCGATCCGGACTTCGACCTGGTGCGTACGAAGGTCGCCGAGGCGATCAGTAAGTCCGAAGCGCTGGACAAGGCGGCCTCGGACGGCAACGGTAAGAAGGCGAACACTCCGAGTAAGGCACCATCGAAACCCAGTACGCCGGCCAAACCCTCCGGCAGCCCGTCCAAACCCAGCACCGACGTCGACGACGTCGCTTCGATCTGTAAGGCCTGACCTGACCATGGCTTTGTCCCACTGGCCCGCGGTGTCCGTCGTGATGCCGGTCCTGAACGAGGAACGTCACCTCGAGGAAGCGGTCGGCCGCGTCCTCGACCAGGAGTATCCCGGCGAGCTGGAGGTGGTACTGGCGATCGGTCCGAGCAAGGACCGGACCGAGGAGATCGCCGACCGGCTGGCTGATGCCGACAAGCGCATCACGATCGTGCCGAATCCGACCGGCAAGACGCCCGCCGGGCTGAACACCGGGATCTCCCACGCCCGCCACGACATCGTCGTACGGGTCGACGGCCACGGCGTCCTGACCCAGGGCTACATCACCCGGGCCGTCGAGGTGCTCACCGAGAGCGGAGCCGACAACGTCGGCGGCGTGATGGCGGCCGAAGGCCGGACGTCGTTCGAGATGGCCGTCGCCTGCGCCTACCGGTCGCGGCTCGGCCTGGGCGCGTCGACCTTCCACCAGGGCGGCAAGGCCGGTCCTGCGGACACGGTCTACCTGGGTGTCTTCCGCCGTACCGCGCTGGAGCGCGTCGGTGGCTTCGACGAGTCGATGCACCGGGCCCAGGACTGGGAGCTGAACTACCGGATCCGCAAGACGGGCGGGCTGATCTGGTTCAGCCCCGACCTGTCGGTGACGTACCGGCCGCGCTCCTCGCTGGCCGAGGTGGCGAGGCAGTTCTTCCACACCGGCCAGTGGCGCCGCGAGGTGATCCGCAGGCACCCGGAGACCGCCAACAAGCGCTACCTGGCCCCACCGGTCGCAGTCGGCCTGCTCGCCCTCGGCACTGTGCTGGGCATTATCGGGCTGGCGACAGGGGTGAGCTGGCTCGACGTCGGCTTCCTGGCGCCGCTCGGCTACGCGCTCCTACTCCTGGCAGGCTCCGCTATGGAAGGCCGCTACCTGCCCTGGAAGGCCCTTTTCTGGCTGCCCTTGGTCTGCGCCACCATGCATGTCGCCTGGGGCCTCGGCTTCATCATCGGCCTCCAGGAACGCCCCGCCGGCCCAGCGGTCGCTTCCCCCGGAACGGCCTAGCGGTCACCAGCGGAGGCGTACCCCGTCCATCGGCCAACCTCCGAGGCTAGGCCAGCCAAGCCCTCCGTACTACGCCAACCAGCGTCCCGCAGTACGGGCCGGGCGAGCGCTCAGGCTGTGGTGGGTTCCCAGGTGAAGCCGTCGGGGTCGGTGAAGGGGGTGGCGTCGGTGCTGAGGGCGAGCCGGTGCGAGCCGGTGCCTTCGGGGGAGACGCCGGCGTCCTTGGCGAGCGCGCGGTGACGGTAGAGGGCCAGTTTGATGCCCTTGGGCGGCGCGGCGAACTCGATGTACTTGTGCCCGAAACTGCGCGCCACGGTCAGCCCGTGCTCAACATAGAACTGCTTGCTGGCAGCAACATCAGCGGCACCCAGCAGCAACACGATGTCGTCCACCTCCCGAGTCGCCGGCCCAACCTCCTTCTTTTCCGACGTAGCAACCTTCCAGATCGCCCCGTCCGGAGCCTGTACGACGCCGCCGTACCCCCACATCCCTTTCTTGGCAGGCTTCAGCGTCTCGGCGCCGCCTTCGATGGCAGTCCCGAGCAGACTGTCGACCGTGGACGGTTGGGAGACGACGAGCGACAGCGTGTACGCCCGGAAGCCGGTCGTCTCCGCCTCGGAAGCCCGAACCCGCAGGCGATCACCCAGCCCGAACGCCGCGTCATAGAACGCCTTGGTGGCGGCTGGGTCTTGGGATTCGAGGGTGATGGAGGCGATGGAAGTCTCGGTGAGGTTCATGCCGACAACGCTAGGCGCGCAGCATCACCTGGTGCTTCTCGATTCCTGACCACCTTGCCCTCGTCCAGCGCCTGGTGGAAGACTCAGGGGAGGCGGACTTCCAGGCCATCAGTACTGCGGGTCGCCGCCCCCCGCCGCGCTCACCACCGGGGTCGCCGCCCCGAGATTGCGGCCCATTGATGGCCTGGCGATCCGCAACACGCAGCTCTGTCAGCGCACCGTCGCTTCTACCTCGACCAGCAGGCGCGAGGAGTCGTCCATTACCGACCATGGACAAGCGAAAGCCGCCCAGTCCGGGGGGCTGGGCGGCTTGAGGCGGGCTCAGCGTTTGCCGGTGGCTTCCAGGTTGTAGGCCTCGACTACTTCCTTGACGTCGCCGTCCATGCGAAGAACACCCTTGTCGAGCCAGATGGCGCGGTTGCAGGTGTCCAGGACGACGTCGAGGCTGTGGCTGACCAGGAAGACGCAGCCGGCCGAGGTGCGGAGTTCCTTGATCTTCTTCTCGGAGCGGATCCGGAACTCGGCGTCGCCGGTGGCCAGGGGCCTCGTCGACGAGCAGGATGTCGTGGGTCTTGGCCGAGGCGATCGCGAACTTGAGCCGCGCCGACATGCCGGAGGAGTAAGTCGACATCGGCAGGTCGATGAAGTCACCGATCCCGGAGAACTCGACGATGTCGCCGTAGCGTTCCTCGATCTCGGCCAGCGACATCCCCATCGCCAGGCAGCCCAGGACCACGTTGCGGTCGCCGGTCAGGTCGTTCATCATCGCCGCGTTGACGCCGAGCAGCGACGGCTGGCCGCCGGTGTAGATGGCGCCCGACGCGGGCGGCAGCAGACCGGCGATGGCGCGCAGCAGCGTCGACTTGCCGGAGCCGTTGCGGCCGATCAGACCGATCGCGTCGCCCTTGTACGCCGTGAAGCTGACGTTCTTGACCGCGTGCACCTCACGGATCGTGGGCCGGTCCTGGCGCTTGAGGATCCGCCGGAACGCGCTCGCGGCCGTGCCCTTGCCACCCGAGCCGGCGGTGACCTTGTAGATGATGTTGACGTTGTCGGCGATCACCGTCGGGACAGCATCCGACGCCGCGGCCCATGCCGCCGCCTTCGGAGCTGTCGTCTCAGCCACGGCCATACCTGTCCTCCGCACGCCAGAAGTAGATGAATCCGCCGACCAGCGAGATGCCGGCCCAGATGATCGAGATCTCCCACGCGTGCGGGAGCTGGTTCTTCACGTGCTCTTCCAGCACCGCGCGGCGAGCGATGTCGATGTACGCCGAGATCGGGTTCAGCGACAGCACCTGGATCACCCAGCCGGGGGCGTTCAGGCCCTCGAGCTTGGCCGGGATGGAGAAGAAGATGCCGGACGCGTACAGCCAGGTGCGGGTGATGAACGGCAGCAGCTGGCTGATGTCGGTCAGGAAGGCGCCGAGCCGGGAGAAGACCAGGGTGGCGCCGATGTTGAACAGGGTCTGCAGGAACAGCGCGGGGATCAGCAGCAGCCAGTGCCAGTTGGGTCCGGTGGTGAAACCGACCATCAGGAACAGGATGCCCATCGAGAGGAACATCTGGTTCAGCTCGTTCACCACGTACGCGAGTGGCAGCGTCGCGCGCGGGAAGTGCAGGGTGCGGATCAGCGACATGTTCGCCGAGATCGCCCGCGATCCCTCGGTCATCGACCGCTGCGTGTAGCTGAACACGAACATGCCGCAGATCAGGAAAGACGCATAGTTCGGGATGCCGTTCTTGGTCCCGAGCAGTACGCCGAACGCGAGGTAGTACACCCCGGCGTTGAGTAGCGGGGTGAGGACCTGCCAGATCGATCCGAGCCGGGCCCCGGCATAGACCGCATAGGTCCTGGCCCGGGCGTAGCTCACGATGAACTGACGACGGCCCCACAGTTCACGGAGGTAGGTCCGGAGCGTCGGTCGTGCCGAGCTCCTGGACAACCCATAACGCTCAGCCATCGCCGCAAGTTCTGCGGTCTTGGCCGACTCAGCGGCGGTTGACATGCGGGCCAATCTACTGGGCTCGGGACGCGAATATGACATCGGAGCCCTCTGAACCGTCTCAGGCGCGTCGTGGCGGGCACACTGGGTCATCGGATTCACACGGTGACACAGCGATGGCGGCCTGTTCGAGGCCCTTCGGGGGCGGCTCGGACAACGGTGTCAGGCGACCAATCGAGAGCGCAGTACGCCGAGGTGGGCCGTCGTCAGCCCGCCATGCCGCAGATAGGCCTCCGGCCCTCCATACGCCGTGTCGAGGTGCGCCAGGATCGCGATGATCGACTCGGCCCGGGTGTCGCGGAACTCGATCATCTCCGCGTGCAGCGACTCGTCCGGCTCGGCCGCGAGCTGCGCCGCCATCGCGGTCGCAAACCGTTGCCTGGTGAGGAAGTAGTCCGCGATGATCTCGTCCACGGGTACGCCGGCCACCGAGAGAGCGAGCGCGACGACCATCCCGGTCCGGTCCTTGCCGCCATGGCAATGCACGACGACCGCGCCGGGCGGGGCCTCGGCGATCGCCAGCACCGCTTCGGCGAACCGATCGGGTCGCAGGTCGAGCATGTCGATGCAGACCTTGACGATGGTGTCCATGCCAGACCTGGGAACAGCCGGATCCTGAACCGCCACCCGATACCCGAGGGCGTCGTCGGTGAACGGTGTCGGGGCCGCGTCGATCTCCGCCGGCGACCGCAGATCCAGCACCCGGCTCACGTCGGCCCGGCGTACGGCGTCGACGCCCGCCTGGGACAGGTATTGCAGGCCGTCGGCACGGATCAGCGCGCCCGGGCGGATCCTGCCGCCGTCAGAGGTCGGCAGGCCGCCCAGGTCACGCACGTTGCGGCAGTCCGGCCAGTGCAGGTGACGGCTCACGGATCCTCCAGAAGATCGTCGTACTCCGATCTTCGCCCACCCGGCCCGGACTTCGCGGTGCGCCTAGTTCTTGACCTCGCGGAGGCGGCCGGTCTCGACCTCGTAGACGAAGCCGCGGACCGAGTCCTTGACGGGGATGAACGGGTCGGCGGCGATCCGCTGCAGGGACTGGCGGACGTCCTCGTCGAGGTCACTGAAGGCCTCGGCCGACCAGTCCGGCTTCTGCCCGGTCTCCTCCTGGATGCTCGCCTTGAAGCTGTCGTCGGTGAAGGTCAGCATGCCGCAGTCGGTGTGGTGGATCAGGATGATCTCCTTGGTGCCGAGCAGGCGCTGGCTGATCGCCAGACTGCGCCGCTCGTCGGCCGTGATCACGCCACCGGCGTTGCGGATCACGTGCGCGTCGCCCTCTGACAGCCCCAGCAGGCCGTACGGATTGAGGCGCGCGTCCATGCAGGCGACGATCGCGACGTGCTTGCCGGGAGGCAGCGGCAGGTCACCTTTGTCAAAGGTCGCCGCATATTGCTCGGCGTTGGCGAGCAGCTCGTCGGTCACGCTCATGGTGGGTCCTCTCGGGCAAGTCGGCTAAGTCGATAGACAAAGCTAACTTTTTCCCGCCCCCACCGGAACAGATCCCATCAGGTGGACACTTCCGGCAACACGTGATCGCAGAGCGTGCCGATCCAGCCGCGTGCGACGTCCTCAGTCCAGTACGACGCCCTCCGGCGTCACCGCGCCGTCCGAGGAGCTGATCCGGGCCTGGACGTGGTCGTTGAACGCCGCGACCTGCTCCGAGATCCGGGACGGAGTCAGGCCGGACTCCTCCAGGATCGTGATCCGCCCGGGGCGGGTCTGCGGGGCGTACTCGACGATTCCGTTGAACTCCTCGAGCGTGAACCCGAGGTCCGACGGCCGGACCGGCAGCGCATGCCTCTGCAGACAGTCGACGGTCGCGTGGAAGCGATCCAGATCCCCGCGCAGGAACCACGCGAACGCAGCCCCGAGCCCGACCTGCTCGCCGTGATACCCACGCCGTTGCGGATGCAGCAGGTCGATCGAGTGCGAGATCTCGTGGCACGCTCCCGACGACGGCCGCGACGTACCGGCGACCACCATCGAGATCCCGGACAGCACCAAACCCTCGGCCAGCGTGACCAGGAAGTCGTCGTCCGCCACCGTGCCCGGGTGGTTCAGCACAGCCTGCGCGGCGGTCCGGGCCAGCGACACCGCGAGCCCGTCGATCTCCTCACCGTGCTGGCGATTGGCGGCCTCCCAGTCGGCGATCGCGGACAGGTTCGACAGGATCTCGCCGATCCCGGATCGGATCGACCGTTCCGGCGCCTGGTCGATCAGGTCGAGGTCGACGAGGACAGCGAGCGGCGCCGGTACGCCGTACGAGCCGCGGCCGGCGTCGTTGTCCAGGGTGCTGATCGGCGAGGCGATGCCGTCGTGCGCCAGGTTGGTGGCCACCGCGACCATCGGCAGCCCGAGCCGCGCGGCCGCGAACTTGGTCACGTCCAGCACGGTCCCGCCGCCGACGCCCACGATCGCGTCGTACCGCTTCGTCCGCACCTGCTCGACCAGCCGGACAGCGGCGTTGATCGTGCCACCCTCGACGGAGTACCAGTCGGCGCCGGCCAGGCCGCCCTCGAACGCCTTCTGCACGGTCGGCCCGTACGTCGAACCGACCGCGATCGCGACCCGCCCGGAGGTCGAGATCCGCCGGTCGGCCAGGATCGTGCCCAGCTCGGCGAGAGCACCGCGGCGTACGTCGACGACCAGCGGCGCGGTGATCATCCGGGCTAGGAGGGGCATACGATCTCCCGCGCCCGGGCCAGGTCGTCGTGGTTGTCGATCTCGACCCACTCGACGGTGCCGATCGGGGCGACATCGACCCGTTGGCCGCGATTGGCCATCTCCTGGTAGCCGTCCTCGTAGTACAGGTTGGGGTCGCGCTCCCAGGTGGTCTTCAGCGCGTCGGCCAGATCCTCGGCGGCGGACGGCTCGATCAGGGTGAGGCCGATGTACTCACCGGTCGCATCGGCCGGCTCCATCAGCTTCGTGATCCGCTCGACGCCCTTCTCCTGCGACCAGATCACCTTCATCTCCTCGTCCGCGAGTGACTTCACGGTGTCGAGGGCGAGGATGATCCGCTGGTCGCCGCCGCGTGCCCCGAGCAACGTGTGCTCGACCGAGACCGGGTGGACGGTATCGCCGTTCGCGAGCACCATGCCCTGGTTGAACAGGTCACGGGCACACCACAGCGAGTAGGCGTTGTTCCACTCCTCGGCCTTGTCGTTGTAGACCAGCTCCAGCGTCACGCCGTACCGGCTCTCCATCTCCTTCTGCCGGTCGGCGATCGCCTGCGCGGCGTACCCGACGACGATCGCGACGTCGGTCAGCCCGACCTCGGCGAAGTTGGCCAGCGTCAGGTCGAGCACGCTCGTCTCCGCGTCGATGGGCACCAGTGCCTTGGGCAGGGTGTCGGTGTAGGGGCGCAGGCGGCGCCCGGCTCCGGCGGCAAGAACGAGTCCGATCATTCGAGGATGCTACTGCCCAGCGCCTCTGTTGACCGTGGATGAGAGGATGCCGGGCATGACATGGCTCGTGACTGGTGGTGCCGGGTACATCGGATCGCACGTGGTGCGCGCGTTCGCCGCGGACGGGATCGACGTCGTCGTGATCGACGACCTGTCCAGCGGGAAACCCGAGTTCCTGGTGGAGGGTGTCCCGTTCGTCGAGGCGAACCTGCTCGACTCCGCGGCGACCCGCAAGGCGCTCGAAGGCGTCAGCGGCGTGGTGCACCTGGCGGGCTACAAGTACGCCGGGGTCTCGGTCGAGAAGCCGATGCACACCTACACCCAGAACATCTCGGCGATGGTCTCGCTGCTGAACGAGATGGCGGCCGCAGGGGTTGCGAACATCGTGTTCTCCTCCAGCGCGGGCGTCTACGGCACTCCGAAGGACGAGGTCGTCACCGAGCAGACGGCGCCGGACCCGCAGAGCCCGTACGGCGAGACGAAGCAGGTCGGCGAGTGGCTCCTCGCGGACCAGGCCAAGGCCGTCCCGCTGAACTACACCGCGCTGCGGTACTTCAACGTGGTCGGCTCCGGCGACCCGAAGGTCTACGACGCGAGCCCGTACAACTTGTTCCCGATCGTCTGCAACCTGCTGACCCAGGGCAAGATCCCGCAGATCTACGGCACCGACCACCCGACGCCGGACGGCACCTCGATCAAGGATTACGTGCACGTGGCCGACCTGGCCCGGGCGCACGTGGCCGCGGCGCGGGCGCTGGACTCGGGCAAGACTCTCGAGCCGGTCTACAACCTGGGCAGCGGCACCGGTACGTCGGTCCGCGAGATTATGGATGCGGCCCGACGGGTCACCGGCATCGACTTCACCCCGACCGAGGGCCCGCGCCGCCCGGGCGACCCGTCCCGCGTGGTCGCGTCCGGCGAACTGGCCGCCCGCGACCTGGAGTGGAAGAACACCCACACCGTCGACGAGATGTTCGCATCGGCTTGGGAAGCCTGGCCGAAGGGCTAGCAGCCCGTACTGCGGGCGCCAGCACGGCTTGTGCTGCGGGTGCCTTCGCGGTTTCAGGACGGCTTCGTGGCCTCGAAGCAGGCGGCTGGGACGGTGAGTGAGACTTCGCCGCGCTGGTTGAGTTCGTGCTCGACGGCGTCGAGGGCTTCCTGGCCGGCGATCGCCAGCCAGCCGTCGAGGAAGCCGAGCCGGATGAAGTAGTGGTTCAGCAACGCAGTGCCGTCGGCGAACCGCATCCGGAACTCGCTGGTGGCCGCGACGCTCGCGCTGAAGCCTGCCTGCTCCAGTCCCTCGATGGTGCCGTCGATCGTGGCTCGATGCGCGATGCGCCGGTCCAGTGCTTCCACGTTGTCGCCGAGCACCTCGCGGAGTACGGCGTAGAACTCGGCCATGTGACCGACCAGATTGGTGCTGAGCAGCAGGCGACCACCTGGCCGGAGTACGCGATGGCACTCGGCGAGAACCGTGGCGGCGTTGTCGAAGTTGTTGATGCCGAGGTTGGAGACGACGAGATCGACCGACCCGTCCGGCAGGTCGAGGGCGGCGGCGTCGGCAACTACGAGCTCCACGTTGCCGAGCTTCAGGTAGTCGACCTTGCGGCGCAGTACGGCGATGGCCTCGGCCCAAGGGTCGACCGCGATCACCCGGGCGGCGCCGCTGCGCTGAGCCAGTTCGACGGTGAGGAAACCGGTCCCGGCGCCGATGTCGACGATCGTCTGACCTCGCCGAAGCGGCACGTGCTCAAGGATCAACTGCCCGAAAGGCGCCGACCACAACGGCAATTCGTCGTAGTTGGCAGCCATCTCGGCCGCGGTGTCCGCCGCCGACGCCGCGGCCTGGGCTGCCTCGCCGGTGGTGGGCTCGATGGCGTGGATGTTCGGGAGTTCCTCCGGGTCGGCCTCGGCGACGGCTAGGAAGGCGCGCACGCACTCGACCGCGACGTCGGGAGACAGCCGTTTGAGGCTGAGGGCAACGATATTCGCGTCGTTCCAGCGGCGGGCGTTCTCGGCGGTCCAGGCGTCAGCGACCGTGGCCGCGCGGGCTCCGGGGACCTTGTTGGCGGCGATTGCCGTGCCGGTGCCGGTCCAGCACATCAGTACGCCGAAGTCGGCGTCACCGTTGACCACCTGCTCGGCCACGGCTCGCGACATACTCGGCCATCTGGTCGGGTCGGTGACGACCACCTCGTGCTCGGAGCGCAGGTGATCGAGCACGGCTCGGACGCATTCGTTCTCGTCATCGGCCGCGAAGGCGACCTTCCAGCGGCGTTGGGTTTCCACCCGTTGGAGATTACGCGCTGAGCGTGTCCGTGATCAGGGTGCCGACCTGGTCCAGCTCGATCAGGAAGCCGTCGTGGGGACTTGATCAGCTGCACCGGGCGGGCAACACCGCCCTGCCAGGCCGGCTGACAGGTTATTCGTTGGGTGGCGCGGAAATAGCCCGCCAGCGGACGAAGAACGCGCCAATGGTCGAACAAGCCGCTACCGGGCCCGGTCGCGGCGGGATCTAGGCGAGTGGGTGGGTCGGGAGGGCTACTGATCTTTGCGGAACGGGCCTGTCGGGGTCAGGTCGAGCATGACCGGGCCGGTGAGGACGCCGCCTTCTACGGGGAGGGTGTGGCCGGTGATCCAGGCTGCGTCTTCGGAGCCGAGGAAGGCTACGGCGGCGGCGATGTCTTCTGGCTCGCCTACTCGGCCGAGGGGGTACATCTTGGCGAGGCTGTCCAAGGTGCCGGGTTGGCTGTCCCAGTTCGGCGTACGGATGGTGCCGGGGGCGACGACGTTGAAGCGGACGCCGCTGGTGCCGTAGCGGGCGGCGAAGTTCTGCGTCATCGCGATCTGGCCGGCCTTCGCCGCGGAGTACTCGATGTTCCCGAAGGCCGCGAGGCCGTTCACCGAGCTGATCGTGACGACGTTGCCGCGCGTCTTCAGCAGCTCCGGGATCGCGGCCTGGATGCACTGGGCGGCGCTGACCAGGGTGAGGTCGAGTTGGCGGTGCCAGTCCTCGATGGTGGTGTCCTCGGGGACTGAGGTGACGATGCAGGCGCCGGCATTGTTGACCAGCAGGTCCAGCCGGCCGAACCGTTCGACGCCGGCCCGCGACCGCCGCGTCGATGTCGGCCCGCGAGGTGACGTCGACTCGTACTGCGAGGGCGCGCTCGCCGATCTCGGCCGCGACCTCGGCGATCTTGTCCTCCTGCAGGTCGGTGATGATCACCGAACCACCTTCGGCCGCGATCCTGCGCGCGACCGCCGATCCGATTCCCTGCGCCCCGGCCGTAACCAGCGCGACCCGCCCCTCGAACCGCTGCATCAGTTCTCCTCCAACACTCGGTCGACCTTCTCGTCGGCGATTCGCCGGTCCAGCTTCGCTTCGTCCAGGTTGCGGCAGAGCACGATCGAGCCGCCGCCCGCGATCACTCCGACCAGGGTGCCGACGCCGTCCGGCGTCACCAGGCTGGTCGTGGTCAGGACCCGCTCGGCGATCGGCTTCGCGGCGGCGATCAGGTCCGCGTGCGTGCTTTCGCCGTACGCCGGGGAGTCGGCCGCGGGCGCGTCGAAGGGGACGAAGACGTCGGGATGGTTGTAGACCTCGGCGCCATAGTCGTGCACGCCCGCCGGAATCGGCTCACGAAACCGGCCGCCGAGCGGAAGCAGCGCCGAGGCGATCGTCTCCCGGCCGCCGCGGGTGCCGAAGTCGGGCCCGACAATCGCGAGATCGCCGGCACCGGTGGTCAGGCTCGCGCCCGCCGACCAGGTGGACAGCGCCCAGACGACGCCGAGCCAGTGCGGTGGCAGCCCGATCGCGACGGTCTCGCCGGATTCCAGGTCGTACTCGTCGACCAGCAGGTTCGCCGTTTTCGCCACCCAGTTCGCGGTGGTGACGGCGCTCAACTCGATCCGCTCGCCGGACACGTCGTCGTAGTACGTGAGGAATGGACTGGCGCCGTCGCGGCGGACCGCGGCGCTGAAAAGTTCGGGAAGCGTTCCGGCCATGGTCGCAACCCTATGTCCTGCCTGGTCGGGCGGGCGCGGGGTTCAGCCCCGGCGTACCTTGGACTGGGGTTCGAGAAAGGGGGACTGTCATGCCTGCTCTGCTGGCGCTGCCCGAAGGCGGCGAGTGGATTGTCATCCTGGTGATCGTGGTGCTGGTCTTCGGCGCGAACAAGCTGCCCGACCTGACCCGCAACGCGGCGAAAGCAATGGTCGAATTCAAAAAAGATCACCAGCAAGACCGACGACCCGGCTGAGAAGACCGCGACCGCTGACACAGCCGGTACTGCGGAAGTCGCAGCCGATGACGAGGCGGCGAAGCCGAAGCAGGACAGTCCGCCTGTATGACGGATCGCGCTGCAGCAGAGCGCGATGGGCAACTCCTGCGAGGGCACCGGCGAGGGCGGGGCACCTCGACGTCAGCCGGTGGTAACCGTGGCGCGGAGTGCGTCTGCGAGATGGGTTGTGGGTGGGGGGAGGGGGCCGGGGAGGTGGGCGAGGGCTATTCGGCGGAGTTCTTGGGGGCCGCCGTGGACGGGGAGGATTCGGACGCCGGGAGGGGCGGCGGCTTCGAGGGAGGGGCTGACTGTGGTGATGCCGGCGCCGGCGGCGACCAGGTGGAGTTTGGCCAGCCAGTCGCGGGCGGTGTGGGCGATCTCGGGGCGCTCGTCCAGGCCCGGCCAGACGCCCATCAGTTTGTCTTCGCCGGAGGCGGGGCCTGCGATCCAGCGTTGGCCGCGTAGGTCGGCGAAGGCGATCGAGTCGCCGGCCGCGAGCGGATGGCCGGCTGGTACGGCTAGGCACAGGGCTCGCTCGATCAGGACCTGGACGTCGAGTGCGGGCGACTCGGCATCCGGCGGGCGGAACGGCGGAGCCGAGGCGAGAAGGGCTAGGTCCACGCTGCCGGCCCGTAGAGCGCGCACCAACGCTGGTGTCGATCCCTCCCGCGTCGTCACCGTGATCGCCGGATGACTTCGCCGTAGGGCAGCGATTGCCTTGGGCACCAGGACTGCACCCGCGCTGGGGAACCAGCCGAGGCGGACCGTGCCACCGTCCGCGGGCAGCCCGGCTAGTTCGCGCGCGGTCGTATCGAGTTGGTCGAGGATGCGCGCCGCGTTCCGTAGTACGACCTGACCGGCCGGTGTCAGCCGGACGCCCTCGCGGCGGCGTTCCAACAAGGGGGCCTGGGCGGCCCGTTCGATCGAGGCGATCTGCCGGGAGACCGCCGACTGGGTGTAGCCGAGGGCGGTGGCCGCGGCCGTGAACGTGCCACGCTCGGCGACCTCGCGGAACACTCGCAGCGCGACCAGGGAGACATTGGTGAAGTCCATGATTTTTACGCATGCTACCTGTGCCGAAGTCTCGTTGGAATCATGGCCCAGCCGTTCCTAGGGTGGACCGCATGAGACGCATCGCAGTAGTCACCGGCGCGAACCAGGGCATCGGCTTCGCCCTCGTCGAAGGTCTCGCCGCCCGGATGAACCCCGAGGATCTGATCCTTCTGACCAGCAGAAATTCCGCCCGGGTGGCCGAGGCGGCGGACCGCGTGAAGGGGGTCGCGCAGGTCGAAGGGCGAGTGCTCGACGTCAGCGACGCCGCCGCGGTCGCGGAATTGGCGGCCGACCTGCAAGCGCAGTACGGGGGTGTCGACATCGTCATCTCCAATGCCGTCGCCCCGCTCAGTCCGGACCGGTCGCAGGCCGAACAGGCCGACCAGTTCATCGCCGTCGCGAACGGCGGCACGCAGTCCGTACTGCGTTCCTTCGGTCCCGTACTCCGGCCAGGCGGGCGGTTGATCGTGGTCGCGAGCTCGCTCGGCACCTTGGACCAGTTGGACCCGAAGTTGCACCCGTTGTTCGACGGGCCGTCCTTCGAGCAGATCGAGCAGACCGTCGAGGAATGGCGGCTGGCGATCCACGCCGGCACGGCCGCGGACGAAGGCTGGCCGGAGTGGGTCAACACGCCGTCGAAGGTCGGTCAGGTCGCGGCGGTCCGCGCGGTGGCGGCGCGGCGTCGTGAGGCGGATCTGCCGCAGAACACGTTGATCGCATCGGTCTGCCCCGGCCTCGTCGACACCCGTGCGTCGCGCCCGTGGTTCGACGACTTCAGCCAGGCGAGGACACCCGAGCAGGCCGCGGTACCGATCCTCGATCTCGTCCTCGCCGACCGGGTCGACCCCGCGACGTACGGCGAACTGGTCCGCGACGGCGCGGTCCTCCCGTGGCGAGGCAATCAGTCGAGTGAGGAGAAGGCCTTGGCATGATCGAGACGGCCTTTGGGTTCAGCAGTACTGCCGCTGACGTCGTCCGCGGGGTGGAGCTTGGCGGGCGGCGGGCTGTGGTTACTGGTGGGGCTTCGGGGATCGGGGTGGAGACAGCGCGTGCCCTGGCATCGGCCGGGGCCGAGGTGACCCTCGCCGTACGGGATGTGAGTGCGGGCGAAAGGACAGCGAAGGACATCGCCGCGACCACGGGCAACGAGAAGGTGTTTGTGGCGGAGCTCGACCTGACCGACCTGGCGTCGGTCCGGGGCTTCGCGGCCGGCTGGCAAGGGGCGCTGGACATCTTGGTGAACAACGCGGGAGTGATGGCGAGCCCGGAGGAGTACACCGAGCAGGGCTGGGAGCTGCAGTTCGCGACCAACCATCTCGGACACTTCGCGCTCGCGACCGGTCTGCATGATGCATTGGTTGCTGCAGGCAATGCCAGGGTCGTCGTTGTCAGTTCGTCGGGGCATCAGCTCTCGCCGGTGGTGTTCGACGATCTGAACTTCGCGTTCCGTCCGTACGACCGGTGGCTGGCCTACGGTCAGTCGAAGACCGCGAACGTGTTGTTCGCCGTGGAAGCGAGTCGCCGCTGGGCCGCGGACGGGATCACCGCGAACGCCCTGATGCCCGGCGCGATCTACACCAACCTGCAGCGGCACACCGAGGGCCGCGGCAGCGGGAAGACGCCGCCCGAGCTGATCAAGACCGTCGAGCAGGGGGCCGCGACTTCCGTGTTGCTCGCGGTTTCCCCCGCACTGGAAGGGATCGGCGGTCGGTACTGCGCCGACTGCAACGAGGCCGAGGTGCTCGATCGGCGCAGCGGCACCCTGTCCGGCGTGGCGCGGTATGCGCTCGATCGGGACAACGCCGAGCGGCTGTGGACGGTGTCGGAAGGTCTACTCGCGGAAGGCTGACGTACAACCACGGGTTGAGGGGAAGGCCAACCTGAGGGCGATGTGGGGAGGGCGGCAACTGAGCCCTCGAAGCTGAACTCGATCGCGCACGGCCGCCTGGTCAGCACGCTCCGGACCGGCTCGAGCACCACCCGGGTGTTCCGCGAGGACCGCAAGCTGGCTACCGAGTTGATGCAGATCGGCGTCGGCCCGTTCACCGTGCTGCACCGCAAGGGCCCGCACGGCATGGACCTCCGGTACGCCGTACCGACGGCGCAGCTGGCCGCGATCGAGCCGCAACTGAAGTCGTTCGACCAGTCGGTCAGGTTCCTGGAGCAGCGCCTCGGCAGGTTCCCGGTGTGGTCCTACATGAGGTCTCACACGAGTGGTTCGGCAACTCGGTCTCGCCTGAGCGCTGGGCCGATCTCTGGCTGAACGAAGGCCATGCCGTCTTCTACGAGGACCAGTGGATCGAGGCGAAGCACCTCTCGACGCAGACCGAGTCGATGCGACACAGCTATGAGGAGCTGGGGAACAAACTCCTCGCGAACGGCCCGATCGCGGCTCCGGATCCGGCCACCTGGCCCGGCGACAAGGGGCCGCTGCGCCCGTACAGCTCGGCGGCCTACCAGGGTGGCGCGCTGACGCTGTTCGCGCTCCAGCAGCTGATCGGCGACAAGACCTTCAACGCCATCGAGCGTGCCTGGGTCCGGCGCCACAACAACAGCACCGCCAGTACGGAGGACTTCATCGCCCTCGCCTCCCAGGTCGCTCACCGTGACCTGAAGCCATTCCTGAGCAGCTGGCTGTACTCGACGCGTTTGCCGGCCATGCCCAAGCACCCGGACTGGAAGGCGGGCCCGGCGTAGTACTCACGGCTTGATGTCACGGACCCCGCGATCCCGCGGATCCTGGAGCTCTCGTAAGGTCGGCGCATGTTGATCGTGGTCGGTCTGGCGCTCATCCTGGCGTTGACCGTCGCCACCGGGTACTTCGTGGCCCAGGAATTCTCCTACGTCGCCGTCGACCGGAACCGGCTGCAGAGCCGTGCCGAGGCGGGTGACGCCGCCGCAGTACGGGCTCTGAAGGTCACCTCGCGGCTCTCGTTCGTGCTGTCGGGCGCGCAGGTCGGGATCACCGTGACCGCCCTGCTCGCCGGGTACGTCGCCCAGCCGTACCTGGGCAAAGGCCTGGAGAACCTGCTCGGCTCGGCCGGCGTGCCCGAGAGCATGTCTCTGACCCTCTCCGTGATCGTCGCGTTGCTGCTGGCAACGATCATCCAGATGGTGCTGGGCGAGCTGGCGCCGAAGAACCTGGCGATCGCCCGGGCCGAGGCGCTGGCGCTGCGGCTGTCCCGGTCCACCCTGATCTACCTGACCGTGGCCGGCCCGCTGATCCACCTCTTCGACAGTGCGTCGAACCGGATCCTGCGCCGGGTCGGGATCGAGCCGGTCGAGGAGCTGCCGCAGGGTGCCACCGCGCAGGAGCTCGACCGGATCATCGCCGATTCGTACGAACAAGGCCTGCTCGACCAGGACACCACGCGGCTGCTCGATCGCGGCCTCGACTTCCGCGGCCGGATCGCCGGCGAGGTGATGATCCCGCGGGTCGACGTGATCACCGTGCACCAGGACGACCCGTTGACCCGGGTGGTCGAGCTGCTCGACTCCGGCCACAGCCGGTTCCCGGTGATCGCCGCGTCGGTCGACGAGGTGGTCGGCGTGATCGCGATCGGCGATGTCGTCGAGGTGGAGCCGGCTGACCGTTCGCACGTCACGATCGGGTCGATCGCGGCGCCGCCGGTCGTCGTACCGTTCACCCTCTCGATGCCCGGCGTCCTGGAACAACTCCGTACTACGCACCGCCAGCTCGCGATCGTCGTGGACGAGTTCGGCGGCTTCGCCGGGGTCGTGTCGCTGGAGGACATCGCCGAGGAACTGGTCGGCGAGATCCGCGACGAGGACGACCTGCCCGAGGCCGGGTTGCTCGCGAACGCCGACGGGACGTGGATTGTGCCCGGCCGCTGGCGGCTCGACCAGGTGGAGGAGTCGACCGGGATCGCGCTTCCGACCGATGACGACTACGACACCGTTTCCGGACTGGTGATGGCCCGGCTCGGGCGGATCCCGGTGGTCGGGGACGAGGCGTTCGTGGAGTTGCCGCAACGGTTCGACCACGATGGTCGGGCGGCGCCGCGTGAGCACGGCAAGCTCACAGTGCAGACCGTACTGCGGCACGTGCCGGGGCTGGTCATTCTGGAGAAGCTGACATGAGCACGACCGTTGCGCTGCTGATCTCGCTGCTCCTCCTGATCTGTAACGGATTTTTCGTGGCAGCCGAATTCGCGCTGGTCGCGTCCAAGCGGCATCGGCTCGAGCAGTTCGCGGCCGAAGGCAGCCGGTCTGCCCGGGCCGCGATCGCGGGAGTCAGCGAGTTGTCGCTGATGCTCGCGGGTGCTCAGCTCGGGATCACCTTGTGCACCTTGGGTCTCGGCTCGTTGTCCGAGCCGGCGGTCGCGCATCTGCTGCATCCGTTGTTCCACCTGATCCACGTACCGGAAGGCGTCGGCGAGGTGATCGCGCTGATCATCGCGGTCGCTGGGATCGGCCTGCTGCACGTGTTGCTGGGCGAGATGGCGCCGAAGTCGTGGGCGATCAGCGATCCCGAGCGGTCGGCGTTGCTGCTGGCATTGCCGTTCCGCGGGTTCACGTACGTCTTCCGACCGCTGCTCGTCGTACTGAACACACTGGCGAATGCGTGCCTGCGGTTGTTGAAAGTGACGCCGCAGAACGAGCTCGCGAACGCTCACGGTCCGGACGAGCTGCGGTTGCTGATCGAGTCGTCGGCCGAACACGGCACGCTGGCTGCGCCCGAGCACGATCTACTCACGGCGATGCTCGCGCTGCAGAACACCACGGTCGAACAGGTGATGACGCCGACTTCCCAGCTGTCGACAGTGCAGTCGACAGCGCTCGCACGTGAGGTGGAGTTGGTGAGCCGGCGGGAAGGGCGTTCGCGGCTCGCGGTGTGTTCCGGGATCACGATCTGCGGGATCGTCCACGTTCGCGACGCGGCTCGTGCGACGACGGGCGGCGGTCACACGTTGCGGGCCGCGGACCTGATGACCGAGCCGCTGCGCTTGCCGGCTGCCACTCCGGTCGCCGCCGCGATCCGGATCATGCGTGACGAACGCTCCCAGCTGGCCGTCGTCCAGCAGGGCTCGGAGCCGGTCGGCGTGGTTGCGCTCGAAGACCTGCTGGAAGAGGTCATCGGCGAGTTCGACGACGAGACCGACCCGATCATCAACGCCGCCCTCCACCCGCCGGCCGCCTCCTGAGTCCTTGCGTCCGAAGAGCCGTGGGGCAGGACCCTCTGCTGTTCGGACGTAAGGGGGCTCGGGCTCGGGCTGTGAGCTCGAGGGGGCAGGGGGTCCTGCACCTGTGGACGAGCGAACGGGGTGGCTGGACCTACGGACTACGGTTGTCGCAATTCGTCGGAGGAGTTCAACTGTGGCTGTCAGACGTCTCGGGCTCGTTGTTCATCAGGGTCGTCCGCTCGCTGTTCAGGCTGCCGAGGTGGTTCGGGAGTGGTGCCGGCGGCATGACATCGGCTGTACCGATATCGATGTCTGGAAGCAGCACGAACACCGCCGCGGTGGGATGGACGAGCTGCATCACGCGGGCAGTCCTGATCTCGTCGTCACGCTCGGTGGCGACGGCACGTTCCTGCGCGGCGCCCGGATCGCTGCGAAGAACGACGCCTCGGTGCTGGGCGTCGACCTCGGCAAGGTGGGCTTCCTGACCGAGGTGGCTTGCAGCGACGTCGAGGAGGCGTTGGAAGCGGTCCACCACGGCAGCGCGACGATCGAGGAGCGGATGACGCTCACCATGCGATCGTCACGCCCGCTGGAGATCCCGACCGGTATAGACGCATTGCTGCGATACGGACACGGCCCTGCGCTCCCACCGCCCTCAGTACGGCCGGAAACCGTCGAGGGAGACGGGTGGGGTGTGGCGCTGGACGTGACCGCCCTGAACGACGTGGTGGTGGAGAAGCTGGCCCGTGACCACCAGGTGAGCGTGGGCGTCTACCTCGCCGGGCGTCTGTTGGCGTCGTACTCGGCGGACGCTTTGATCGTGGCGACGCCGACCGGCAGTACGGCGTACAGCTTCGCGGCAGGCGGGCCCGGTGCTCTCGCCGAGCTTGGAGGCGGTCGTTTTCACCCCCGTTGCGCCTCACATGACGTTCAACCGGTCTGTCGTGGCGGCACCGGATGAGCCGCTGGGGCTGCGGGTGCTGCCGCATTCCGGGCAGGCGGCGGTCAGCATCGACGGCCAGCTGCGCGGGATTCTGGACCCGGGTGACTGGATCGGGGTCTACGGCTCAGTACGGCGGCTGCGGCTGGTCCGGCTCCGTCCCACCGACTTCTACGGGCGGCTGCGCGACCGCTTCCGCCTGACCGACGCCCCGGCGACCGGTATCGACGGCGAGTCCGAACGCTTCTGGGTCCCGGAAGGTCCCGTACCCGCCGACCTCGGTCACCTCCGCATCCCGCAGCCCGCCACCGAAGCCGACACCGCCGCCCGTTCGGCCCCCTGCCCGGTCAGCTCCGGCCCCAGTACGCATACGCCGCCGGCCGGGTAACCGCTGCCCAACAGCCTCAGCCCGTACTTCGGGCGCGGGCTCGGCGTTGATACCAGCTCAACACTGGTCGGTTCCGGCGATCGGTGACTGGGTTCGCCCGGTAAGGTTCGTCCTCATGCGAAACGTGGTGATTCTGGCCGGCGGTTCGGGGACGCGGCTGTGGCCGTTGTCCCGGGCCGACAAGCCCAAGCAGGTGCTGCCGCTGGCGGCGGGGAACTCGCTGCTGCGGGTGGCGTACAACCGGCTGCAAGGGCTGGTCGACCCGGCGAACGTCTACGTCTGCACGGTGGCTGCCCACACGGACCTGGTCCGCGAGGAGTTGCCCGAGCTCGGTGAGCACAACATCATCGGCGAACCGGTCGGCCGGGACACGGCGAACGCGGTCGGCCTGGCCTCGGCCGTCGTGGCCCGCAACGATCCCGACGCGGTGCTGGCGATCGTCGGGTCGGACCACTTGATCACGCCCGAGGCGGAGTTCCGGGCCGCGATCGAGAGCGGGTTCGAGCTGGTCGAGCAGCGGCCGCGGTCGCTGGTCACCTTCGGGATCGAGCCGACCCATCCGCATACCGGCCTCGGGTACGTCGAACGTGGTGACGCCATCGACGGCACTTCGGCGTACGTCGTGGACCGGTTCCGGGAGAAGCCGGATCGCGCGACGGCCGAGGAGTACCTGGCGACCGGGCGGTTCTGGTGGAACTCCGGCATGTTCGTCTGGCGCGCCGAGACCGTGCTGAGCGTGCTCGACGCGCTGCTGCCGGAGTCGGCCGCGCAGTTGCGTCAGGTCGCGGCGGTCTGGGACACCCCTGTGCGCGATGCCGAGCTGGGCGCGATCTACCCGGGGCTGCGCAAGATCAGCGTCGACTTCGCCGTGATGGAGCCGGCCTCGCAGGGCAAGGTCGACGCGGACGTCGTCGTCATCCCGATGCCGGTGCACTGGCTGGACGTCGGCTCCTGGGCCGCGCTGGCCGGCACCTACGAGGTCGATGCCGAGGGCAACCGTCACGACGGCACCGCAGTCAGCTGCCTGCTCGACTCCCACGACAACGTGATCGTCACCGACGACCCCGACCACCTGATCGCGGCAGTCGGCCTGACCGGCCACATCATCGTCCACACCCACGACGTAACCCTGGTCTGCCCACTGGCCGACGGCGAACGAGTCAAAGACCTGGTAGCCCAGGTCCAGTCCGACCACGCCACCCGCTACATCTAACCCGTACTCCGACCGAGGTCCGCGCGCGGCAGGCCTCCGTCCCACTCGGGGTTGCGAGGAGAGTACGGGCCGTTTCTGCAACTTGATGCAATTCGGGTAACGGCACGGCGCGAGGGCGCGATGTCATCCATGCTGGCCGCCCGGCGATTGTCCCAGTCGACGTGGTTGTCCTCCTTGGCCGGCGTGAGGCTGGTGTTGTCCCGTGTACAACTTGGACCGTAAGCGGTCTGTCCGTGGGCAGTGGTTCCCACGGCTCGTGGCCGTTGCCGTAACGTTCGCGCTCCTGGTTGCTGGTCTCGAGGCCAGACAACCGGCCGAGGCTGCTCCCTCAGCAGACCCGCCACCGCCCGCTGCAAAGGTTGCCTCGCGGCCGGATCTGGTATCGGCAATGGTGTCTGCGCGGTCGCAGGGCTCCAAGGTCGAGGTCGAAGCGATGCGGTCCGACACCGCGACGACCTGGGCGAATCCGGACGGCACTCTGACGACCGACGCGCACATGGCGCCGGTGCGGTACAAGAACGCGGCCGGGCAATGGCAATCGATCAATCTGGACCTCGCAAAGACCGCGGATGGCACCGTCGCGCCCAAGGGCCACAAGTTCGGAGTCAGGCTGGGCAAGCGCTCTGCTGCTGGTGGGGTGTTTGCGTCGGCGACTGCGGGAACGGGCCGGTCGGTGGAGTGGTTGGCGGCGTGGAAGTTGCCGGAGCCGACCATTGCTGGAACGAAGGCGACGTACGGCGAGGTGCAGCCGGGTGTGGATCTGACCCTGGATGCACGAAGGTCCGGTTTCGAGACCGATTTCGTGGTGAAGTCGCGCCCGGCCGCGGCGCCGGTGTGGCGGTTCCCGTTGCGTACGAAGGGCCTCACCGCGCGTATCGGTCACAGTGGCGTGATCGAGTTCGTCGATGCGAAGAACGTCGTACAGGGCCGGATTCCGGTGGCGTACATGTGGGATGCCGTGACGGATCCGGCGACCGGGGACCCGGTGAACAAGACTTTGGTGAACGTGTCCGTCGAGCAGGTGTCGCCGGGTAAGGCGACACTGGTGGTCGCGCCGGACAAGACGTGGTTCATGGACCCCAAGCGTGCGTTCCCGATCACAGTTGACCCGACGTATGTGGCCGCAACGGCGGCACCGTCTTTCGACACCTTCGTCCAGACCAGCGTTGACACCGACCTGTCCGCGTGGACCGAGTTGCGGGTCGGGAAGAACGGGACGCATCAGGAGCGAACGTTCTTCAACTTCGGGTCGGGTCCGTTCCAAGGCAAGGACATCGTGTCGGCGACGCTGTCGCTGTATCAGGACGGTGCGACCACCTGTACTCCGACGGCGGTGAACCTGTATGCGTCGTCGCCGGCGTCGACTGCGACGACCTGGGCCAACCAGCCGACGATCTCGCCGACGTTGTCGGGGACGGCGAGCCTCGCCAAGGGGTTCTCGAGTGCGTGTGCGGCGGGCCGGGTCGGGATCCCGATGACGAGTCTGGCGCGTTCCTGGTCGACGACTCCGGCGGGGACGGTCGGTGTTGCGTTGAAGGCGGCGAGTGAGTCGGATGCGGCGTACTGGAAGCGGTTCAGGTCGACCGAGTCGGCCACGGATCCGTTTGTGTCGTTCACGTGGAACCGGCCGCCGAACGCGCCGGCGACCGTCGAGCCGAGCGAAGCGGTCGCCTACGCCGCGCCCGGTGAAACCACCTCGTGGCTGTACTCGGCGTCGCTGCGCCCGTGGGTGCGGACCAAGGCGACCGACCCGGACGGGAACACGGTCAAGTACATCTTCGAGTTCTACACCGGCTCGGGCCCGACGCTGAGTGTGAAGGGAACCTGTACGTCGTCCGTCTACGCCTCGGGTACGACGGCCGGCTGCCGTCCGGCGGCCGACCTGCCGGACAACACGTTGCTGTACATCCGGGCGAAGGCGAACGACGGCCGGATCGACGGTCCGTGGGTCGGGTACAACCAGCGGCTGCGGATCGGTGCGCAGATTCCTGCGCAACCTGAGGTCACCTGTCCGGCGCCGTACGGGAACGGGACGTGGCAGGACACGGCGCCGACGGCGGATGTGAAATGCACGATCTCTGCGACCGGTACGGGGTACAACGCCCCGGGATATCTGCGGGTGATCATCGACGGGAAGCGTCCGGCGGCGGAGCCGGGCGGGGTTGAGGGCCAGATCAAGCTCAAGCCCTCGAGCGATCCGGCGGTGGCGAAATGGGACGTGACGTTCCCGCGGAACAAGGCTGGTCTGCACACGATCGTGACCCAGGCCGAGACCCCGGCCGGCAGGCTTTCGCCGAACAAGACCTACACCTTCGGCTGGGGCGGCACGGCGCTTACCTCGCCGCCTGCGAACCCGCGGATCACGACTGCCGACAACATCCGGATCACCGCCGCCGGTCCGCCCAGGGGCACCGCGTCGAGCGTGACCGCGCGGGTGAAGTGGCGGGTGGCGGGGTACGGCGGTTCCGACGACCTGGTCGGCTGGAACGAGGACTCCACCGAGCTTCCGGTCAGTGACAACGGTGCTGGTGGTGTCGCGGTCAACACGTTGTGGGACACCATGAAGGCCGTTTCGGACGCGAACCTGGACTTCGACCCCGATACCGCGGCGATCGAGCCGACCCCGTTGAATCCGCGAGTTCCGGTCAAGCTCGATGTCCAGGTCTGCTTCAAGTACGGCTCGATCGAGCAGTGCACCTGGTCGCAGACGCCGGACACGACAGTGCAGCGGTTGCCCCATGCTTTCGGCGACGGTTTCCCGACCTCCGGGGCCGGGCCTGGTCAGGTGGCGTTGTGGACGGGTGAGTTCAACCTTTCCGCGACCGACATCTCTGTCCCGGGGTACACCGCCGACTTGTCGATCTCGCGGTCGTTGATGACGTACGAGTCGCCGAACGACCAGATCACTGGCGCGTTCGGTCCGGGCTGGACCGCGCAGTTCGACGGTGCGGACGCGGGTGCGGCGGGTATGCAGGTGGTCGACTCGTCCCGGCTGGACGGCACGCTGGTGCTGGTCGATGGTGACGGGACGACGCTCAGCTACCAGCCCCCGTCCGGGAAGCGCCGTACGACGGCGGCTTTCGAGCAGGGTGCCTGGGTGCCGGTGGATGACGACACGAAGACTGACGGGTCGAAGCTGAAGGTGACCGGCAGCGGTACGAGCACGGTGTTGTCGTACGTCGAGGACGACGGTACCTTCACGACCTGGTTGCCTGCGGAGGCGCCAACGGCTACGGGTACGACGCTGTTCCGTGCGACCGGCGTGGCTGAACCTGGGGTTGCGTCCAAGACGACGTACTCCTATGACGGCAACGGCCGCGTCGTACGCATCCTTGCCCCGGCCGCGCCGGGGGTGACGTGTGGCGCTTACAACGCGCCATCTCCCTTGACCGGTATGAACCCCGGCTGCCGCGCACTGCGGTTCGTCTACACCACCATCGGGGGCAGCCGGGTCCGGTTGAGCGAGGGTTGGCTCGACATCTACAACCCGGACAAGGCCGGCGGCGCCGGCGTGGACTCGATCAAGGTCGTGGCGTACACCTACGACAGCAACGCGGATCTGATCAAGGTCACCGATCCCCGTTCGGGTCTGTCGACGGAGTACACCTACAACGCTGCCGGTGATCTCGCAACCCTCAAGCCGGCCGGTCAGGTCCCGTTCCACTTGAACTACGTGACCGTCGGCGATCGCCAGAAGCTCGACAGCGTGACCCGCGACCGTCCGGCCGGTGATCCGGCCGGTGGCACCGCAACACTCGGCAAGTACGTGTACGACGTACCGCTGTCAGGCGACGGTCTCCCGGACCTCACTGCGGCCTCCGTGGGCCGCTGGAACCAGAAGTCCGCACCGACCAACGGCTTCGCGGTCTTCGGCCCCGATCATCCGATCTCAGGTCTGCCGACGGCCGCCGACTGGCAGTACGCCGACCTGCAATACGCCGACGCGGCCGGCTACACGGTCAACACCGCGAAGTACGGTGCGGGGCAATGGCAGTACGCGGCGACCGACTACGACGAGCAAGGCAGCGCGATCCGCGAGCTCGACGAACGCGCCCTGCGTGCCGTCATCGACACCGCTGCGTCCGCCGACCAGTTGGCGACCATCACGGTCTACAACTCCGACATCATGAACGCCGCGGAGGACGCAGTACTGACCCCGGCCGGCACCCTGGCCACTGACACCTATGGCCCGGCTCGCTATGCCACGCTGAAGAACGGAACCGTCACCTGGGTTCGGCCGCACACTCACGCGGCGTACGACCAGGGAGCGCCGAACGGCGGCATCAACCCAGACACGTTGCTGCCTTACCGCCTGACCACATCGGAAACGTCGTACGCGCACGACCCAGGCACCGGCACCGACCTCGAGATCACTGGCCGGTCCTTGACCGACTACTCCGCCGCAGCGCAGGGCGACGCCGACGGCTGGGCGCTTGGCCTGGCAGGCAAGACGGTCACCGATGTCGACCTCGACGGCATCAACAGTGCCGGCGACATCGTGAAATTCACTCGCTACGACGCCGAAGGCAAGGCGATCGAATCCCGGCAGCCCGCGTCCAACGGCGCCGACGCCGGTACCACCAAAACCGTCTACTACACCACCGCTGCCAACAGCCAGTCACCGAGCTGCGGCGGCAAGCCGCAATGGGCCGGCTTGGAATGCAAGTCCTACCCGGCCGCCCAACCCACCACCGCCTCCGGCGGTACCACTCCGACGTTGCCGGCTGCCACCACGGTCGACTTCACCTACCTGCTCGCCCCGAAGACCGTCGTCGAATCCTCGGGCCCGGTCAGCCGCACGACTGCTATCACGTACTTGCCGGACGGGCGGATGAAGGGCAGCACGACCACCACTACAGGGCTGGCCAACTCTGTCCCAGCAACCAACAAGGACACGACGTATGACCCGGTAACAGGTCTGGCGACCGTCGCCACTGCGCTGAATGCCAACGGAACGACGGCTGGCTCAGCCACGACGGGCTACGACGGCTGGGGCCGTCCGGTCACCTACAAACTCAGCGGTGAGTCGGAGACCACCACGACCTACAACGCGGCCGGCGATGCCGCTCAGGTCGTCGACGGGAACGGAACGACCACCTACACCTATGGCGGAGTCGATGCGACCGGCGCAGTCGAGACCCGTCGACTGGTCACCAAGCTCGACGTCGCGACCGCAGGAAATACCTGGACCTCCACCGGCGCCTACGACCTGGATGGCGCGCTGACCGTGCAGAAACTGCCCGGTGGCGTCTCCGAGTACAACGACATCGACAGCTCCGGTCAGTCCACCGGCCTGCGGTACACCGGCCAGGTCACCACCATCGACCCCGACGGCTCTACCACTGTCGACCCCGACGGCCCCTGGCTGTCCTGGTCACTCGAAAACGACATCACCGGCCGCGTGACGCATGTCTGGACTCCCGACGGCAACGCCTTTACCGGCAGCTCCGGGGGAGGCACCCCCTACGACCGCCGCTACACCTACGACAACGCTGGCCGTCTCACCCAGGTCAACGACCGTTCGGCTGCCACCTCCGGTGTCGACGTCACCGACCCAGCACAGACACCCGCGTGTGTCACCCGCACCTACGGCTTCGACGCAAACGACAACCGCCAATCGAAGGCAACCGCCCTCCCGGCTGCCGACGGCTCCTGCACCACAGTCGGGGCAACCGTCGTTACTCGAGCCTTCGACACCGCAGATCGGCCCGTCACAGGCGCCAACGGAACCGGCACCTACGCCTATGACGCGTTGGGCCGCACCACCAACCTCCCGGCCGCAGACGCACCGCGGCCGGCGAGCGGTGACATCGCCCTCGCCTACTTCGACAACGACCTCGCCAGGTCGATCACCCAAGGGGGCACAACAACCAGTTACACCCTGGATGCACTCGATCGCCGAGCCACGGAAGCAACGACGACTGCCGGCACGACGACGGTTCTCAGCAGGCACTACACGAATACTTCCGACAATCCGACCTGGGTAACGCAAGGGGCGATCGCCAACCGATACGTCGATGTCGTCGGCGGAGACCTCGGCTTGATCGTCGATCAGGCAGGCGGCGGTCAGCTGACTTTGAACGACCCGCACGGGGACTCGGTGACAACAGTCGAGTGGGATGCCCCCACCCAATCAGCGGGTGGTATCAAAGGCTGGAGCAATTACGATGAATACGGCGTCGTCTCTGCCGGGAACAACATATCGACAGGGCTGGTAAATTACGGGTGGCTCGGCGCGCAGGAGCGGGCGACCTCAGGTGCCGGCCTGGTCCTGATGGGCTCGCGCGTTTACAACGCTGCGACCGCACTGTTCACGTCGACCGATCCAGTTCCCGGTGGCAACAGCAATGACTACACGTATCCCACGGATCCGGTTAATCAATACGACCTCGACGGTCACTGCATATGCCTGGTCTTCCTCATCGTTGTCGGCGGGTTCGTCGTCTACAGTGAAGTCCGCGGGAACAACAAAGCCACCCGCGCCGCCAAGAACGGCCGCGGCAAGACCTCGGGGGCGAGCTACTCCGGCCCCGGGCATCGAGATACCAAGCATCTCGACTACATTGCGGATCGTGTTGAGAAGGTTCACCGAAATAGCAAGAAATATAAGGGACGATCCATCGGATACACCATCTACTACCGGTACAAGAACAGGTGGCAGGTCTGGAAGTATGGTGTCTCATCCGCAGTGAACTACATGGCAAGGCCGAGAGGTCAGCTCAAGACCTGTAGGAGGATGATGAAGGCGGCACGGTGCGAGATCAGACGAGTTCTGTTCTTCGGTAGCAGAGCAAGGGCGCTGAATTGGGAGCATGGCATGGTGCAGGCCTATAAGGCCCGATACGGTGTATACCCGCCAGGTCAGTGGACGAGTGGCCGATGACTATACGCTGGTTGCAGTTGGTCGGCGGCTCGCATCATGGGACGTCTGGCCCGGACTTTTCCGGCGTGGCGCAGCACCGCGTTATCGAGGCTTGCTCGGGTGTTGAGGCTGAGGTGCTCGCGGAGTTCGACGGCGCGCGCTGGCTGCTTCAGAACGGCTACGAGCGGATCTCGATCGATTTCGAGTTCCGGGCCGAGAAGAAGGGACGTCGGCGCCAGTCCGTCGCCGAGACCGGCCGGCTGCTCACCGTGGATTATTCGGTGGTATGGCCGGAGCTCGCGAATGCGACTGTCCCCGAGATCCGTGCCTACCTGCAACCGCTCGTGCTGGAAGCCCTTCAGTTGGCGGGCGAACGGAAGGGACTCGGCTCGCCGGTGCCCGTAGGCGTGAAAGGTGAGCTGCCTGCGGTTCCGTTGAAGCCTCTCGTCGAGGACCCGATGCCCCGCCTGGAGGAGGAGGCGGACTGCTTCGTCATCAGCCGCGAGCTGCCATCGGGTCTGAGTTTGTCGGAGACCGCTGATGTCATCGCAAGGTACGACGATGATCTGCAGCGACTCCTCACGAAACGGGCGCTCAGCCGCATCGTTGACACCGAGACATCAGACCGCGGCGTGCGATGGGTGATCGAGGTGCCGAAGACGCGCCGCTGAACCGGTCCCGGATCGATGCCACCTCGTCGCGAGTGACGAGGTGGCATCGGGCCACGAGCTGCGAAAGCGGCGCCCGCGGGTTCCACCTGGATCGCGGGCGAGGACACAGTCGCCCGGGTCCCCGTCCGAACATGCCAATCGCTAGGCCTGGTACGACCCGCCGCGCACTCAACCTGCCTCGCGTTAGCGCAGGCCCTGGTACGACCCGCCGCGCACTCAACCCGCCAAGCGTTAGCGGAGGCCTGGTTCTTGGGTGTCTTTGGCCGGGTACTTGTTGATGAAGGTGGTGAGGGCTTCGCCGCTCACGTCGCCGCAGAATTGGCGGTGGCCCAGGGACTGGCCTTCGGGGCCGGCGCTCCAGTGGGTGAAGGCGATGTTCTTGCCGGCCGGCCAGGCGGCGCCGTCGGTGGCGTGGAAGGGGGCGGCGATGAAGAAGCCGCCGTCGGCCGCGTCGGGGAGCTTCGCCTTGGCGAGCTTCTCGATCGTGGCCAGCTTGTGCTTGTCCTTGGCGATCTCGTCGTTGTACCAGAGCAGGGTGTAGCCGTGCTCGAGGTTGTGCACCAGGTTCTCCACCGGCGGCCGGTCCTCGGCGGAGTAGAACTTCTTACTGAACGGCGCCCAGGTCTGGTAGTGCGGCCCGCTCGACGGCGGCGACACGGCGTACGCGATCTTCTCGCCGTCCGGCCGGTGGTCGGCGGACTTGCCGGCCGGGTCGTCGGTCGGAGCGTCGCAAGAGGCCGCGGCGGCCTTCGGCCCGATGTCGGCGATGGCCTGGCTCTTGGCCTTCGAGTCCTGGATCAGCTTGACCGCCGGCACCGCGATGATGCCGAGCCCGACCAGGATCGAGATGGAGACGATCAGCATGGTCCGGCGCTTGTCGGACCGTGCCTGGTCGCGCTGCATCTTCTCGATCAGCTCGCGCCGCGACTGCTCTACCTTGGCCATGCCACTCCCAGGATCGGTCCGCAAAGCCCGAAGACTAACGCAGACGGTGAAGCCTCAACTACTACGCGGCTCAGCACTACCGACCGGCTCAACTACTGAACCGGCTCAACTACTGACCGGCTCAGCCGCCGTTCGGCTCCTGCGCGTCGGTCGACGGGTACTTGGCCATGAAGTCGGCCAGCGCGGCACCGCTGACGGAGCCGCAGAACTGGCGGTGACCGAAGGCCGTCTTGCCGTCGGCCCCCATCCCGCTCCAGTGCGAGAACGCGATGTTCTTGCCGTCCGGCCAGGGCAGCTGCCCGTCGGACTCACGGAACGGCGCGGCGATGAACTTGCCGTTCGAGCTGTCCGGCAGCTTCGCCTTGGAGATCTTCTCGATCAGGGCGATCTGGTCCTTGTTCTTCGCGGTCGCTTCGTTGTACCAGAGGATCGTGTAGCCGTGCTCGAGGTTGTGCACCAGGTTCGGCACCGCCGGGCGGTCGTCGGCGGTGTAGAACTTCTTCCCGAACGGCGCCCAGACGGGGTAGTGCGGGCCGGACGACGGCGGCGAGACCGGGTACTGGATCACGGTCCCCTCGGGCTTGTGGTCCTGGGTGCCACTCGCCTTGTCGTCGGTGGGCTTGTCGCAGGAGGCGGAGCCGGCCGCCACACCGAGATCCGCGACAGCCAGGTTCTTCGTCTTCGAGTCCTGGATCAGCCGGACCGCCGGGTAGGCGATGATCGCGAGGCCGACCAGGATCGAGGCGGCCACGATGATCCAGGTACGGCGCTTGTCGGCCCGGGCCCTGGTCGCGCTGCATCTGCTCGATCAGCTCGCGGCGCGAGTGCTTCTGAGACTTACCCACAGTGAAAGGTCTTCCCTGATCAGGGCGGTCTCGGCGCCGCCGTGCACCGGAAGTGTACTGAGCGACCCTGAGAAGTTGCCTAGAAAGCTATCGCGTTCGTGAGCCGAACGTGACCGTTGCCTCACTCCCCGGACCGGTCCGGACGGCGACGCCGTACCCCTCGGCGTGCAGGAGGACCGCGAGCCGCTCGGCGATCACACCGACGGCCACCGGCTCGTCCCCGAAGACCGTGATCGCGCTGTCCAGCAGCTCGATATGGACATCTTCGTCGTCGACCAGCAGCCCGGCCCACAACGCCGGATCCACCTCCCGCGGCCCGGTCGGAGCCTTACGAGCCAGTACTGCGGCTCGCGCGGCCTCCCTCGTGCCCAGGCTGAAGAGGTCCATCTCGGCATCCCGGACCAGCGCCCGCGCCCCGGTCCCGTGCTCCCCGACGGGGAGAACGACGTCAGCCAGGCCCCGCAGTACGGCGACCGGTACGCCGTCGGCCTTGCCCTTCACGAGCTCACCCGCGCCCGCGATCTCGTCGGCGATGGCCGGCTCGGTGACGGCGAGGACGTTGCCGTGACTGTCGGTGCTGCCGCGGAGGTCCTCCAGCACCTGGATCCCGGCCGCGCCGATCGCCAGGTCCGTCTGGCCGTTCCGCCAGGGCCTACCGAGGGTGTCGGTGATGACGACGCCGACGTTCACGTCGTACCGCTTCTTCCAGGCGACGCGGAGAGCGCGCGCGGACAGATCCGGATCGACCGGCAGTAGCAGGACCGTGCCGGGCGCCGTGTTGGAGGTGTCGGTGCCGGCGGCGGCCATCACCAGGCCGTGCCGGGTCTGCACGATCCGGGTGTCGCCACGCTGGGCCACCACCCGGACCAGCTCGGCGTCGATCGCCTCGTCCCGGGTGCCGTGCGTGAGCCGGCCCTCGGCCTTGCTGATGATCTTCGACGTCACCGCGACGACGTCACCGTCGCGCAGATCGGCCAGCTCGCCGATCAGACCGGCCAGATCGCTGCCGGATCCGATCTCGGGCACGCCGATGACCGGGAAGACCTCGAGATGCTTCCTCATCGCCGCACTGCTTCCGCCAGGTTCACCGCTGCTGTGGCGATCGCGGCCGTCGTCGGCTCGTCGTTCATCCACAGCGGCACGGCCTGGGCGTGGATCCCCGCCGCGGCGATGGATTCGAGCTGGGCCGCGTCGGAGGTGTCGATCAGCCAGCCGTCCAGTACGCCGCCGGCCGCGCGCGACCCGTAGTACCGGGCTACGGCGCCCGCTGTGGACTCCACCCCGATCGCCGCGAGCACCTTGTCGGCCATGCCGCGGACCGGACTGGTGCCGATGATCGGCGAGACCCCGATGACCGGTGCGGCCGTCTCCCGCACCGCCTCCCGGATCCCGGGGACGCCGAGGATGGTGCCGACCGAGACCACCGGGTTCGAGGGCGGCAGGATCAACGCGTCACAGGTGGCGATGGCATCCAGTACGCCGGGGGCCGGTTTCGCCTTGTCCTGGCCGATCGCGAGGATCTGGTGGGCCTGGACCTCGGCGTGCAGCCGGACCCAGTACTCCTGGAAGTGGATCGCCTTGCGGGTGCCCGGGTTCTCCGGGTCGTCCACGACCACGTGGGTCTCGACCCGGTCGTCGCTCATCGGCAGCAGCCGCACCGGCAGCTCCCAACGGGCGCAGAGCGCCTCCGTCACGGCGGTCAGGCCGTAGCCCGCGTCCAGCATCTGGGTCCGGACCAGGTGGGTGGCGATGTCGCGGTCGCCGAGGCCGAACCAGCTCGGCTCCACGCCGTACGCCGCGAGTTCTTCCTTCACCACCCAGGTCTCGTCCTCGCGGCCCCAGCCGCGTTCCTTCGAGATGCCGTCGCCGAGCGTGTACATCACCGTGTCGAGGTCCGGGCAGACCCGGAGACCGAACAGGGTGATGTCGTCGGCGGTGTTACCGACCACGGTGATCTCGGCGTCGGGGCGGGCCGCCAGCAGGCCGCGCAGGAAGGTGGATCCACCGACGCCACCGGCAAGCACTGTCAATCGCATGGGGACAGTCTCCACGAGTCGTCAAAGCAACGAACCACCGCACGACTATGCTGCCGTGGGTCCGAACTATGTGCACCGAGTATCAATCAAGTTGCACGGCCCCCCAACATCCCGAGGAGCCCTCGTGGTTACCGACGCAACCAAGAAGCTCAGAGAGCCGGTCGCGTACATCCTGCTCGCCTTCGCCGGCCTTTGGGCGCTGGCCTCGCTGATCTCACTATTCGTCGGCGACGCGGGGTTCACCTCCGCCAGCGCTGTCGTGCTCCACACGTCCATCCCGCCGTCCTTCGTCGGACTGGTGCTGGTGGTCGTCCTGTCGGCTGCCGTCTGGCTGGTGACCGAGGCCGGTGAGCACACGCCGAACGCGCGCCTCGTCACCTTGGCGGCGCTGTCCATCACCGGTGTGTACGTGCTGGTGGGCCTGATCGCCGTGTTCGCCGTCTTCGGCGACGACGCGGACGGCGCCGCGACCAAGATCGTGAGCTTCCTCTTCGGTCTCGCCGGTCTCGCGCTGCTCGGCGTGGCCGGTCTCTACATCCTGCGGACCTTCCAGAGCCTGCCGGTTCCGGTCCGCGCACCGAAGGCCGGGCAGCAAGGCCAGTTCGCCGGCCCGGGCGGCCAGTACGGCGGCCAGGGTGGCCAGGGTGGCCAGCAAGGCGCGCAGTACGGCCAGCAGGGCGGCGGCCAGTACCCGGCGCAGGGTCAGCAGCAGTACGGCCAGTACGGCGCGCAGCAGGGTGGCGCGCAGTACGGCCAGGACGGCGGCCAGTACGGCGCTTACAACGCGGGCGCCGACGCGGCCGCGGGTGCTGCCGGTGGTTACGCGGCAGCACAGCAAGGCGGCGAGCAGTGGCCGCAGGAGCAGAACTGGAGCCAGGGTGGCGAGCAGCAGGCCTGGTCTGCCGGCGACGCCGAGGCCCAGCCGCACGCAGGTGCCGCCGAGCAGCAGCCGGCAGAGCAGGCCTGGTCTGCTGAAGCTCACGGCACCGAGCCGACCCAGCAGTGGAGCCCTGAGGGCCAGCAGCAGTGGGGCGGTCAGGACCAGGCAGCACAGCAGCAGTGGCCGCAGGAGCAGCAGTGGTCCGCAGGTCAGGAGCACGGGCAGGACGCGGCTCCGCAGCAGTGGGCCGGTCAGGAGTACGGCCAGCAGGGTCAGCCCGAGTGGCAGGGTGCCGACCAGGGTCAGCAAACGCCGGCAGCCCAGGGTGAGTCCTGGTCGGCCGAGCCTGGTTGGCAGCCGGCCGAACAGTCCTGGCAGGCAGAGGACACGCCTGCCGCGACTCCTGCCGACGCTCCTGTCGCGGACGCCCAGCCCGAGCCCGAGGCAGCCGACGAAACCCGCGTAGAGCCGCACGTTTCGGACGCACCGAAGGACGGCGAGCCGGACCAGCAGGGACAGGCAGGCCAGCAGGGCTGGTGGTCCCAGCCTTCCTGACAAGGCAGCAAGCCCTTGCCGAAGGGGCGGCGAAACTTCTCGCAGATCCCTTCGCAAGGCACCGGTTGTGAGCGAGAGGCCTGTATACGCAGGCCTCTCGTTCTTTTGCAGCCGTGTTGCGGATGATGCCAATAGCAGACCACGGCTTGACTTTCGTGGATTGCAGGAATGTAATTTCAACCGTGTCGTTCGTTGGACACTCGGTATCGGGGACCGTTTTCAGCACACAGAACGGTCGAGGTCAGGCATGTGGGACCGCAAGCCCACATGTACAGGGGAACGAACAGGGTCGAGGAGGTCGTACCGTGACAGAAACGCTGATGGCGATTGTCGACGGTGAGGCGATCGAGGAGGAGCCGAACTGGCAGGAACGGGCGCTGTGCGCCCAGACCGATCCAGAGGCTTTCTTCCCGGAGAAGGGCGGCTCCACTCGCGAGGCGAAGAAGGTCTGCCTCGGGTGTGACGTACGGGGCGAATGCCTGGAGTACGCACTGCAGAACGACGAGCGCTTCGGAATCTGGGGCGGTCTGTCGGAGCGGGAGCGCCGCAAGCTGAAGAAGAAGGCCGTCTGATCCATCGGCGCGTGGTGGTGCCCTGCCACCCCGCCGTCGTCGGTGCAGCCGTTCAACCAAGTCAACACAAACTTCCTTAGCGCGTAGGCCCCGGCCGGACACTGTCCACCGGGGCCCGCGGCCGTGTAGGGGCACCACCGGGGTTCGCGTAAGCTCAGTCCTCGCCCCGGCCTGAGCAGGTCGAGGCAGGCCGTCCAACCCCTGAGGTGTTACTGCTCCGCATGGAACCAGAAGCTCCGGCCGGCTGGGATTTCTTCGACTCCGTCGACTTCCCGACCGACCTCACCAATGACCCGATGGGTCGCGCGCCGGTCCGGCATGTCGTCACCGCGGTCGTGGTCGGGCACGAAGGTGCGGCCTGGCTCCCGCGGTTGACCGAGGCGCTGTGGGCACTCGGCCGCCGCCCCGAGCGGCTGATCGCGGTCGACACCGGCTCCACCGACGAGACCGCCGAACTGCTGGCCACGATGCCCGCGGTCGAGCCGGTCGTCAGCCTGTCCGCCCGGACCGGCTTCGGTACGGCGGTCGCCCGTGGCCTCGAGACGGTCGGGTTCGCCCCGGTGCCGTCCGCTGTCGGGCCGTACGGCGACGACGGGCACATGCCGGTGGTCGAGTGGCTCTGGCTGCTCCACGACGACTGTGCGCCCGCTCCGAAGGCGCTGGAGCAGTTGTTGCTGCAGGCCACGTCGTCCCCGGACACGGCCGTCTGGGGGCCGAAGCTCCGGTTGTGGCCGCGTGATCGCGAACTGCTCGAGGTGGGCGTCACCACCTCGCTCGGCGGTCGCCGCGACACCGGTATCGAGAACGGCGAGCTCGACCAGGGCCAGCACGACCAGCCGCGGAACGTGCTCGCGGTCAGCTCGGCCGGAATGCTGGTCCGGCGCGACGTCTGGGAGTCCCTGAAGGGATTCGACCCGCGGCTGCCGATGTTCCGCGACGACATCGACTTCGGCTGGCGGGCCAGCCGGGCCGGTTTCAAGGTCGGCGTCGCCCCCGACGCGGTCGTCTACCACGCGCAGGCCGCCGCCACGGGGGAGCGCGCACTGGCCGGGACCAGGCGGCACGCGTACCAGCTCGACCGCGCCCACGCCTACTACACCGTGCTCGCGAACGCGCCGGCCAAGCTGCTTCCGCTGCTGGTCCTCAGGTTCCTGGTCGGAGCCACGTTCCGGTCGCTGTGGTTCCTGCTCGGCAAGACGCCCTCGGGCGCCGTCGACGAATGGACCGCGCTGCTCGGCACCGTGCTCGCGGGTGGCTGGACCCAGGCCCGCAAGGACCGCCGCAACCTCGACCAGGTTCCGTACGACGACATCAAGACGCTTTTCGGCCGATCGGTGCACGCGCTGCGGCACAACCTGGAAGAAACCGGCGGCACGATCTCCGAACGGCTCCGCGAAGCCTGGGCCGACGAGCCCGAGGAGCAGGTCGTCACCACGGCCCGCCGGGCCAAGAGCACTGCCCGCGTCGCGGTCGACCAGCCGCGCTGGCGCCGGCAGCTGATCCGCCGGCCGTTCCTGGTGGCCTGGGCTTTCCTGTTCCTCGGCGCCTTGGTGGCCGCCCGCAGCCTGATCGGAGGCGGCGTACTGCGGTCGCACCTGCTGCTGCCGCCGCATGAGAGCCTCGGCGCGCTCTGGCACGCGGCGGCATCCGCGCCGGACGGAGTGACTCCGCCTGCCTGGCTTTCCCAGTTCTGGGCTTTGTCCACCGTCACCTTCGGCCCGTCCGGAGCGACGAACGTGCTGCTGCTGGGTGCGATTCCGCTGGCCGCGCTGGCCGCCTGGGCGCTTCTGCGCGCCTTCGTGGTCGATCGGGTCGCCCGAGCGTGGGGCGCATCGGCGTACGGGTTGGCGGTCTTCACCAACGGGGCGATTTCGCAGGGGCGGCTCGGGACCTGTGTGGCGGCGATCGTGCTGCCACTGCTCGGCGCTGCTGTGCACACGGTCGCCAGGCGTCGCCGGGTCGTCATCCAGGGCAGTTGGCGGGCCGCGTGGTTCGCGGGGATCTGCCAGGCCGTCCTGTTCGCCTTCACTCCCGCACTGGGTCTACTGGCTGGGGTCGCCCTGATCGCGGGTGCTCTGCTCGGACTCGGCTGGCGGCGGCAAGGTCGTCAGCTCGTCTTCTCGGTTTTCCTCGGGCTGGTGCTGGTTCTGCCGTGGACCATCCAGTTGGTGCTGCACCCGTCCCGGCTCGGCCAGGAAGCCGGCGGCCCGCCGACCGCATCGGTCGGCCCCGGCGACAGCATCGCCCGGCTGCTGACCGGTACGCCGGTCGGCGCGCCCGCGCCGTGGTGGCTCGCAGTACCGCTGATTCTGGTGGCCCTGCTGGCTCTCACTCGCGAGTCGCGGCAGCGGTACGAGTTGCTCGGCTGGCTCGTGGCGCTGGCCGGCATGGTCGGCACGTTGGTGGCGAGCCGGCTCGGTGGTGGCAGCGGACCGCTGATGTTCGTGATGAGCGCCGGCTGGATCATCGCGGTCACCGTGGCCTGGGACTCGGTCGGGAAGTCGCGCGTATTGCTCATCCAGGGTGTGCTCGGCGTTGTCCTGGTGACGACCCTCGCCACGGCAGGGTTCTGGCTCGTGCGCGGTGACGACGGCCCGCTCCGGCGGGGACCCGAGCAGGATCTCCCGGCGTACCTGCAGTCCTCGCAAGGACCGCCGCAGAACGCGTCGATCCTGGTGGTTCGCAAGGAGCCGGCCAGCCCGATGAGGTTCGCGCTCGTCCGCGACGGCGGCCCACGGATGGGATCGCTGGAGGCAGCGCCGACAGCCGCACAGACCAAGCCGATCACGGATGTGCTGTCGACGCTCGGTGGCGGTGGCAGTGGCGAGGAAGGGCGGCAGTTGGCTGGTCTCGACGTCGACTACCTCTACCTGCCCGCGCCGGTCGACCCGACGCTGATGTCCACCCTCGATTCGCTGCCGGGTCTGACCCGGGCCAGCGCGGAGGGCGACGACGCGTCCTGGCTGATCGACCGGTCCTCGATCGAAGGCAAGGCGCCGCTGAACGACACCACCCGCAACCTGTGGCGGGTGCTCGGAATCATCGCCTGGATCATCGCGCTGATCGCTTGCATGCCGGCTGCCCGCCGTACGGTGGCCGTGCCGCACGGGACGCACGCGAGGAGGTCCTCGTGAGCAGCCTGCTGTCCGACCTCCGGGTCCGCCTCGGCGTCTGCGTCCTCGCGCTGGGCGTGGTCGGTGGACTGGGCGTCGTGACCCACGCCAAGGCGCCGGTGACTCGTGGGGAGGGCGTCGACGAGCCCACTCGCACAGTGGTCAACCGCACCGCGATGGCCTGCCCGGTCCCAGGTGCCGGCGGCAAGGTGGAGTCCTGGGTGAACGCCGTTTCGCCGAGCCTGCCCGATGGCACCCCGGTCGCGGCCGGCGACTCCACACCGTTGACGATCGCGCCGCTGTCGGCCACATCCGACCCGGTCGGCTCGGTCCTGGCCCGCGGCAAGATCGCCTCCACCGCCCGTACGCCGAAGCTGGAAACGCTGTCGATCCGCGGTACCGGTCCGCTGGCCGCGGGCACGGCAGCCACGAGCACCACGGTCGGCGAAGAAGGAGTCAACCGCGGCATGGCCAGCGTGCCCTGCCAGGTGCCCGGCTCGGACTTCTGGTTCGTCGGGGCATCGGGCGCGGCGGGTCGTCGCGATGTGCTCGTGCTGACGAACCTGGACAGCATCAATGCCGAGGTGAACGTGACGTTCTACGCGGCGAACGGCGTCCAGGACGTGCAGAACGCGCGCGGCGTCGTAGTACCGGCCCACGGCACCGCCGAGATCTACCTGGGCCAGGTGGTGAAGCTTCCGGACCTCGCCCTGCACGTGGTGTCCAGCGGCGGCCGGGTCGCACCAGCTGTCCGGGACAACGCGAGCAGCGGGAAGAGCCCGGCCGGAGTCGACTGGCTGAACGCGTCGACCCAGCCCGCCCTCAAGGTGACCGTGCCCGCGCTGGCCGGCGGGAGCGGCGTACGGATTCTCACGGTGGTGAACCCGGGTGACCTGCAGGCGTCCGCGACGCTGACGATCAACGGGCCGAACGGACCGTTCAAGCCGGCCGACCTGTCGACGATGCAGATCCCGGCCGGGTCGACCAAGGTGATCCGGCTGGAGGGCGCGCTGAAGAAGTACGCGTCGGCGATCACGGTCACGTCCGACCAGCCGGTGACGGCCGCGACCCGGATGACGAACTCCGCGGTCACCGAGTTCTCCACCCTCGGCGCGACCGACCCGCTGCGCGGACCGGCGTACGTCGTACTGCCGCCGCACGACCAGCCGGTAGTCCTTCAGGTGACGGCACCGGGCGAATCGGCCGCCGTACGGTTCGAGCTGCGCGACGCGACCGACAAGGTCGTCCAGACCCGCTCGCTCGACGTCGTCGGCGGCGCGACCAACGTGATCACCTTCAAGCCGCAGACCAAACCGACCTACCTGATGGTCGAACAGCTCCGCGGCGACGTCGTCGCGGGCGCGACCTTGATGCCCCCGGCCAAGCCTGAATCCTCGGACATCCCGCTGGTGGCGGCCTGGCCGCTGACCACGTCGCTGGTCTTCCGAGCCCAACTCGGCGCCCAGCCTGACACGAAGGCTGCGCTCAACTAACTACCCGTTTCGCCTCCTCCCCTCGGCCCCCGACGCGTCCCGCCTGGCAAGCCCCTTCCCGTTGCCTGCAGCACGGATGTCTTTGTGCAGCGCCTGAGCGTTCAAGGTCGATCGCATGCTCAGGCCGTGCACATAGGCGTGGACGGCTGCCCGATTGCCGGCCTCTGTGCATCCGTTGAGCGTTTCCCGGAGGTGGAATGCTCGGCCGGTGCACAAAGACGCCCGTACTGGGGGCACCCAGCTACCTCGGGGCTGAGTCTGCGGTGGCGGCACCTAAAGTTTCGCAGTCTGGGTTGGGTGGCCCTCAGAGACAGGCTGGGCGTCCGGGCGTCAGCGCGGCCGTGACAGGTTCGCCGAGTAGCAGGGCAGCGACGGCTTCTGGTGCCTCGCGCATTGCGTCGTGGGCGGTGGGAAGGTGGTGGACCTGCCACTCGGGATCCTCTTCGAGGCGGGTGCGGAGTTCTGTGAAAGGTGTGCCGTCCCAGCCTGAGCAGAAGACGAACTCGCGGCGGGGGACTTGGGCCGCCGCGCCGGTGAGGCGGATGGCCTGCAGGAACGAGGCCAAGGGGTGCGGGCGGGTGCGGGGATCGGCGCCGTCGCGCGGGTGGACGGCGTAGCCGGTGGTCGCAGCGCCGTTGGCGAACAACTGCCGGTAGCCGTCGCTCGTTAGAGACCAGCATGACTCCCCGTCGCGTGGGACGTAGGCGTCGAGATGGACCAGGCGGGTGATCCGGCCCGCCGGCACGATCGGCGGCTGCAGCAATGACCATGCCGCCGTAGCTGTGGCCGACCAACGTCGCGTCGGTGATGTGTTCGCGATCCAGGAGTTGCAACACGTCGTCAGCGTGGGTGTCGAGGTTGGCGGTCGCGATCGTCGCGATGTCGTCGTCTGGCCGCAGACCGGTCAGGGTCAGGGCGTGAACGGTGTGCCCGGCACGCTCCAGATGCGGGACCACCGCGTCGTACGACCAGGCGCCGCGCCAGCCGCCGGGCACGAGAATGAACGTTGCCATGAGGTCTTCTCCGTTTTCAGGTGCAGTCTCAAGGCACGCTGCCTCGACCGAAGACCGCTCCACATGGATGCAATGTCATCAGCTGGAGGCGGTGGCGGGCCACCGATAAAAGGCCAACTGATACCCATTGACCGCCAACCTCGTATCGAGGTGCTTGCGCCGGGTTGGTTGGGTGCTGCTTTCGCGAGGCGATCGCAGTCACGAGCAACGACGCAGGAGCGGCGAGCTGGGGTGGGTGGGTCGAGCAGCCGACGGAGGAGGCGCGAAGCGGGTGCGACGTACGAGGTGAGGATCAGTCTTCGTCGGTGTCGAACTCGGGGTCTATTTGTTCGGGGGACAGGGCCAGGACGTCGGCCAGTTCGAGGACCAGGGCGGAGCGGACGAGCCAGGCGAGGCTGGTGCCGGAGCGTTCGGCGCGGAGTTCGATCGGGCGGCGGAAGACGACGATCCGGTAGGGCTCGTGGGAGGTGCCGCCGGTGGAGTGGGTGAGCGGGATCTGGCCGGCGTGCAGGTCGAGGTTGGGAACGTCCTCGATGGCGAACTCGACCCGGGCGACGACCTGGGGGAGACGTTTCTCCAGCCGGGTCACCTCGATCGCGACGACTTCGTCGAACTGGGCCGCGGCCGAGCGTTGCAGGGGTAGACCACGCGGCGCGAAGCTGCTCGGCCGGCTGATCGGGCCGAGCATGCCGCGCCCGTGGCGGTCGATATGCCTGCGACGGCGAGCCTCGGTCACACGATCACCCTAGTGGGGGTAGCGTCTGGACGTGAGCATCGCCAGGACTTGTTCGCGCGCCGCCTGTCATCGAACGGCTGTGTCGACGCTCACCTACGTCTATGCCGACTCCACCTGTGTGCTGGGTCCGCTCGCGACGTACGCCGAACCGCACTGCTACGACCTCTGCGCGGATCACGCGGACAGGCTCACCGCCCCGAACGGCTGGGAGGTGATCCGGCTGGCTCCGGATCCCGCCGCTGCCGGGCCGTCCAACGACGACCTCGAGGCGCTGGCGAACGCAGTACGAGAAGCTGCTCGCCCCTTGCCGCCCAGTCGCCCCGGCCAGCCTGCGCCGGGTGCACCGGTCGAGGTAGCCCGTCGCGGTCACCTGCGGATGCTCCAGGACCCCGACAACACCGCGGGCCAGGGCAAAGAACAAGCCTGAGCGCCGGTGGGCGAACCGCCAGCACTCACCTTCGGGGTTGTCGCGCAGGTTTTCAGCGGCGGCTGAGCGTGGCGGCCTTGGTGGTCAGGTGGTTGCTGAGTGTTGGCGGTGCGAGCCAACGGAACAGCCCACAGATCCGGTGTTGGATTGTGTTTCATCTCGTGGGATGAGGTTGACCGGGCAGGTAGGTACTGACAAGACTCGTGGTGTGAACGATCAAAAGTTACGCGTCGGAGTCGTCGGCCTGGGATTTGCCGGCCGGACCGCCCTGGAAGCCTTCGCCGAGCTGCCTGATGTCGAGGTCGTCGCGCTCGCCGGGCTGGAGAAGGACATCCTCGCCGAGCTCGGGGAGAAGTTCCGGGTGCCGCAGCTGTTCGAGAAATGGGAGGACCTGGTCGAGACCCCCGGCCTCGATGCCGTCAGCATCGGGACGCCGACCCAGTTGCACGCGCCGATCGCGCTCGCCGCGCTGGACAAGGGTCTGCACGTGCTGTGCGAGAAGCCGCTGGCCCGGACCGTCGCCGAAGGTACCGCGATGGTCGAGGCGGCGAAGAAGGCCGGGAAGGTGCTGAAGGTGGTGTTCAACCACCGTGAGCGCGGCGACGTCGCGGCACTCAAGCACCAGATCGACGAGGGCCAGCTCGGCCGGATCTACTACGCGAAGGCGCACTGGATGCGCCGCAACGGCATCCCCGGCATGGGCGGCTGGTTCACCAACCGCGAGCTGTCCGGTGGCGGCCCGCTGATCGACCTCGGCGTGCACATCCTCGATCTGGCCCTGCACTTGCTGAACGAGCCGCAGGTGACCACGGTCAGCGCGAACACCTTCGCCGAGCTCGGCCCGCGAGGCCGGGGCAGCTCGAGCAGCGTGATCCGGCCGACGGTCGACACGCTCGGCTCGAAGTTCGAGGTGGAGGACCTGGCCACGGCGTACCTGCGACTCGCGGGCGGCGGCGCGCTCCAGCTGGAGACGAGCTGGGCGACGTACCGCGCGCCGGGCGACAACTTCGGCATCGAGCTGTTCGGTACCGAGGGCGGCGCGAAGATCGAAGTACAGAACTACACCACCACCGACACGCTGCGGATCTTCACCGACGTCGCGGGCGTGCCCGCCGAGGTGCGGCCCGCCACCGGCGCGGGGCTCGGCCACCGCGCTGTCGTCAGCGAGTTCGTCGCCATCGTGGCGAGTGGCGACTGGTCGGCGCACAACGGATCCGAGGCACTCGTCCGGACCCAGGTCATCGATGCCTGCTACGCCTCGGCGCAGGCCGGACGGACGAGAGGTAGTACTGGATGTCTGAGCTCAAGGTCACCGTCTGGGGCGAGAACGTTCACGAGCAGGACGACGCCGCCGTACAGAAGATCTACCCCGACACCATGCACGAGACGATCGCGTCCGGCCTGCGGAGCAGTCTCGGTGACGACGTGAAGGTCCGTACCGCGTGGTTGCAGCAGCCCGAGCACGGCCTGACCGAGGAAGTGCTCGCCGACACCGACGTGCTCACCTGGTGGGGGCACCGCGCGCACGGCGACGTGGACGACGCGATCGTCGACCGGGTCCAGGAGGCCGTGCTGTCCGGGATGGGCCTGATCGCCCTGCACTCGGCGCACTTCTCGAAGATCTTCAAGCGCTTGATGGGTACGACGTGCTCGCTCGACTGGCGATCGGAGAACGACCGTGAGCTGCTCTGGACGGTCGCGGCCGGCCACCCGATCGCGGCCGGCGTACCGCATCCGCTGGTGATCCCGCAGGAGGAGATGTACGGCGAGCTGTTCGACATACCGCAGCCGGACGAGCTGGTGTTCGTCAGCTCCTTCTCCGGTGGCGAGGTGTTCCGCTCGGGCTGCTGCTACCGCCGTGGCCAGGGCCGGGTGTTCTACTTCCGCCCGGGCGACCAGGAATACCCGACCTACCACCAGCCGGAGATCCAGCAGATCATGGCGAACGCGGTCCAGTGGGCTGCTCCGGCCGTCCCGCGAAAGCTCCCGGACGTGCACCACCGGGCGACGCCAGGGTGGTTCGACCAAGCCTGAAACACGGTTTCCGCCCTCGGCCGGATAGGGTCCACCTCATGGTTGACGTTGCTGCGATCTTCAAGGCGTACGACGTCCGCGGGGTCGTTCCGGACCAGCTGGACGAGGCGGTGGCCCGGGCGACCGGGGCCGCGTTCGTCGAGGTCCTGGACGTGCTCGCGGGCCCCGGCTCGGTGGTGATCGGGTACGACATGCGTCCGTCCAGCCCCGCGTTGGCGGCCGCGTTCGCCGAGGGCGTGACCAGTACCGGCGCCGACGTGATCGACATCGGCCTGGCCTCGACCGACCAGCTGTACTTCGCCTCCGGCCGGCTCCAGCTGCCCGGTGCGATGTTCACCGCGAGCCACAACCCGGCGCAGTACAACGGGATCAAGATGTGCCGCGCGGGGGCGTCCCCGGTCGGCTCGGAGTCCGGTCTGCGCGACATCGCGGACCTGGTCTCCAAGTCGCTGACCGAGGGCCCGCTGAGCGTCCCGGTGCCGGGCAAGGTGCTGCACAAGGACCTGCTGACGGCGTACGCCGATCATCTCAACGACCTCGTCGACCTGAGCGGGATCCGTCCGCTCAAGGTCGTCGTCGACGCCGGCAACGGGATGGGCGGCCACACCGTCCCGGCCGTGTTCGCGACCGGCCCGGTCCAGATCGTGCCGATGTACTTCGAGCTCGACGGCAACTTCCCGAACCACGAGGCCAACCCGCTCGACCCGAAGAACCTGGTCGACCTGCAGGCCAGGGTGGTCGCCGAGGGCGCGGATCTCGGGCTGGCCTTCGACGGCGATGCCGACCGCTGCTTCGTGGTGGACGAGAAGGGCGACGCGATCTCGCCGAGCGCCGTCACCGGCGCCGTCGCCGTACGGGAGCTGGCCAAGCATCCCGGCTCCGCGGTGATCCACAACCTGATCACCTCCAAGGCGGTGCCCGAGCTGATCACCGAGCACGGCGGTACGCCGGTCCGGGCGCGGGTCGGGCACTCGTACATCAAGCAGAAGATGGCCGAGACGGACGCGGTCTTCGGCGGCGAGCACTCGGCGCACTACTACTTCAGGGATTTCTGGCGGGCCGACACCGGCATGCTCGCGGCACTGCACGTGCTCGCGGCGCTCGGTGAGCAGGACAAGCCGGCGAGTGAGTTGTTCGCGGTTTACGAGCGGTATGTGGCGTCCGGCGAGATCAACAGCCGGGTCGACGACGCGGCCGCGACAGTTGCGGCGATCGAAGACACCTACGGCGGCCGTGACGGGATTACCGTTGATCATCTGGACGGTCTGACGATCGACGCGGGGACCTGGTGGTTCAACGTCCGCTCGTCGAACACCGAGCCGCTGCTGCGGCTGAACGTCGAGGCCGGGGACGCCGCCACCATGGAGCGTGTCCGTGACGAGGTACTGGCCCTGATCACCGGTGCACCTATTAACAAAGGAAACTGATGGCTGTGAATCTGGACCCCGATCTGCTGAGCATCCTCGTTTGCCCGAAGTGTCGCTCGGAGTTCCGGGTCGACAACGAGGCGAACGAGTTGATCTGCACCAACGCGACCTGCGCGCTGGCGTATCCGGTGCGGGACGACATCCCCGTGCTGCTGATCGACGAGGCCCGCGAAACCCGCCAGGAGAACTCGCAGGCATGAGCTTCTTCGACGACTCGCGGCTGGACGACCCGGCCGCGCTGCAGGCGACCGATCACCTGTTGCGCCGGCTGGCCGGCGCGGGCGCCCGGGTGCGGGCCGAGATCGAGTTCTCCTCCGACGTGCTGTCCAACCTGGGCTCCGACGGGTTCCGGCCGCGGGCGATCGTCGCCGCCGGTCGCGACGCGCGCCTGGTGCGGGCCGTGCTCGAGCCGGTCTGCCCGGTGCCGTTCGTGGCCTGGCCCGGTCCCGGCCTGCCCGGCTGGGCCAGCCCGCTCGACCTGGTCATCGTCCTCGGCGGTACGTCGGAGGATTCCGGCGCGATGTCGGCGGCCTCCGAAGCCGTACGGCGTGGTTGCGGGCTGATGGTGGCTTCGCCGGAGGACTCGCCGGTGGCGCAGGCTTCGGCCGGGTCCCGGCACGCGATCCGGTTGCCGTCCCAGTCCGACGACCAGCTGGCCGCTGCCGTCGCAGTACTGCAGGGCCTGCATCAGCTCGAGCTCGGGCCCGCGGTGGACGCGGACGCGGTCGCGGCGATGCTGGACGAGGTCGCCATCGAGTGCTCGCCCAACAACGACGTGGCGTCGAACCCGGCGAAGGACCTGTCGCTGATGCTGGCCGACGCGCTGCCGCTGGTCTGGGGCGGATCGGTGCTGGCCGCTCGTGCTGCCCGTCGTGTCGTCGAGGCGATGCGGCTGGCCAGTGGGCGCCCGGCGCTCGCGGGCCGACGCGGGACACCTGCTGCCGGTGCTGGCGAGCCAGGCGCCGCGGGATGTCTTCGCGGATCCCTTCGACAAGCAGGAAGACCTCCGGCCCGGCCTGGTCATCCTGGACGACGGGGTCGAGGACGAGGGTGTGATGGAGACCCGCCGGACGCTGCAGGAGAAGGCCGACCGGCACGAGGTTCGCGTGCACGTGGTCACCCAGGCCAACGGCACCGACGTCGCGCGGTACGCGGCCCTGACCCAGCACGGCCGGTACGCCGCGGCGTACCTCGGGATCGGCCTCGGCCGGTACGGTACGCCGGTTGACGACGCCCCGTCCGTGCCAGGGAACCCGGCGGAGGATCCGGCGTGGTAGCTCGCCTGCAGAACACCATCCGCGACTACGCCTGGGGGTCGCGGACAGCGATCCCCGAGCTGATCGGGGTGGAGCCGGACGGGAAACCGCAGGCCGAGCTCTGGATGGGCGCGCACGAGTCGGCGTCCTCCTTGGTGGGTGGCGAGTCGCTGTACCAGTTGGTGTCGGGCGATCCTTCGGGAGTACTGGGTTCGGAGACGGCCACGCGGTTCGACGCGCGGTTCCCGTTTCTGGCGAAGCTGCTCGCGGCCGAGCAGCCGCTGTCGATCCAGGCGCATCCGTCGCGATCGCAGGCGGTTGACGGGTACGAGCGGGACGAGGTGGCGGCGATTCCGCGCGACGCCGGCGACCGGAACTACAAGGACTCCTGGCCGAAGCCGGAGATCCTGATCGCGCTCGATTCGTTCGACGCGCTGGTCGGGTTCCGGCCCCTGGACCAGACGGTGGCGTTGCTGGACGCCCTTGGTACTGAGGAGTTGCAGGAGCTCAACGACCTGCTCCGCAACGGGAAGCTTCAGGACGCGTTCACGCACTTCATGAGCGAGGACCGGGATTCGATCCGGCCGCTGGTCGCCGCGCTGGGCGAGGCCTGCCGACGGTACGAAGGTACGGCGTGGGCGATGGAGGTCGAGACGCTCGACAAGCTGTGTGTGGACTTCCCCGACGACCCGGGAGTGCTGGCCGCGCTGCTGCTGAACCGGGTCCGGTTGGAGCGGTTCGAGGCGGTGTACCTCCCGGCGGGCAACGTGCACGCGTATCTGCACGGCATCGGGTTCGAGGTGATGGCCAACTCGGACAACGTCTTGCGTGGCGGGCTCACGCGGAAGTATGTCGACGTGCCGGAGCTCGTTTCGGTGGTCGGCTTCGAGCCGCTGGAGTCGCCGGTGCTGCGCGGTGTCGAGGTCGCGCCGGGGGTCGTCGAGTACGAGACCGGGTGCGAGTACTTCGCAGTACGGCGGGCGGAGCCTTCGGTCGGACCGTTCAACGTGGCGGCGGAGGGTCCGCGGATCGTCGCCTGCGTTGAGGGAACCGTGGTGGTAGGTGCTCAGGGCACCGAAGCCACTGTGACGTTGTCCGCCGGACAGTCCGCGTTCCTTCGTGGACCCGAAGGACCCTGTAATCTGCGGGGTCCCGGCACGGCTTTCGTCGTGTCCGCAGGCTGAACCCCCTTATTTCACCGGAGGATCACGGAAATGGCAGGTGGCGGTAACAAGGCCGTCGTCGCGGCGCTGCTGGCGAACACCGGTATCGCGGTCACGAAGTTCGCCGCCTGGGGGCTGACCCAGTCCGCCTCGATGCTGGCCGAGGCGATCCACTCGCTCGCCGACGCGGGCAACCAGGTCCTGCTGCTGGTCGGCGCGAAGCGGGCCAAGCGCGAGGCCGACGAACTGCACCAGTTCGGCTTCGGGCGCGAGCGGTACGTGTACTCCTTCATCGTCGCGATCGTGCTGTTCAGCGTCGGTGGGTTGTTCGCGCTGTACGAGGGCTACCACAAGGTGCACGAGCCGCACGCGATCGAGCACTGGAAGTGGGTCCCGATCGCCGTCCTGCTGGCCGCGATCGTGATGGAGTCGCTGTCGTTGCGTACTGCGATCATCGAGGCGAACAAGCTGCGCGGATCGGTCTCGTGGACCCGCTTCGTCCGCAACTCAAGGGCTCCGGAGCTGCCGGTCATCCTGCTGGAGGACTTCGCCGCGCTGACCGGTCTGGTACTGGCGCTGATCGGCGTCGTCCTGACTCTTGCCACCGGCAACGGAATCTTCGACGGCCTCGGCTCGATGGCGATCGGCGCCCTGCTCGTCGGCGTCGCCATCTTCCTCGCCATCGAGATGAAGTCCCTGCTGCTGGGCGAATCGGCCACCCGCGAGGTCCAGTCCCATATCGTCACCGCGATCGAGTCGGTCCCCGGCGTACAGCGTCTGATCCACATCAAGACCCTGCACCTGGGCCCGGAAGAGATCCTGGTCGCCGCGAAACTCGCGGTAGCTCCCACCACAGACGCGGCCGTCGTCGCCGAAACCATCGACGCCGCCGAACGAGCCATCCGGGCAGTAGAACCGATGGCCCAGCAGATCTACCTGGAACCAGACATCTACACCGACACCTACACCCCCGACGAACGCCCGGCAGTCCCCGAGGCGCCGTCCCACTAAAAGCCGCCCGCTTCGCGTCCTTTCGCTGCCGCCACCGCCGCTGGCTCCGACGGTACTGCCGCGGGCAAGTTCTCCAGCAGGATCGCCGGGAGAGCGCTCCGTCGGCGCAGTGACGATGAGGAAGCCTGAGCGCGCGCCGATCGTCAGCCACGTGGGCTCTCGGGTGCGATCGCCGGCCGTCGAGCTGGCAGGCTCGGGCGCTTTCACTCCAACGCTGGCTTGACTGCGCGGGCCCGGAAATCATCGGGAAACACCCGGGAAAACCTGCACAGTAAGGCATTCCGGTCACTGGTGTCGCGGCGGTACTGTCGCCCGATGACGGACACGACGGCACCACGTAGCCCGATCGATGTGCTCTCCGAAGCCTTCTTGGAGGCGCATGCTGAGCTGTCGCCCGCCGCGGCGACGATCATGGGGATGCAGGGGTTCGACGACAAGCTGCCGGATCGGTCGCCGGCCGGCTTCGAGGCGATGATCGACCTGCACCGGACCACGATCGCCGAGGCGAGGACGATCGAGGTCTCCTCGTTCCGGGAGGAGACGGCCAAGGACGCGCTGCTGGAGCGGATCGAGCTCGGGCTGGAGCGTTACGAGGCCGGCGTACCGCAGTACGAACTGAACGGGATCTCCTGTGTCCCGGTCGAGATCCGCCAGGTCTTCGACCTGATGCCGACCACGACCGACGAGGACTGGGAGAAGATCGGCCTCCGCCTGAACCAGGTCGGTACGACGCTCGACGGCTACCGCGAGACCCTGTTGCAGCAGACCGCCGCCGGTCGCGTCTCGGCTGCCCGGCAGGTGAAGGTACTGGCCGAGCGGATCGCCAGCTGGACCGGCGCCGAGGGCAGCGACTACTTCGTCGGCCTGACCGCGAACGCGCCTGATTCGGCCGTCAAGGCGGGTGTCGAGGCGGCCGCGATCGAGGCCAGCAAGGCATTCGGGCAGTTCGGCCAGTGGCTGACCACCGACCTGCTGCCGCACGCGCCGAGTCGGGACGCGGTCGGCCGTGAGGTGTACCAACTCGCTTCCCGCGATCACATCGGCGCGGCACTCGATCTGGAGGAGGCGTACTCCTGGGGCTGGCAGGAGCTCGCCCGGATCGAGAAGGAGATGCAGACCATCGCCGCCGAGCTGAACAACGGCGACCGCAGCATCCCGGCGCTGGCCGCCGTACTGGACGAGGATCCGTCCCGCAGGATCCACGGCAAGGAGGCGTTCCGCGACTGGATGCAGGAACTCGCCGACGGCGCCGTACAGGAACTGGGCGGCAAGCACTTCGAGATCCCGGAGGCAATCAGGCGGATCGAGTGCATGATCGCGCCGACCTCGGAGGGCGTCATCTACTACACACCGCCGAGCGAGGATCTGACCACCCGGCCTGGCCAGATGTGGTGGGCAGTGCCGGCCGGGATCGAGGACTTCGCCACCTGGCGCGAGGTCACCACCGTCTACCACGAAGGCGTTCCCGGTCATCACCTCCAGGTCGCCCAGACGATGCTCCGCTCCGACCTGCTGAACCGCTGGCAGCGCGTCGGTTGCTGGGTCTCCGGTCACGGCGAGGGTTGGGGCCTGTACGCCGAACGGCTGATGGAGGAGCTGGGCTACCTCGACGAACCGGGCGCCCGGTTCGGCATGCTCGATGCGCAAGGCTTCCGCTCGGCCCGGGTGATCGTGGACATCGGCATGCACCTGGAGCTGGAGATTCCGCACGACAACCCGTTCGGCTTCCACCCGGGGGAGACGTGGAACGCGGACCTCGGATTCGAGTTCCTCCGGGCCCACTCGCGGATGGAGACCGACTTCCTGAAGGCCGAGCTGAACCGGTACCTCGGCTGGCCGGGGCAGGCGCCGTCGTACAAGATCGGCGAGCGGATCTGGCTGCAGGCACGCGCCGAGGCGAAACAACGAAAGGGCGCCGACTTCGATCTGCGCGCGTTCCACCGTGACGCGCTCAACCTCGGTTCACTCGGACTGGACCCGCTCCGCCGAGCCCTCGCCCGCCTCTGACAGATCGCCGGTGCGGCCGAGGTGTCAAGGTTCACCAGGTACAACCAGCTGCAGAGCCCGGAGTTCGTCGGACTGCTCAACTACCGCTTCCTGTTCTCCGCCGATCCCCAGATCGGCGCCGCGGCGCTGAACACCCTGTGGTTCGTTGTGGTCCTGGTCCCGGTGCGGATCGTGACTGCGCTCCTCGTCGCCGGTCTGCTCAGCCGGGCGCGAACGGGAGCGGGAATCTGGCGCACCCTGTTCTACCTGCCGGCTCTGGTGCCGTCGGTCGCCGGCGTTGTTGCCTTCGTGTTCCTCTTCAACCCCGGTACCGGCCCGGTGAATCAGCTTCTCCGGCTGGTCGGGATCAAGGGACCGCTCTGGTTCAACGATCCGGACTGGGCCAAACCTTCCCTGGTGATCCTCGGGGTCTGGGTCATGGGCGACATCATGATCATCTTCCTGGCCGCGCTTCTCGACGTACCGAAGGAGTTGTACGAGGCCGCGAGTCTTGACGGCGCCAGCGGACCGCGCAAGATCCGTCACGTCACCCTGCCGACGATCTCGCCGGTGCTCGGCTTCGCGGCGGTCACGGGGGTGATCGCCGCACTTCAGTACTTCACCGAGGCAGCCGTGGCCTCCGGGGTCGCCAGCGGCAAGGCAACTGTCGGTGGGGGCACCGCGGGCAGCCTCGGATACCCAGGGACGTCGCTTCTCACCTACACCGAGGTTCTGTACGTCCGCGGATTCGCCAGCTTCCAGTTCGGCTACGCCTCCGCGATGGCTGTGGTGCTCTTCTTGATCACTTCCGTCCTGCTCGTACTCACCGTGAGGCGTGTCAGCGTCTTCCGCGCCAAGGGAGCCGCTTCGTGACCGCCATCGCCAGCACGGGCGAACTCCGCGCCTCCGTGCGAGCCAGGCGCCGGACGCACAGACCCCTGCTCTGGATTGCCGAGCACGCCGCGCTCGTCACGGTCGCGGTGCTGATGATCGCGCCAGTCGTCTTCGTCGTCCTGACCTCGCTCATGTCGAGCAATCAGGCCCTGACAGCCTCGGTCGTTCCAAGCCCGGTGGACTGGAGCAACTACGCGAGGGTGTTCACAGAGCTGCCGTTGGCCAGGTGGTTCGGCAACTCTGCCATGTATGCCGTTCTCGCCACGGTGTTCATGCTGCTGTCCAGCGTGCCGGCGGCGTATGCGCTCGCCCAGATCGAGTTCAGGGCCTCGGGTCTCATCTTCACCACGATCGTCGTCGCGATGCTGCTACCGCCGCAGGTGACCGCGGTTCCGCAGTACGTGATGTGGAGCCATCTGGGCCTGACCGGATCCTTGTGGCCGTTGATCCTCCCCAACCTGCTCGGCGACGCCTTCAGCGTGTTCCTCCTCCGACAGTTCTTCTTCGCCCAAAAAGCCTTCGTCGAACGCATCACACTGACCGGCGTCAAGGGTTGAGTGCTCAGTGGTTGTGGGCCTGCTTGAGCTGATCGGCGGTGAGGATGTGGGCGCCTGCTGTGGGGCTGACCAGAGTTTCGGTCTCTGATTCGTCCCAACGGACCAGGTACGGCGGTGAGCCGTCGGGGCCGTGGACCTCGACGATCTGGCCGAGCCGTTTGTGGTCGCTGAGGTGGGTGCCTTCGATCATCAGCCAGTCACCTGGTGCTGCCTTCATGGTCGCGCTCCTTCCGGGTCGCTGCCGCTGATGGGTCCACCTCTCAGCAGACACCAGGTCGGGTCTCATCGGAAGAGTCGAAGTTCCCGTCTTGCATCGGGCAGCGCTCTGCGGTACTGATAAACTATACATCGCTGTCTAGTTTAGGGGATCTGATGAGTCACCAAGTGCAGGTAGGGGGCGGCCACGAGGTGGCTGGGGAAGTGGATCGGCGCCGGTGGTTGACGTTGGTGCTGCTGGCGTTCGCGCAGTTCATGTTGGTTGTCGACATCACGGTTGTGCAGGTGGCGCTGCCGACTATCGGTGACGATCTCGGGCTCGAGCGTGCCGCGCTGACGTGGGTGGTGACGACGTACACGCTGGTCTTCGGCGGTCTGATGATCTTCGGTGGCCGGCTGGCCGATGTCCTCGGTGCACGGCGGACCTTGCTGACCGGTCTGATGATCTTCACCCTGGCTTCGCTGGCATCCGGTCTCGCAGGTAGTGCGACGGTTTTGATTGCCGGGCGGGCCGGTCAGGGGATCGGGGCTGCGCTGATGTCGCCGTCGGCGTTGTCGATCTTGACCAGGACGTTCCAGGGCAGGGATCGCAACCGGGCGCTCGGGATCTGGGCGGCGATCGGTGGTGCCGGAGCGGCGATCGGCGTGCTGGTGAGTGGCCTTCTCACCGCGGGTCCCGGCTGGCAGTGGGTCTTCTATGTCAACGTTCCGATCGGCGCCGTTGTGCTCGTGCTGATCCCGCGCCTCGTGAACCGAGACGAGTCACGAGAGCGTCAGAGCCTCGACGTACCGGGCGCTCTGCTGGTCACCGCTTCCACAGCGGCACTGATTTGCGGTCTCGTGCACGCGGGTGATGCGGGCTGGGGTTCGACGGGCACGTGGGCGGCCATCGGGGGAGCGGTTCTCGGGTACGGCGTGTTCGCGCTCGCCGAGTCGAAAGTCGCCGTACCGCTGATGCGACCACAGACACTGGCTCGTCGACCGGTCGTGTCCGGGACGTTCCTGATGCTGATCGCGACCGGGTTGCTGCTCGGTCTGTTCTTCAACACTTCGCTGTACTTCCAGCACCTGTTGGGATTCAGCGCTCTGAAGACCGGTCTGCTGTTCCTGCCTGTCGCGCTCGCGATCACGCTCGGCGCACAGTTGGCGGTGCATTTCATCAGCCGTGTGGGCGGTCGGGTCATCGCCGTTGCGAGCTTCGCCCTGGTCGCGGTGGGCGCCGGCCTGCTGACGCAGATCTCGCCCGGTGACAGCGTGGCGACGTCCGTTCTTCCGGGCTTCCTGCTGGCCGCCTTGGGGGTCGGGCCGGTCATCGTCACCGCAACGACGACGACGCTGGCAAACGTGCCGGCGGCGGAGTCAGGTGTCGCGTCCGGTGTCATCAACACCTTCCACGAACTGGGCGGCAGCATCGGTGTCGCGGTCGCGTCGACCGTCGCCGCGGCCAGCCTGGCCGGTTCTGCGCCAGGCATCGGCGGCTTCACCGACGCCTACCTGGTCAGCGCCATCGTCGCGGGCGTTGCCGCCGTGGTCGCGCTGGTGCTGGTTCCTGCGGGCAAGCCGGCAGCGGTGGCCGGCCACGGTCATGCCCACTGATGCTGCCACGGCACACCGGTTCGTACGCTTCAGGCATGGTCACTGACAAAACTCGCCGTCGTGCGGATGCTGAGCGCAACGCGGAGACCATCCTGAGCGTGACCCGGGGCCTGCTCGTCGCCGGCACAGTGCCGGCGATGAGCGAGGTCGCGGCTGCGGGCCGGGGTGACGCGGGCGACCTTGTACTCCCACTTCGCGACGCGTGAGTTGCTGCTCGAGGCCGTCGTACGGCGAGCTGTCGTGGAAACCGATCAGCTGCTGTCCGCACTGGACCTCGACTCGCTCGACGATGACGATGCCTTGGAGCGCCTCGTCCAGACGTCCTGGCCGATGCTCGATCGCCATCGGAAGGTGCGGTTGGCCGCTCTGGAGCACCTCGGCACCACGCCTCTGCGCGAGTATCACGACGCGGCGTTCCGTCATGTCGAGGAGTTGATCGCTCGCGGCCAGGAGAACGGCACCTTCCGCACGGATCTGTCCCGCGAGTGGCTGGTGGCCACCCTGTACGCCGTACTCCACGCGGCCGCCGATGAGGTCGACGCCGGACGTCTCACGTCCGAGGCCGCACCCGCCACCTTGACCAAAACCCTCCGCTCCGTGCTGCACCCCCGCTGACTCGACGGAACATTTGCACCCGGATCTTTCAAGAAGTACGGCTCTTCTTGGCCGTGAAGGTGAGGTGGGTGACGCCGCTTGGGGTCGAGACTGCCTCGATGTCGTAGGTGTCCTCGAGTGACTCCAGGCCGTCCCACAGGCGGACTCCGCGGTCGAGCAGGATGGGCACCAGTGCGACGTGCATGTGCTCGACGAGTCCTTCGGCAAGGAAGTCGCGTACGACGGTGGGGCCGCCGCCGATCAGTACGTCGGCACCGTTGGCCGCCTTGCGGGCCTGCTCGAGCGCTTCGCCCGGGGTGGCGTCGAGGAAGTGGTACGTCGTGCCGCCCCGCTGGTCTATGCCTCCGAGAACGACGCCGCCTGGCCGGTCGCCTACGGCTTGGCGACTTTCCGGGGACAACACGGATCGGACTGGTCGATGACGATGGCGATGACCGTCGTCATCATGATCCCGGTCGTAGCCGTCTTCTTCTTCGCCCAAAAAGCCTTCGTCGAAGGCATCACCCTCACCGGCGTCAAGGGCTGACAGAGAGCTCGCCGACGGACGAGATACGTGGGGGATTGTCAGCGGGGGCGGTTGTGGGGTGGGGGGAGGACGCCGGAGCGGCCTAGCCATTGGAGGGCTCTTTCGCGGTCAATTTCGGCGGGGCTGGGTGGGGCGGAGAGGCGGCCGGTGCGGTAGCCGAGGTTGCGGATGTCGGCGGCTACCGACGGCTCGGCCAGTGCGCGGAGGGCGAAGGCGAGGGCGGCCGGCGTCACGTCGTACCGGTGTTCCAGCTCGAGCGCGAGCCTGACCGCGGCGAGGTCGCGGTCGTCGTACTGGCGTTGGGAGCTGCGGCTCGATCGCAACCGGGGGAGCAGCCCGAGCGCCTCCCGATAGCGCAACATCCGGGGCGTGGTCCCCAGCCCTCTGGCTGCCTCAGTGATCCGCATGACACCAATCTTGACATTTCACTGTCAGGAAAGCCTCTTCCGGCGGTATGCCGCCTGCGCGACCCCCTAGGCTCAACCCGTTGACCTCAACCGACACCCTCAAGGGAGCGGCACCGCATGACGTTCGACTACAAGGTGGCAGACCTCGGACTCGCCGAGTTCGGTCGCAAGGAGATCCGGCTCGCCGAGCACGAGATGCCGGGTCTGATGGCGATGCGTGCGCAGTACGGCGAGAGCAAGCCGCTGTCCGGCGCGAAGATCATGGGCTCACTGCACATGACCATCCAGACCGCCGTGCTGATCGAGACGCTGACGGCGCTCGGCGCCGAGGTGCGCTGGGTCTCGTGCAACATCTTCTCCACCCAGGACCACGCGGCCGCAGCGGTCGTCGTCGGCCCGAACGGTACTGCTGACGCCCCCGCCGGTGTGCCCGTCTTCGCCTGGAAGGGCGAGACGCTCGAGGAGTACTGGTGGTGCACCGAGCAGGCGCTGAAGTGGCCGGGCGCCGAAGGCCCGAACATGATCCTGGACGACGGCGGCGACGCCACCATGCTCGTCCACAAGGGCACCGAGTTCGAGAAGGCCGGCGCTGTGCCGGACCCGTCGACGGCTGACTCCGAGGAGTACGCCGTCGTGCTGACCACGCTGACCCGGACGCTGCAGGAGGACCCGCAGCTCTGGACCGGCATCGGCGCCGGCATCAAGGGCGTCACCGAGGAGACCACCACCGGCGTGCACCGGCTGTACGAGATGCACAAGGCCGGCGCGCTGCTGTTCCCGGCGATCAACGTCAACGACTCGGTCACCAAGTCGAAGTTCGACAACAAGTACGGCTGCCGGCACTCGCTGATCGACGGCATCAACCGCGCCACCGACGTCCTGATCGGCGGCAAGGTCGCGGTCGTGGCCGGTTACGGCGACGTCGGCAAGGGCTGTGCGGAGTCGCTGCGCGGCCAGGGCGCCCGGGTGATCGTCACCGAGATCGACCCGATCTGCGCGCTGCAGGCGGCGATGGACGGCTTCCAGGTCACCACGCTGGACGACGTGGTCGGTATCGCCGACATCTTCATCACCACCACCGGCAACAAGGACGTCATCACCGCGGACCACATGTCGCGGATGAAGCACCAGGCCATCGTCGGCAACATCGGCCACTTCGACAACGAGATCGACATGGCCGGTCTGTACAAGACGGCCGGCACCGAGCGCGTCACGATCAAGCCACAGGTCGACGAGTTCCGCTTCGCCGACGGTCACACCGTGATCATCCTGTCCGAGGGCCGGCTGCTGAACCTGGGCAACGCCACCGGTCACCCGTCGTTCGTGATGTCGAACTCGTTCACGAACCAGGTGCTCGCGCAGATCGAGCTCTTCGTGCGCACGACCGAGTACCCGACCGACGTCTACGTGCTGCCCAAGCACCTCGACGAGATGGTCGCCCGGCTGCACCTCGACGCGCTCGGCGTGAAGCTGACCGAGCTGTCCAAGGAGCAGGCCGAGTACCTCGGCATCCCCGTCGAGGGTCCGTACAAGTCGGACGCCTACCGCTACTGAGGTTCCTCCGTACTACGTAACGCAAGGAAGGCGCCCCGCGAGCTTCGCGGGGCGCCTTCGCGCTGTCTGTGGCCAAGTCGGGGAAGCGTTGTAGCGACCGGCGAGGCCGGCCATTCCCCGGCGGGAATTGAGGGTGTGGTGGTGCGGCAGCAGGATCAGGGGTGTCGAGAAGGCACACCAGCAAGGAGAAATCGATGAGCGAGAGCACTACCCATGAATTGGCCGCCCGGTACATCGCTGTCTGGGGCGAGGCCGATGCCGAGCAGCGTCGCGCGATGATCCAGGGGCTCTGGGCCGACAACGGCACGCATGTTGTGCACCCGCCGCAGGAGCTCCGGGACGCGGCCGAGGCGCTGGGGTTCCCGTCGACCACCCTGGTGGCGGTCGGGTACGACGAGCTCGAAACCCGGGTCGCCCGCAGCTACGACGAATTTGTTGCTGAAGGCAAATATATTTTCCGGTCGCGGGACAACGCGGTTCGGCTGAACGATCTGGTCAAGTTCAACTGGGAGATGGTCTCCACCGCAGACGGCGAGGTCGTCGGAGGAGGCCTGGAGATCCTCATGCTCACCCCGGACGACCAGATCCGCACCGACTACCAGTTCCCCGGCCTCTGAACCCCGTGTCGGGGCACTAGGTGGCCAGGAGGGCGGCGGTCGCCGGGTCGGCGGGGAGGAATGCTTCCAGCTTCAGTTCGGCGACCGTGATGTCGAGAGCGGTGGCGAAGGTGGCGATGGTGGTGGTGAGGTGGAGGTCGCCGCGAGAGGAGCGTAGGTGCAGCGGGGCGGCGAAACCGACGTGGTCAGGGCCCGGCTCGACGTGCGGGACGTAGGCGGCCAGTTCGTCGCGGAAGTCGCCTGGTGGGAGGCGGTCCAGTATGTGCTGGGCCCATTGGGAGAGGTTGACGATGCGTGGGGCAACGCCGTCGGGGTGCAGTGACAACCGCAGTACGTTGACTGGTGGCTCGAGCAGCTTCTCCGCGACGCCGTCGGTGAACAGGCTGAAGGCATCGTTCGCCATCACCAGCTGGTGTCCGGCGTCGACGACGATCGCGGGATACGGTAGGTGGCCGGTGAGGATGCGGTCCAGCGCCGACCGCACGTGCTCCAGGGCCGGATCGTCCAGTGCGGTCTGCGGGTACACCGGGGCGTAGCCGGCAGCGAGCAGCAGGTCGTTACGTTCGCGGAGTGGCAGCTCCAGCGATTCGCCGAGGCGGATGACCATGGTGCGTCCCGGTCGGGAACGGCCGGATTCGATGAAGCTGAGGTGCCGCTGGGTGGTGCCGGTGCGGAGCGCAAGGTCGAGCTGGCTGAAGTGACGCTCGTGCCGGGCGGACCGCAGAGCCTGGGGGAAGTCCATTTCTGCAGTCTCCCTGCCAGGTCAGACAGTTATGACCACTGGTCGGGTTCGCTGCCCGGCGCATGCCAGCCCTGCGCGTTCACCTTGGTGGGCTCACCTTGCGGGACTGCGCCCGCAGGCTGTTGGTGACTGGGCGTGCCATACGGTGTCGGCCCTGCGGGTGGCCCGGGATAAGGCGCAGGCGCACCGGCGTACGGGGTGGGGGTTGGTAGGGCGCCGTACGGGCTTGGTGGGGCGTAGGGAGCGGCGAAAGGGCCCGTATATGGCGCGAACTTCGGGCCTCGCGTCGCCAGCCGGGCCAGTTCACGGCGGCGGCGCTCTGCCAGTACTGCGGACAGGAACGCCGGTGCGGAGAGCTGCCCGGGTGGTGAGGGTGCAGTCATGCCGCTGACGCGGTAGGCGAGCGCATCTCCGAGCGCGATCCGTGCGCCCGGCTCCAGCTCGGTGTAGCGGGCCAAGTACTCGCGGGAGGTGTTCGCCAGCTCGTCTGACAGCCGCGACAGCTCCAGCGACTGCGCCCATTGCACCAGGTGACCCGGTACGAACAGCGGTGGCGACGCCATCGGCTGGTGGCGTTCGCGGATCACCACGGTGCCCGCCACGAGGTCGCCGATCCGCTTGCCCTGCTTGTTCATCAGGCTCGCCACGATGCCCGGGCTGGCCGCGAACCACGGCGCGAAGTCGACGAACAGCCACAGCAAGGTCCGAACCAGCGCATGCCGGAACCGGATCGAACTGCCGTCGTCACGGACCACCTTGAGGCCGAGCATCATCTTGCCGAGCGTGCGGCCGCGGGTGAGCGTCTCCATCACCACGCGGTAACCGACCAGTACCAGCAGCAGTACGAAGAAGATGAGTGCTCCCCTGAGCGCCTCGCTGGCACTCGTGAGCAGGAAGCCGAACAGCGTGGTGAACAGTACGGTCAGCACGATGCCCTGGATGATCACGTCGATCGCACAGGCGAGCGCCCGGGTCGGCATCCGCGCGATCCGCACCTGGAGGACGACTGCTTCCCCGGTGACCAGCTGAGACACTTCGCCCCCTCCAGAGCCTTGTGCTGGCCAGTGTAGGGGCGGCGCGTGCCTCGGACCCCGCAGTACGAGACACTCTCAAGTCAGCGGAGCGAACGGAGGGGCGATGGACGTCGAGGCGTTTGTGTCGGTTCACCAGCCTCAGTGGGACCGGTTGGCTCTGTTGACCCGCAGGCAGCGGCGCCTGACCGGCAGCGAGGCCGACGAGCTCGTGCTCCTCTACCAGCGCGTCGGCACTCACCTGTCGGCACTACGAGCAGGCGGAGCCGACCCTGTCACGGTCGGCCGCCTGTCAGGCCTCATAGCCGACGCCCGAGGCGCGGTGACCGGCGTACAGGCTCCTGTCTGGCGTGACATCTCCCGGTACTTCCTAGTGAGCTTCCCGGCCGCTCTGTACGCATCCCGACGCTGGTGGCTCACCATCGGCCTGCTGTTCTACATGGTCGCGGCGTGGATCGCGTGGCGGATCATCGCGCACCCGGAGCTGCTCGACTCCGTCGCTGCGCCCGCGCAGATCCAGCAACTGGTCGACAAGGACTTCGCGAGCTACTACTCCGAGAACCCGGCCCAGGACTTCGCCCTGCACGTCTGGATCAACAACGCCACCATCTCGGCCGCGGTCCTGGCGATCGGCATCCTGCTGGTTCCCACGATGTTCGTGCTCTGGAGCAACGCGGAAAACCTCGGCGTCGTGGCCGGCGTGATGATCAGCCACGACAAGGCAAACGTTTTCTTCGGCCTGATCACCCCCCACGGTCTGCTCGAGCTCACCGCCGTCTTCGTCGCCAGCGCGGCCGGGCTGCGACTCGGCTGGTCCTGGATCGCGCCCGGTCCACGCACCCGGATGCACGCGCTCGCCCAGACCGGCCGCGCCACGGTCGGAATGGCGATCGGCCTGGCCGTCATCCTGCTGATCACCGGCATGATCGAAGGCTTCGTGACCCCGTCCCCGCTGCCGACCGCAGTACGGGTCGGCATCGGCGTCCTCGCCGAGCTCGGCTTCTTCGTCTACGTCTGGACACTCGGGCGGCGGGCCTTCAAGGCCGGCGAGTACGGCGACGTCGAGGAAGTAGACCGCGAGGCGACGGCGCCAGTCTCCGCCTGATCCACGGGTTTGCTACTGGGTACGGGTAACACATGACGACCGCCCAGAAAGCACAACAAAGCCGCCTGTATGACGTGTCGATCACGGTCGGCCTGATTGCGTACGGCGTGGTGCATCTGCTGATCGCCTGGATCGCCCTGCAACTCGCGTGGGGCGGTACGTCGGAGCAGGCATCCCAGCAAGGAGCTCTGCAGGAGCTCGCGAGTAAGCCGTACGGCACGGTGCTGCTCTGGATCGTCGCCATCGGCCTGTTCGCGTTGGTGATCTGGATGGCGATGCAACTCATCTACGGAAACCTGAAGACCGAGAAGAAGGTATCGGCGGTAGGGCGCGGCATCGTCTACCTCGCGATCGGAATCAGCGCGGCGAAGGTCGCTGTGGGATCCGGCGGCGGTGGTAACCAGAAGGCCATGACCGCCCGCCTGATGCAGCACGGCGGCGGCCGCGTCCTGATCGTCGTCATCGGTCTGGTCATCATCGGTGTCGGTATCCGCCAGCTCTACAAGGCATGGACGAAGAAGTTCACCGAGGACCTCACCGGTGGGGTCTCCCGCTCGACCATCATGCTCGGCCGGATCGGGTACGCCGCCAAGGGTGTCGCGTTCGTCATCGCCGGCGCGCTCTTCGCCTGGGCCGCGATCAGCTACGACTCGAGTAAGGCCGGCGGCCTCGACACGGCCCTGCGCACCCTGAAGGACCAGCCGTTCGGCTCGTTCCTGCTCACCCTGGTGGCACTCGGCTTCGCATGCTTCGGCGTCTACTGCTTCGTCTGGTCCCGCAACGCCAAGCACTGACAGCTGACCCTGCCGTCCACCGGTTCCATCTCACCGCGTGCGGTGGGAAAACAACGGAAATGTGACAAAAGACCGTAAATCGTTGACGTGACACCGCTCGGTGGTGTGGTTTTCTCCCACAACCACCAGGGCGGAAGGTGCGTGGGGCGAATGCGGAAATGGATCGGTGCGACGGCCGCGATGGGGCTGGTGGCCCTCGGCGGGCTGCCGGCCTCGACGGCTTCGGCGGCCTCAGCCGCCTCGACAACTTCGACAGCCTCGACGGCTTCGGCCGCGGAGCCGGCCGGGCCGAAGGTGATCCGGGTCGGGGCGACCCAGGCGATGGACTCGATGAATCCGTTCCTTGCCGTGCGGCTGGTCTCGTCGTCGATCCATCGCTGGATGTATGGCTTCCTGACCGTGCCGGACGCGAAGACACTGAAACCGAGCCCCGACCTGGCCGAGTCCTGGACCACCTCGCCCGACGGACTCACCTGGACCTTCAAGCTCCGTACTGCGAAGTGGTCGGACGGGCAACCGGTCACGGCCGACGACGCTGCCTGGACCTTCACGAAGATGATGACCGACGACGGCGCGAAGACCGCGAACGGCCCGGCGGTGGAGAACTTCGCCGATGTCACCGCGGCCGGCCAGGATCTGACGATCAAGCTGAAGGCCCCGCAGGCCTCGATGCTGGACAACCCGGTCCCGATCATGCCCAAGCACGTCTGGGAGAAGATCGGCGACGTCTCGAAGTACGAAGCCGACGACTTCCCGGCCGTCACGAGTGGTCCCTACCTCGCGGTGGAGCAGAAGAAGGACCAGTACGTGAAGTTGAAGGCCAACCCGAACTACTGGCGCGGCGCCCCGAAGATCGACGAACTGCAAGTGATCTTCTACGACAACCCGGCGGCCGCGATCGTCGGGCTGAAGAAGGGCGACATCGACCTCATCGGCCGGCTCGCGCCGCCGGACTTCGAGGCGCTCAAGGGCGATCCGAACATCGTCCAATGGAACACCGAAGGCCGGCGGGCGTCGTACCTGCAGATCAACTACGGCGCGACGACCAGTGACAACAAGCCGATCGGCGACGGGCATCCCGCGTTGAAGGACCAGCGGGTCCGGCTGGCGCTGCATTACGCGATCGACAAGCAGAAGCTCGTCGACGAGGCGCAGAACGGGCTCGCGGTGCCGGCCGACGGGTCGATCATTCCGCCGATGTACAAGGACTTCTTCTGGTCGGCGAGCGGGGACCAGAAGGTCAGCCACGATGTCACCAAGGCCAACCAGATTCTCGACGACGCCGGCTACAAGAAAGGTGCCGACGGCATCAGAACGATGCCGGACGGATCGCACAAACTGCGGTTCCGGTTCAGCATTCACACCGATACGCCGAGCGAGGACAAGCTCGCCGAGTACCTGACCGGCTGGTTCAAGGAGATCGGGATCGCGCTCACCACGAAGCGGCTCGAGTCCAGCAAGTTCACCGAGGAGACCGGTACGACGGCGCTGTTCGACATCGCCATCAGCGGCTGGTCGGTGAACCCAGATCCGGAGGAGGTGCTGGCGACGCACCTCTGCAGCCGGCGCCCGACCGCGTCGGGCCAGGGTGGCGGTACCGAGTCGTTCTACTGCGACCCGCAGTACGAGGCGCTCTATCAGCAGCAGCAGAAGGAGCTGGACCGGCCGAAGCGGGGCCGGGCTCATCAAGCAGATGGAGCAGCGCCTCTACACCGACGCGCCGGTGATCGCCCTCTACTACCCGAACGACCTGGAGGGCTACCGCAAGGACCGGATCGCCAACATCACGCCCATCCCTGAGGACAAGGGCATGCTGTACGGCGGCAGTGGCTACTGGCCGTTCTACACGCTGGAAGCGGTGACGACTTCCGGTCAGGACGACGGCGGCTCCAACGCAGGGGTGATCGCGGGAGTGGCGGCGGCTGTCGTCGTACTGCTCGGCGGTGGCTTCTTCCTCGCTCGCCGTCGCAAGGGTGTCGCGGACGAACGCGAATGACGGTCACTCAACCGGCCGCTCTCGAGGAGGATTCCGTTCGGCACGGCTTACTGCGGTACGCCGTGGCCAAGGTGGGCGGGGCTCTACTGAGTGTCGCGATGGTGATCGTCGCGACCTTCTTCGCCTTCCGCCTGCTGCCCGGCGATCCCGTCCGGGCGCTCGCGCAAGGCCGCAACATGACGCCGGAGCAGCTCGACCTGGAGCGGCACCGGCTCGGTCTGGACAAGTCCCTGCCCGAGCAGTTCGTCCACTTCGTCAACCAGACCGTGCATTTCGACCTCGGCGTCTCGTACGAGTACAAGCGGCCGGTGCTCGACCTGATCGGTGAGCGGATCGGCTCCACGCTGCTGCTCACCGGTACTGCGCTGGTGATTGCCGTCAGTCTCGGGATCTGGCAGGGCGCCCGGGCGGGATGGAAACCGGGCAGCAGGTTCGACAGGATCTCGACCGGGATCTCGCTGGTGCTCTGGTCGGTGCCGACGTTCTGGCTTGGCCTGCTGCTGTTGATGGTGTTCGCGGCCGGGATCGGGCCGATCCCGGGGATCTTCCCGACGCGGGGGATCGAGAGCGTGGATGCGCCCTCCGGATTCGGTTACGTGCTCGATGTCGCGAAGCACATGGTGTTGCCGTGCCTGACGATGGTGGCGGTCGTGTACGCGCAGTACCTGCTGGTGATGCGGTCGTCGGTGATCGACGAGGTCGGGCAGGACTACGTCACGACCGCGCGGGCGAAGGGGTTGCGTGACGACGAGATCCGCCGGCGGCACGCAGTACCGAATGCTCTGCTGCCGACGGTGACGCTGGTGTTCATGCGGATCGGATTCGTGGTCGGCGGCGCTGTCACGGTCGAAGCGATCTTCAGCTGGCCCGGGCTCGGGCAGTTGTTCTACGAGGCGATCCGGGTGCCGGACTTCACGCTGATGCAAGGCACCTTCCTGCTGATCACGGTGTCGGTGATCCTGATGAACACGCTGGCCGACGTGATCTACCACGTGCTCGACCCGAGAGTGAGGTCGGCATGAGCATCACCTGGACCCGCCGGCGCCTCGCTTTCGGGCGTTCCTGGGCATCGTTTAGGACTCATAAAGCCGGTGTGGCCGGGCTCGTCATTCTGTTGATCGCCGTGATGCTGGCGTTGATCGCGCCACTGTTCATCGACGCCGGGGTGACCAACGTGGTGAGCGGGACGGGGGAGAAGTTGGCGCCGCCGAGTCTGGCCGACCCGCTCGGCACGGACGAGTCGGGGCGCTCGATACTGCTGATGATCTGGTGGGGATCACGGACTTCGCTGCTGATCGGATTCACGGCGGCCCTGCTCAGCATGGTGATCGGCACTGTGCTGGGGATCGCTGCCGGTCACTTCCGCAGCTGGATCGGTGCCGTCGTGATGCGGGTGACCGACTGGTTCCTGGTGTTGCCTTCCCTGGTGACAGCCTTGGTTCTGGCCGCGATCCTCGGCGGCAGCACAGTCACCATCATCGCGGCCATCGGTGTGACTTCCTGGCCGTCGACCGCCCGGCTGATCCGGGCTCAGACGCTCGCGGTGGAGGCCCGGCCGTACATCGAACGGTCGACCGCGCTGGGTGCTGGCCACTGGCATCTCACCACGCGGCATGTGCTGCCGAACGTCGCACCGTTGCTGTTGGCAAGTACTACGTTGGAGGTGGCGAGCGCGATCGTCACCGAGTCGACGCTGGCGTTTCTCGGAGTCAGCGCGAACAAGACTTCCTGGGGGACGATGCTGCGCGGCTCCTACGACTGGGGCGCCGCGACTTCGGGCGCCTGGTGGTACATCCTCGTTCCCGGTCTGTGCATCGTGACCGTGGTGCTGGCATTCACCCTTTGCGGTCGGGCGCTGGAATCGGTGCTCAATCCGAGACTTCGCAGGGCGGCGTGATGAGTCTGCTCGAACTGGATGATCTCTCAGTCACTTATCGGATCGCCGCGGGTGAGGTTCCCGCAGTACGGGGTGTTTCTCTTGCTCTGGCACCTGGTGAGGCGCTTGGTGTGGTCGGCGAATCGGGCTCCGGCAAGTCGACGCTGGCGCTTGCTCTGCTGCGGTTGCTACCTCGTGACGCGCTGGTCAGTGGCCGGATTCTGCTCGGCGGCGAGGACGTGCTGACGATGAATTGGGGGCGGCTCCGGGCTGTCCGCTGGGCAGAAGCTTCGATCGTGTTCCAGGGGGCGCAGCATGCCCTCAATCCGGTGCAGCGGATCGGCGACCAGATCGCGGAACCTCTGCTGGTACATCGGCTGGCATCTCCGGCTCGGTCTCGCTCGAGGGTCGCGGAGTTGCTGGAGCAGGTCGGTCTGCCGGCGTGGCGTTCGCGGAGCTACCCGCATGAACTGTCGGGTGGTCAGCGCCAGCGGGTGATGATCGCGATGGCGCTCGCGTGCGAGCCGCGGTTGATCATCGCGGACGAGCCGACCACGGCGCTCGACCTGATGGTCCAGGCGCAGGTGCTGACCCTGATCCGCGAACTGGTCGCGTCGCAGGAGATCTCGCTGCTGATGATCTCGCACGACCTGTCCGTGCTGGCCGATCTTTGCGACCGGCTGGCGGTCATGTACGCCGGTCGGGTGGTTGAGACCGGTCCTTCCAAGGGGGAGTTCAGCCACCCGTACAGTCGCGCCCTCGCCGCCGCGTTCCCGACCGTCGGGGACCCCACCTCCCGGCTCGCGCCACAGGGTCTCCCAGGGGATCCGCCGGACCCGATGGAGCTGCCGACCGGATGCACCTTCCATCCACGCTGCCCGGTCGCGCTCGACACCTGCTCGGCGGTCTCGATCGACCTCCGGCGAGTGGACGAACGGCGTACGGCGGCCTGTGTACTTGTAGGGGAGGATGCATGCTAGAGGCTACGGATCTGGCAGTCTCGTTCACCTCACGTGGACGCCAGGCGCGAGCTGTCGACGGCGTCAACCTCTCGATCGGATCGGGCGAGATCGTCGCCCTGGTTGGCGAATCGGGCTGCGGCAAGACCACACTCGCCCGCACCCTCCTCGGCCTCGAACGCCCGACCTCCGGCACGGTCTCGTACGACGGGTCGCCACTCAACTACCGCTCGCGTGCCTTGAAGGCCTACCGCCGGCAAGTCCAATTGGTCCTCCAGGACCCGATGGGCTCACTCAACCCCCGCCAGACCGTCTACGAAGCAGTTGCCGAAGGCCCCCGAATCCACGGCCTACCGGACGAGACCGCTCTGGTCGCCGAGGCCCTTTCCCGCGCCGGCCTCCGTCCACCCGAACGCTTCTTCCTCCGCTACCCCCACGAACTCTCCGGCGGCCAGCGCCAGCGCGTGGTCATCGCAGGAGCCCTGGCCCTGAACCCGAAAGTCCTGATCGCCGACGAGCCGGTCGCCTCCCTGGACGCCTCCGTCCGCGGCGAGATCCTCGCCCTCCTCCTCCGCCTCCGCGACGACCTCGGCCTGTCAGCCCTGGTAGTCACGCACGACCTGGGCCTCGCGTGGAACATCGCCGACCGAGTAGCCGTCATGTATCTCGGCCGAATAGTCGAATCAGGCTCCACCGAGGACGTCCTGCAAGCCCCTCAACACCCTTACACCCAAGCCCTCCTCTCGGTCCTCCCAGAATCCCCCAACCGCATCATCCTCACCGGCGAACCCCCAGACCCCACCCGAATCCCCACCGGCTGCCGCTTCCACCCCCGCTGCCACCTCCTAGCCACCGGCAAGGCAGACACCACCGAGCACCAATGCCGCTCCACCCAGCTCCCGATCCTGCCCACAACCCCAACCCACCAGGCCGCCTGCCACTTGCTGTAGCGCCGCAGTATCTCCGTCGTCGGTCCGACCCACCCCTGCCGCGCTCCTCCGTCGCTACCCCAACCCCGCGGCCCCTTGCCCACCCGGCCACCTGCGGGTTGCTTGCGGATTGCCGGATTCGCCCGGATGGCCTGTGGCGACTACGGGTGCTCCGGGCCGGAATTGTGCTGGCCAGTCATGTAAACGTGGCACTGCTTGCATTTTGCCTGTCGACAGAGCGCCAATTTCGTCGGAATCTAGCGGGAGTGACGGTATGTTGACACGACAGACGTTAGGATTCCAATGCTGATTCGCTTCGAAGTATCGAACTTCCGGTCCATCCATGAGCCGGTGGAGCTTTCGATGGTTGCTGTCGACGCGACGCGCGACGAGGCTACCGAGATCCCCAATCTGGGTGAGAGCCTGCTGCACGTCGCGGCGATCTTCGGTCCGAACGCCTCCGGAAAGTCGAACATCATCGCCGCGTTCAACTGGCTGCGCGATGCGGTCCAGTTCTCGCTTCGCAGCTGGGACGACGGGATCCCGGTCGAGCCGTTCGCTTTTGCCGGTGGTGGACTGGAGCCATCCGAGTTCACGATCGAGTCAGTGATCGACGGCGTTCGATTCGAGTACCTTGTCGAACTGCACCGTCATGCAGTCGCCTACGAAGCGCTCTTCCACTACCCCGAGAAGAAGCGTCGCCGGATCTTCGAGCGGACCGGGACCGACCTCAAGCTGCAACGCGGCCTGGGGAACCTCTCCGGAACGCGTGAGCTGCTGACCCCCCGGACCCTGGCGCTCTCGGCGGCCAGGCGGTTCGACGAGCCGCTCGTCTCTGACTTCGCCAATGATCTGCTGCGAGCACATTCGCTCGGCCTGAAAACTCATGATCGCAGGTGGCTGCCAGGTGAGCGGAGGCTGACGACAGTCCTGTTCGAACAGGGGGTGGATGGCCAAGAGTTCTTGTTCGAGGTCGAGGAGGCGGGTGGTTCCTCGTTGCCTGATCGCGCCCAGGCCCTGGCTCTGCTCCGACTCGCGGATCTGGGCATCGACGACGTCATAGTGGATGATCACGACCCCTCGGCCGGCACCGGGCGTGGACGTCGGCTTCGGTTGACACATCGAACGGCCGACGGCTCGGTACCACTCGACTTCGCCGCCGAATCCGAGGGGACCCGGACCTGGTTCCGGCTCATCGGTCCAGTGCTGGCGGCGTTGAAGGATGGTTCTGTTCTGCTCATCGACGAGCTTGACGCGAGCCTGCACCCGACGCTGTCCGGTGAGCTGATCCGGCTCTTCCAGGATCGGGCGACGAATCCGAGGCATGCCCAGTTGATCTTCACCAGTCACGACACGAGCTTGCTCAACCATCTCAATCGGGACGAGGTCTGGCTGACGGAGAAGGCGGAGAGCGGGGCCAGCCGGCTGGGTGCCCTGGCCGAGTTCGCCGGTGAGCGGGTTCGGACCTCCGTCAACCTGGAGAAGGCGTATCTGCACGGTCGCTTCGGAGCTCTTCCGGACACGGATCGCACCGACCTCCTGCGGATGCTGGGCTTGATCGGCTGAGGGCGCCGCGTGGACGGGGTAAGGACCTGCGGCGACGAACCGCGACGCGACCCGAACGGAAGACCGTTCTGATCTTCTGTGAGGGCGAGGCGTCCGAGCCCGACTACATCAACGCGGTGAAGCGTCTGCCGCAGGTTCAGCGCAACGTCGCCGTCAACATCGAGATCGATCCCGAACGAGGGGTACCGCTGACCCTCGTCGAGAGAGCAGTAGCGCGGTTGAAGTCCGACGCCGAGATCGATGAATGCTGGTGTGTCTTCGACGTCGAGTGGCCACGCCATCATCCCAATCTCGATCGGGCGCTTCGAATGGCCAAGACGAACGGGATCAAACTGGCCATCTCGACCCCCTGCTTCGAGCTCTGGCTGATCCTTCATTTCCAGGACCAGACAGCCTTCCTCGACAACCGGACAGCTGAGAGCCTGAGTAGGAGGCTTGAAGGCCGCACAGGCAAGCGGATCGACGGCTCGAAGTACCTGCCACTGCGTCGTGACGCGTCGAAGCGAGCGGCGGCGCTCGTCGATCGTCATCGGCGGGACCAGACGGTCTTCCCGAATGACAACCCCTCGTCGACCATGCACGAACTACTCGCCACGATCGAGCCGTCGAGCTAGGGAGGCGGACTCCCAGACCGGCGGTACGGCGGCGGCTTGGCGTGTGGAGTGCTCCGTCCGGGTGGTGACGCAGGTGGCACGACGGGGAGGAGCTGGCAGCTGGTTTGCAGCCGACCGGGCAAATCGTCGGGCGGTGAGGGCCGCGAAACGAAATGAGCTGCGTGGGTGCCTGAACGTGAGCCCGACCACCCAGGGCAACCACCGTGCGGTCACCGAGCGGCGACGTAGGAGCCGCGTGGGGTTAGAGGCGGCCGGCTTTCTTCAAAGCTAGGTAGGTGTCTGCCAGAGCGGGGGCGATGTGGTCGGGGGACTCGTCGACTACTGTCACGCCGGCTCGGGTAAGGACGGCGGTTACTCGTTCTCGGTCGAGGCGGGTTCGGGCGGCTGAGGCGGCGCCGTAGAGCTCGATCAGGTCGGAGCGGGATGCCTCCATTTCTGTCAGCCGGGGGTCGGCTACCGAGGCGAGTACTACGACGTGGCGGCGGAGGAGTGGGCCGATGACAGGGAGCAGGGACTCCTCGATTACGGCTGGGTCTAGGCCGGTGAGGAGTACTACGAGCGAGCGCTGGCCGAGTCGTTCGAGCACCTGGGAGACCACGACCCGGAAGTCTGTCTGGACCAGCTCAGCGTCCACATTCGCCAAGGCGTTCACGAAGGACGGCAGCACGTCCTCAGGAGCAGGTCGCCGTACGTCGGCGCGCACCTCCGAATCGCAAGCCAGCAACGAGACCCGGTCGCCGGCACGAGTAGCGAGAGCGGCGAGGAGTAGCGCCGCGTCCATCGCGTGGTCGAGTCGCGGTGCGTCCCCGACCCGCCCGGCGGACATCCGGCCGGAGTCGATCACGATGGCGACCTGCCGGTCCCGCTCAGGCCGCCAGGTCCGCAGTACGACGTTGCCGCGTCGAGCAGTAGCCCGCCAGTCGATGCTGCGGACATCGTCACCCGGCACGTAGTCGCGTAGCGAGTCGAACTCGGTGCCCTGACCCCTTACCAGCAAGGCCGTCCGGCCATCGAGCTCCCGCAGCCGGGCAAGCCGCGACGGCAGGTGCTTGCGCGACTTGAACGGCGGCAGCGCCCGCACAGTCCACGGCACCTTGTGAGAACCCTGCCGCCCAGCAAACCCCAGCGGACCGATCGACCGCACGGTCACTCGGTACGCCTGCCGGTCACCACGCCTAGTAGGAACCAGATGCGTAACAAGCCGCCGCCGCTCGCCAGTAGGCAGGTCCAGCTTGTGCGGTGGATCCTGTACTCCGGCGGAAGGCGGCCACGCATCCCGAAGCAGCCCGTTGATCCGCCGTCCGGGATTGGCCACCAGCAAGGTCACTACAGCCTGCTCACCAAGCCGTACTGCGCTGTCGCCCTCGCGAGTCAACTGCAACCGCCGCGGCGACCCGGCAAGCAGTATGTCGACCAGACAGACCAGAACCACCACTGCGACCACCACGCCGACACCGGCCCACCTAGGCATCAGCAGCGCGACAAACAGCACGCCCAGCCCAGCCAGCACTCCGGCCCGCCCGGTGACAACCATCAGCCCACCATCACCACAGCGCCAGCGCTAGCGAGGTGCGCAGCGACAGCGACGTTCACCGCGGCACCGGCACAGTAGCCAGCACGCTCTCCAGCACAGCGTCCGCCGTAACCCCTTCCAGCTCAGCCTCCGGACGGATCTGCACCCGATGCCGCAGGCAAGGACGCGCCATCGCCTTCACATCATCAGGAATCACATAATCACGCCCCGACAACCAAGCCCACGCACGCGCAACAGCCAGCAACGCAGTAGCCCCACGCGGCGACACCCCAAGCTGCAGCGACGGCGACTGCCGCGTCGCCCGACACAGGTCCACCACATACGCCAGAACATCGTCCCGTACGGCGACCCGTCGTACCGCAGCCTGTCCAGCCAGCAGATCCTCCGGCCCAGCCACAGGACGCAACCCAGCCGCGGCCAGGTCGCGCGGATCGAACCCTTGCGCATGCCGGGCGAGTATCGCGATCTCCGCGTTGCGCGGCGGGATGTCCAGCGTCACCTTGAGCAGGAACCGGTCCAGCTGTGCCTCAGGCAACGGGTACGTGCCCTCGTACTCGATCGGGTTCTGCGTCGCCGCCACCACGAACGGCGAAGGCAGCATGCGAGGCGTGCCGTCCACGGTGACCTGGCGTTCCTCCATCGCCTCCAGCAGCGCGGCCTGCGTCTTCGGCGGCGTCCGGTTGATCTCGTCCGCGAGCAGGATGTTGGTGAACACCGGCCCGGGCCGGAACTCGAACTCGCTGGTCTTCGCGTCGTACACCAGCGAGCCGGTGACGTCACCCGGCATCAAGTCCGGGGTGAACTGCACCCGCTTGGTCTCCAGCCGCATCGCCATCGACAGCGCCCGCACCATCAGCGTCTTCGCCGTACCGGGGACGCCTTCCAGCAGGACATGGCCGCGGCAGAGCAGTGCGAGCACCAGTGCGGTGACGGCGGTGTCCTGGCCGACCACGGCCTTGCCGATCTCGGTCCGCAGTTCGACCAGGGCTTGCCGAGCCCGCTCCGGAGTCACCTCGGCAATTGTCGAATCAGCACCTGAAGCTGACTGTGCAGTCACGGGCGTCTTACCTCCTGGGTAAGCAGGTCGAGCTGTTGGGACAGGGACATGAGGGCCGCGTCGTCGACAGGTGGCCAACCGTAGAGGAGTTCGTGCAGCATTGCCGGATTCCAGCCGGTGCGGGCGGCAACTGTCGTGACCACCGCCGACGGGTCGGCCCGGCGGGGGATCCCGTGCGCCTTGTGCAGCTTGCCGATCGCGGACTCACGCAGAGCCGCGGCAGCGCGGTCCCGGGCGCGGGACCGCCGGTAGAGCCTGGCCCGGCCCTCAGTGGTCTCCGCTGCGTGCACGATCACCGGCAGCGGTTCCGTGACGACCGGGCCGAGCCGGCGACCACGCCACAGCGCTACGACGAACACGGCGAAGGCGAGCGCCCACGCGACGTACCGGACGTCCGGTGGGATCAGCGGTTTGCCGCCGTCGTTCTCGTCGTCGGAAGTGGTGGAATTCTCGTACTGAGGCACGTACCAGACCAGCTTCAGATGGGTGCCGAGCAGGTTCAGCGCGAGCGCCGCGTTCCCATCGGTCGCCAGTTCCGCATTCGTGAACGAGCGCGGCGACCCGATGACGTCGACGATCCGGCCCTCGGTCTCGAGCCGTATCACGGTGTGGTTGATCCCGTCGCCGTAGCAGGCCTTCGCGGAATCAGGCGCGGAGTACGACGTACCCGAAACCGTCGCCGTGCCGGACTGAACGGCTGCCTTCAGATCGCACTCCGGTGCCCGGCTGCCCTTCGGCAGGCCAAGAGAAACGTCCTGTACTCCGGGTGCCAGCACCTCGAGTGCCCGGGCAGTCGGCCGCACCAGCACCAAGTGGCTCCACCGGGCGTCGGCGATGCGCTGCCAGTCGGACCGGCTCAGTGAACCGCCGGGAGCGACCAGGAGTGTCCGGTCGCTGCCAGTACCGACAGCATCCTGCAGCCCCTCGGTGCCGACCACGTCCACGCCGTGGTTCTCCAGCAGGGTTGCCAGGGCTTTGGCGCCGGTCGGCTCTGCCGAGTCCGGACTGAAGGGTCCCGAGGTCCGTGCCGCGGTGGCGATCATGAGCACGAGCACACCCAGCACTACGACGCCGGTGATGAGCAGCGGCAGCCGTAGTACCCGCCAGCTCTCTGCACCGCTGCGTCCGACAGCAGTAGTCGCGCTCATCCCTGGACCAACATTCGCGTGGAGACCTTGCGAGCCGCCTCGTCGGCTGCGACCACGAGCGCGTACCGCTCCGACGTACCAGGTCGGTTGCCGTAGACAACCTCTGTGAAGACGAGCGCCGCCGGTTGCAGTACGTCCCGCAGAGCCGGTACGGCGCGTCCTGCATCCGCGACAGCCTCGTACGCCGTCCGGCCGGCGCGTTCGTCCAGCACCGTGCGTTCGGTGAGCTCCGCGACACAAGCGCGGAACCGGCTTCGCACGGCGGCGGCGTAGTTGCCGGCGGCAGCCTCCTGCTCCGCTTGGGTGCGGTAGGCCGACGCAGTACGGGGCTTGTCGGTGTCGAAGACCGTACGCGGGGTGCTGCGCGTCGTACGGAGGACTCCGGCGCGCCAGAGGACCACGACGACGATCAGGGCGATCAGCGCAAAGAGCAGGATCAGACCCACATGGCCGTCGGACGAGTTACTGGCCATATTGCCCAGTAGGTCGCCGATCCAGTCCAGAACCTTGCCTACGGCCCGCGACACCAGCGAGTCGCCTGCCTGGCCGTAGACCGGCTTGGACAGCTCCTTGGCGGCCTCTGCGGCAGCGTCACTGCGACTGATGTCTACCGGCGGCTCCAGCCGCATTAACGGATCCAGCTCCATCAGGGCCTCACCAGGTCGGTCCGGTCGGCTGTGTGGGCGGCTTGAGGACCGGACGCAACCAGAGGTCGAGTCCTTCGCGCCGGACCCTGAGGTCGAGGTAGATCAGTGCCTGCACGGCAGAGATGAAGGAGAGGCTGGCGATCAGCGTCAGCACGGTGGCGGTGCCGGCAGCGGCTCCCACCGCGAGGGCGATGATCGCGGCGCTGGTGCTGTCGCTGTCGGAGGCCCAGGAACCCAAGGTGAAGAACAAGGTCACGACGCCGTACTGCACTGCGTAGCTGACGATGTTCACGACGACACCTGCGAACAACAAGATGCCGAAGACGCGCCAGAACCGGCCTCGCACCAGCTGCCAGGACCGCTTCAGTGCACCCCAGACCCCGACCCGGGCCGGTATGTACAGGCCGATGTCCGGGGCGTGCTTGCCTTCCAGCAGGACGACCGTGCCGGCCAGGATCAGCCTGAGCCCGACGATCAAGGTGAGCAGACCACCGCCCAGGATCAGCAGGATCGCGATGAATCCGGCCGCCTCCGAGGACAGCACGGCGTCGGTCCCCGAGCCGATCCCGAAGACCGCCAGTCCCCAGCCGGCGATCAGGAGCACGGCGGAGAAGGACTGCAGCACGCCGACCACCGCCAGGGCCGGCAAGGACGGCCGCACCAGCCGCAGCAGCTCCTTGGGGCCGACCCGGTGCGCAAGCTGGCTGCGCACCGCGGCCAGCGCGATGATCCCGGCCAGCATGCTGGAGACCATGGTGAACAGGACCAGCTGCACGACGTACATGAGCAGCATTGCCGCGCCTGCCTGCTCCAGCGGATCGTCGGCGCCGAAGAAGCCACTGATGCCGCCCGGCACGGTCAGCTGGGTCAGCAGCGCCTGGACGGCGGCCAGGCCGATACCGGCGAGCACCGGCAGGCCCAGCATGATCGTCTTGTTGTCCGAGATGGTCCGGGCCGCGTTGTCGAGCAGATCGGCGGGCAGCCAGGGGCGCAGCGGCTCGGAGAAGCTCTCGCGTACGCCGATGTCGTCGCGCATGCCGTGCCTCCCTCCCGGACCCGCCGGGTTGTCCCTGACCTCGGCTGTGCACCATGATCACAGCCCGGGCGGTCCAATCCGCCCTCAACTGGTGCCCGCCCGGCGATCCGGCGTGTGCACTACCCGGGGAATGGGACACTATCCGTAGTGCGTACGACCGGCAGCCGCCGGGCGCACTACAATCCGGACCGGCAAGGAGCAGGGCGTGGCTGAAGGTAATCGGACGATGCGGGGCCGAGTCCTCATCGTCGACGACGACACGGCGTTGTCCGAGATGCTCAGCATCGTGCTGCGCAACGAGGGCTACGACACCTATCTGGTCGCCACCGGTGACAAGGCGGTGCCGGCCTTCCGCGAGTTCAAGCCCGATCTGCTGCTGCTCGACCTGATGCTGCCCGGGATGGACGGCATCGACGTCTGCCGCGCGATCCGGGCCGAGTCCGGCGTGCCGATCGTGATGCTGACCGCGAAGAGCGACACCGTCGACGTGGTGCTGGGCCTGGAGTCCGGCGCCGACGACTACGTGGTGAAGCCGTTCAAGCCCAAGGAGCTGGTGGCCCGGATCAGGGCCCGGCTGCGCCGGATGGACGAGCCCGGCCCGGAGTCGCTGACGATCGGCGACCTGACCATCGACGTGGCCGGCCACTCGGTGAAGCGCAGCGGCGAGACGATCCAGCTCACCCCGCTCGAGTTCGACCTGCTGGTCTGCCTGGCCTCCAAGCCCTGGCAGGTATTCACCCGCGAGGTGCTGCTCGAGCAGGTCTGGGGCTACCGGCACGCCGCCGACACCCGGCTGGTGAACGTGCACGTCCAGCGGCTGCGGTCCAAGATCGAGAAGGATCCCGAGCACCCCGAGATCGTCGTCACGGTCCGCGGTGTCGGCTACAAGGCGGGTGTGGACTGATCGAGTACGGCCGCGACGAGGGGTCGCAGGCAGCGAAGCCGGACCACGAGCCGGAACCCCGCGGAACCGAGATCGAGCTCACCGCCGCGGGGATCGACTGGCATGCCCAGCCGCAGCCCTTGTGGCGGACCCCGATAAAGCACTGGCCGGATGTCTGGCGCCGGTCGATCCAGGCCCGGATCGTCACCGGCACGCTGCTGATGTCTACCGTCGTGCTGATCCTGGTCGGCTGGGTGATGATGAGCCAGGTCACCGACGGCGTGCTGGAGTCGCGCCGGACCAGCGCCCAGCAGGAGGCCGTCGCGCAGCTGGCGACGCTGTCCAACTCGATCAACGCGGCCGACCCGGCGTCCATCCCGCAGAGCCTGTCCCAGCTCGTCCTCGGCTCCAACCGGGCCGGGCCTGTACGACGTGGTGCTGATGCCGACCGCGGACACCGGGTCGAACGCGATCCGGTCCACCGGCCTGGTCAGGAGCGAGTCGATCCCGGCCGCGCTGAAGTCGTCGGTGGCCGTGGAGGACTCGAAGCTGTACGACACCTACACCCGGATCGACTACAACGGCGAGGTGAGTCAGCCCGGCCTCGCGATCGGCTCCCAGCTGCGGGTGAAGTCGACCGGCGAGCACTACGAGGTGTATTTCCTGTTCCCGCTGACGGCCCAGCAGGACACCCTGGACGTGGTCCAGCGGGCCCTGGTCACGGCCGGTCTGCTGCTGATCCTGCTGCTCGGCGCCGTCGCCTGGCTGGTCACCCGCCAGGTCGTCACCCCGGTCCGGATGGCCCGGCGGATCGCCGAGCGGCTGGCGGCCGGCAAGCTGGAGGAGCGGATGCAGGTCCGCGGCACCGACGACCTCGCCCGGCTCGCGGTCTCGTTCAACAAGATGGCCAGCAACCTGCAGCAGCAGATCCGCCGGCTGGAAGAGCTGTCCCGGCTGCAACGCCGGTTCGTCTCCGACGTGTCGCACGAGCTGCGGACGCCGCTCACCACGGTCCGGATGGCGGCCGACCTCCTGCACGAGGCCAAGGACGACTTCGAGCCGATGACCCGGCGGTCGATCGAGCTGCTGCAGAACGAGCTCAACCGGTTCGAGGAACTGCTCGCCGACCTGCTCGAGATCAGCCGGTTCGACGCCGGCGCGGCCGCGCTCGACCTGGAGGACATCGACCTGCGCGACATCGTCGCCCGGGTGCTGGAGAACCACGAGACCTTGCTGCACCGCAAGGGCTGCGAGATCCAGCTGGACATGCCGGAGCCGTGCCGGGCGCAGGTGGACTCGCGCCGGATCGAGCGGATCCTGCGCAACCTGATCGGCAACGCGATCGAGCACAGCGAAGGCGCACCGATCAAGATCAGTACGGCGTTCGACGACGAGGCGGCGGCCGTCGCGGTACGCGACCACGGCATCGGTTTCCGGGCCGACGAGGCGGAGATGGTGTTCAGCCGGTTCTGGCGCGCCGACCCGGCGAGGGCCAGGACAACCGGCGGCACAGGCCTCGGCTTGTCGATCGCCCTGGAGGACGCCAGATTGCACGGTGGCCGCCTGGACGCCTGGGGATCACCGGGCGAGGGTGCCTACTTCCGGCTCACCCTGCCGCGCCGGCCGGACGTCATGCTGTCCGGATCGCCGCTGCCCGCACGTCCGACCGATGCGCCCCGGGTGATCTCGGAGCTCTCCTTGGTCGACGTCGGAGCGCCGTACCAGAAGCTGACCGGCGGTGAGGACCTGTGAGAACGAAGTTGCTGGCGGTCGCGATCGCGACTTCCGTCGTACTGGCCGGCTGCGCCACCGTGCCGACCCAGGGCCCGATCAGGAGCGGCAGCCAGGCCGGTCTGGCGCCAGGGGCGGCCGGCGTCAACGTCAAGCCCAATCCGCCCCGCCCGAACGCGCCCCCGCTGGTGCTGGTGAACGGCTACCTGGAGGCGATGACGGACTCGAGCAACTTCGACCAGGCCCGTCAGTACATGACCCAGGACGCGGCCGCGACCTGGAAGCCCGAGTCGAAGCTGTCCGTCTACGACCAGAGCTCGCTGACCGCCGTCCGGCAGCTCAGCAACAACTCCGTCCAGTTGAGGGCACCGCTGATCGGGACCATCGACGATCGCGGCTCCTGGACGCCGGCGGTGCGCGGCGCCATCGTCAATGTGATCTTCACGCTGGCCGATGTCGACGGCCAGCGGCGGGTCTCCAAGGCGCCCGACGGTGCGTTCCTGGGCAGCAACCAGTTCGAGTCCCGGCTCACCGCCCGCTCGCTGTACTTCCTCACCCCGGACCACCAGACGCTGGTGCCGGACCCGATCTTCCTGCCGATCAACCTGCCGCCAGGCCAGGCCGCCACGCAGCTCGTCCAGGAGTTGCTGAAAGGCCCGACGAGCAGGCTCGGCAACGGGGTGGTCTCCGCGGCCCCGCCGGGCACGCAGGTGAACGTATCGGTGCCGGTGGAGCTCACCACCGCCACGGTCGCCCTGAGCGACGCGGCGCAGGTTCTCGGTGACCTGGAGCGCCGCCAGTTGGCAGCGCAGATCCTCTGGACGCTGCGGACGGTCAGCCCTCGGGTGAAGATCACCGTGGGCGGCGCCCCGCTGCTCGACGGTCAGCCGGATGCCATGTCGATCGACACCTTCAGCAATTTCGACCCGGTGGCCTCCAGTCCACAGATGAAGGAGCTCTACGGGGTCCGGAAGGGCAGGGTGCAGCACATCACCGGCTTGGACGGCGCGCAGGCCATCGCCTCGGTGCCACTCGACAACAGCCTGCTCTACGAGCCCTATGCGGACTCGCTGGCGGTCAACCTGAAGGCGGACTCCGGTGCGATCCTGACGAAGATCCACAACGAGCCGGTGGTCGCGTATGCCCGGCTGGACGCCACCGACAAGAGCGACAAGCTGGCCACCATCAAGACCAGCGGCCGCGTACTGCGCCCCAGCTTCGACTACCAGGAGAACCTCTGGATCCTGGACCGGGCGGGCTCCACCGACCCGCGGCTGCGCGTTCGCAACCGGGACGGCAAGGTCACCGACGTGGCCACCGACTTCGGCGGTGACACCCCGATGATCCTGCGGATGGCACCCGATGGCGTCCGGGTCCTGATGCTGATGAAGCGGAAGTCGACCCGGCAGACCTATGTCCAGACCGGCACGATCCAGCTGAACGATGCCAAGCAACCCAAGCTCGGCGACTTCCACGACCTCCAACTGTCGCTCGCCGACATCACCGACGTTTCCTGGAACCAGCCCGGCATCCTGGTAGCCGGCCGCTCCACCCCGACTTCCTCGCGGCAGCCGTGGCAGATCAACTCCGACGGCTCCCAGAGCCATCTGCTGCCGGGAACCAGCAGCGATTTCGACACCAACCTGATCGCCTCGACCCCGAACGCCGACTCCTTCCCGGTCATCCAGGACAGCCACAACGCGCTCCACTGGCAGCTGAAGGACCTCAGCTGGCAGATGGACGACGAGACCAGCAAGCCCCCGCCGATCATCCCGGTCTACCCGGGCTGAGCGTTCCGCTCCGGTTGTCCACAGGACAGCTGTGGGGCGGTTGCGGCGGTAGGGGAGGACAGCGCAGGGTTGTCCGGTGGGGTTGCGGGACGCGTTCGTGGATCTCGTACTGGGCGGCGTGTGCGCGGGCTGTGGGGTGCCGGGAGCGGCGGTCTGTCCGGGCTGCCGGACGATGCTGATGGCGGCGGTGCCTTTCACGGCGTGGCCTGACCCGGTCCCGGCGCGATTGCCGATGCCGACGGCGACAGCGCAGTACGACGGGGTGTTGCGCAAGGTGATCCTCGCGCACAAGGAGGAAGGTCACTACGCGCTCGCCCGACCGCTCGGCGAGGTGCTGGCCCGCGCGGTTCAAGCTGCCCTCAAGGCGCAGCGGGCGGCCTGGCTCTGTCCGGTGCCGTCGGCGCGAGGCACGGTCAGGCAGCGAGGGCACGACCCGTTGCGGCGGGTGGTGGTGGCTGCCGCGAGAGAGCTGCGCACGAACGGGTACGACATCCGGTTGGCGGACGCACTGGCTGTGGTCCGGCGACCGGCGGACCAGGCCGGGCTCTCCGCGAGGGACCGGGCGGCCAATCTTGCCGGCGCTTTCGAGGGCCGTTCGCGCTGGGCTGAAAGACTGACGAATCAACCGGTCTTGCTCGTCGACGACGTGCTGACGACCGGATCCACGCTCGCTGAGGCGGCGCGGGCTCTGTCGGCAAGGGGAATTCCGGTGCTCGGTTGCGCGGTCGTCGCCGCCACACCGCGGCGGTCGGCATCCGGTTCATGAGAACTTCCCTACCGGTTTTCGCCGAAGCCGACTAGCGTTGGCCTATGACACCCGCTTGGGCTTGTCGGACAGGGATGTGGGCGAGGACCGGATCAGCCGGAATCCTCACCACGGAGTCCGCCGGGCCGGACAGCGGGTGTTGTCGTTTCGGGCGCCCCAACGCAAGCCGCGACCACAACGGGGGTCCGAAAACGTAACAGAGTCGTCGATCGATGGAGGTTTCCGTGGACGTCGTTGTCAAGGGTCATCACTGCGAGGTCAGTGACCGCTTCCGGCAGTACGTCGAGGAAAAACTCGAGCGGATCGAAAAGGTCGATCACCGGGTACTGCGATGCGAGGTAGAAGTCAGCCAGGAGAAGAACCCGCGACAGCACGACCGGGCGATGCGCGTCGAACTCACCATGTACACCAAGGGTCCGGTGCTCCGGGCCGAGGCATCTGGTGAGACCAAGCAGGCGGCGTTCGACGTCAGCCTGGACCGGCTGCGGGCACAGGTCCGCAAGGCCGCCGACCGCCGCCGCGTGCATACCGGTCAGCACGCCCCTGAAGGACTGCGGCACGTAGCCGCCAAGCAGCCGCCCAACGGCTACGCTCCGGTCGAGGAGACGGTTGCCGAGGACGAGGTGATCACCCAGAAGTTCGGATCGCTGACGGTGACCGGTGACGGGCCGCTGGTGATGCGCGAGAAGACCCACACCGCGAAGCCGATGTCGCTCGACCAGGCGCTCTACGAGCTCGAACTGGTCGGACACGACTTCTACCTGTTCGTCGACGCCGACGAGAACCAGCCGAGTGTCGTCTACCGCCGCCGTGGCTACGACTACGGCGTGATCCGGCTGGCCGTCTGACGCCGAGAGCTTCGGGAGGAGCCGCAACAAAAGGGAGGCCCGGACCGTGGTCCGGGCCTCCCCTCCGTCCCCTGCGAAGGTCCGTCAGCCGATCTGGGCCTGGAGCTCGGCGGAGTAGGTGGCCACCTCGGCGTACACGCCCGGGTTGCCGGCGTCCGCGCAGCCGACGCCCCAGGAGACGACGCCGAACAGACGGCCGTCCAGGACCAGCGGGCCGCCCGAGTCGCCCTGGCAGGAGTCCTTGCCGCCGTCCTTGTAGCCGGCGCAGATCTCACCGGCCGCGGTGTAGCCCTCGCTGGCGTAGACGTCCGAGCAGTAGGCGTCACCGAGCACCGGCACCGCTACCTTCTGGAACGTGTCGTCCGGTCCGGTGCCCTCGGTGGAGCCCCAGCCGTAGACGACCGAGGCGGCACCCTCCGCGTCAGCCGCGGCACTCGTCTCCAGCGCCAGCGTCGGTACGCCGGTGAACGGTGTGGCCAGCGTCATCACCGCTACGTCGTGACCACTTTCTTTGCCGTAGTCCGGGTCCACCCAGATGCTGGTGATCTTCGAGGTCTGGCCACCGGAGTCGCTCAGCTTGTCGCGGCCCTGCACCGCCGTGTAGGTGCCGGCAGCCTCGGTCGAACAGTGCGCCGCCGTGACGATCTTGTTGGCCGCGACGAGCGTCGATCCGCAGTACTGGCCGCTGGGGACCGGGGATCCGCTGTTGTTCAGCGCGATGGCCCACGGTGCGTCGGCGGTGTGGGCGATGTCCCCACCGACGATCCGGGTGTGCGGTCCGTCGGGTGCCGGAGCCGCCGAAGCCGAGACGGCACCGATCGATGCCGCTGCCAGCACACCGGCCGCTACCGCGGCGCGGACCAGCTGAAGTCTTCCTGTCATGCCTCACACTCCAGGGTGATAGGGGCCGCGCGGGCGTCGCGGCCTACCGGCACACTCTCCCGGCCACCCTCCGTAGCGCACCTCCCACTTGCGGTAACACGAAAGCTATGACCAGCATTTTGTCGGTGGGGGCAGGCAGGATTGGTGGGGTGACTACGCAGGGGTTGTCGGTGGCTCAGGCCAGGCGGGTGGGGTTGGCCGCGCAGGGGTTTATGGATGCCCGGCCTAAAGGGGTGCCGGACATGCGGGCGCTGGGGCGGGTGCTGGGGCGGATCGGGTTGATTCAGATCGACTCGGTCAACGTGCTCAGCCGGGCGCAGTACCTGCCGTTGTATTCGCGGTTGGGGCCGTATCCGCGGGAGTTGCTGGACCGGGCCGCGGGGAAGGGGCCGCGGAAGCTGGTGGAGTACTGGGCGCACGAGGCATCGCTGATCCCGGTCGAGACGCACGCGTTGATGCGCTGGCGGATGGCCCGCGCGACGACCGAGGCGTGGGGCGGGCCGCGGGCGATCGCGGCGCAGCGGCCGGACCTGGTCAAGCAGGTGCTGGCCGACGTCCGCGACCACGGCCCGTTGACCGCGCGCGAGATCGACGACGACGTGGAGCGCGACCGGGACAACTGGGGCTGGAACTGGTCGGACGTGAAGCGGGCGCTGGAGTTCCTGTTCTTCGCCGGCGAGATCACTGTGGCCCGGCGGAACCAGCAGTTCGAGCGGATGTACGACGTACCGGAGCGGGTGCTGCCCGCCTCGGTGCTGGCGACGCCGACGCCGACCTCGGAGGAGGCACACCGCGGGCTGGTCTCGATCGCGGCCCGGGCGCACGGGGTCGCGACCGCGCAATGCCTCAAGGACTACTTCCGTACGTCGCCCGCGCCGACCGCGCAGGCCATCCGCGAGCTCGTCGAGGAGGGCGAGTTGCTGCCGGTCACGATCCAGGGCTGGAAGAGGCCGGCCTACCTGCACCGCGACGCCCGCCTGCCGCGCCGGGTGAACGCCCGCGCGCTGGTCAGCCCGTTCGACTCGCTGGTCTTCGAGCGGACCCGGACCGAGGTGCTCTTCGACTTCCACTACCGGATCGAGATCTACGTCCCGGCCGAGAAACGCATCCACGGGTACTACGTGCTCCCGTTCCTGCTCGGCGACCGGCTGGTGGGCCGAGTGGACCTCAAGGCGGACCGGAACGCGGGCGTCCTGCTGGTCCAATCCGCCCACTCCGAGCCCAAGGCGCCCGCCGAGACGCCCGAGGAGCTGGCCGCAGAGCTGGTCCAGCTGGCCGGCTGGCTGGGCCTCGACCAGGTCCGGGTAGCCGGCGGCGGCGACCTCGCCCCAGCCCTCAGCGTCGCCCTGCGGGGCTCCTGAGCGGAATCGCGGGCCAGGCGGAGCGGCGTACGAGGTGTTCTGAGCGGTAGGGCGGAACTTTTCGAGAAGCTCACTCGTGGGTGGGAGAAGGGTGTGACTTACGCCGGGCAGTGGGTTGACGCTCCCGGCCAAGTACGATGGGTGGCGCCCGCCAGGCGGGCAGTCCGTGCTGCCCTCGTCACTGGGCACACACGGTCAGGCACCCGCCGCATTGAAGGCTGCACAGTCAAGGAGTGGACCCCCCACGATGAAGGCGTTCGACAAGTTACTGCATATCGGCGAGGGCAAGAAAGTCCGCGAACTCGAGCGCATCGCGAAGCTCGTCAACTCGATCGAGGACGACTTCGTGGCGATGACCGACGAGGAGCTGCGCGACCAGACGGCCGAGTTCAAGCAGCGCGTCGACAACGGTGAGTCTCTCGACGCACTACTCCCGGAGGCCTTCGCGGTAGTCCGCGAGGCGGCCAAGCGGACCCTTCATCAGCGCCACTACGACGTCCAGATCATGGGTGGCGCGGCGCTGCACCTGGGCAACATCGCCGAGATGAAGACCGGTGAGGGCAAGACCCTGGTGGGCACCCTCCCGACGTACCTGAACGCGTTGTCCGGCAAGGGCGTCCACGTGGTCACGGTGAACGACTACCTGGCCCGCTTCCAGGCCGAGTGGATGGGCCGGGTGTATCACTTCCTCGGCCTCGACTACGGCGTGATCCTGCCGGAGATGACCCCGGCCGAGCGCCGGGTGGCCTACTCCAAGGACATCACCTACGGCACCAACAACGAGTTCGGCTTCGACTACCTGCGCGACAACATGGCCAGCGACATCGCCGACTGCGTGCAGCGCGAGCACAACTACGCGATCGTGGACGAGGTCGACTCGATCCTGGTCGACGAGGCCCGGACCCCGCTGATCATCTCCGGCCCGGCCGAGGACTCGCAGCGCTGGTACGTCGAGATGGCGAACCTGGCCGGCGCGCTGAAGCCGCGGTTCAACGACGACAAGATCCCCGAGGAGCAGCGCCCGGTCGCCGACTACGAGGTCGACGAGAAGAAGCGCACCGTCGCCATCCTCGAGCGCGGGATCGAGAAGGTCGAGGACCGGCTCGGGATCGACAACCTGTACGAGTCGGCCAACACCCCGCTGATCAGCTACCTGAACAACGCGCTGAAGGCCAAGGACCTGTTCCGCCGGGACAAGGACTACGTGGTCGTCGACGGCGAGGTGCTGATCGTCGACGAGCACACCGGCCGGACGCTGCACGGCCGCCGCTACAACGAGGGTCTGCACCAGGCGATCGAGGCCAAGGAGAAGGTCGAGATCAAGGAGGAGTACCAGACCCTCGCGACGATCACGCTGCAGAACTACTTCCGGCTCTACAGCAAGCTCGGCGGCATGACCGGTACGGCGAAGACCGAGGAGAACGAGTTCGCCAAGATCTACGGTCTCGGCGTGATCCAGATCCCGACCAACAAGCCGATGGTCCGCGAAGACCAGCGCGACCTGATCTACCGCACCGAGGACGCCAAGTTCGACGCCGTGGTGGAGGACATCGCCGCCCGGCACGAGACCGGGCAGCCGATCCTGGTCGGCACGACCAGCGTCGAGAAGTCCGAGCGGCTCTCGAACCAGCTGCGCAAGCGCAACATCCCGCACGAGGTGCTGAACGCGAAGCAGCACGCGCGGGAGGCCGCGATCGTCGCCGAGGCGGGTCGCAAGAACGCCGTCACGGTCGCCACGAACATGGCCGGCCGTGGTACGGACATCATCCTCGGTGGCAACCCGGAGCACCTGGCCGACAAGGACCTCCGGGCCCGCGGCATCGACCCGGTGGAGTCCGCGGAGCAGTACGAAGCGGAGTACCCGAAGGTCCTGGAGCAGTTCGAGCAGCAGGTCAAGGACGAGCAGGTCGAGGTCCGCGAGGCCGGCGGTCTGTACGTGCTGGGCACCGAGCGGCACGAGTCGCGCCGGATCGACAACCAGCTGCGCGGTCGTTCCGGCCGTCAGGGTGACCCGGGCGAGTCCCGCTTCTACCTGTCGCTGGAAGACGACCTGATGCGCCTGTTCAAGCGCGAGATGGTCGACTGGGCGATGTCGCGCAACGACGACGACACCGTGCCGCTGGAGAACAAGGTCGTCACCAAGGCGATCGCGTCGGCACAGTCCCAGGTCGAGGCGCAGAACTTCGAGACCCGGAAGAACATCCTCAAGTACGACGACGTGATGAACCGGCAACGGCACGTCGTGTACGACGAGCGCCGCCGGGTGCTCGAGGGCGCGGACATGCACGACCAGGTCCAGGACATGCTCGACGAGACCGTCACCGGATACGTGCAGGGCGCGACCGCCGACGGGTTCGCCGAGGACTGGGACCTGGACGCGCTGTTCACCGCGCTCCGGACGCTGTACCAGACCGAGATCACCGAGGACGAGCTGATCGAGGAGGCCGGCGGCGACCGGGCCGGGATGACCCCGGACTTCCTGATCGAGCGGTTCGTCCAGGATGCCCGCGACGCGTACGCACGGCGCGAGGAGCTGCTCGGCAGCGACGCGATGCGCGAGCTGGAGCGCCGGGTGGTGCTCAGCGTGCTGGACCGCAAGTGGCGCGAGCACCTGTACGAGATGGACTACCTGCGCGAGGGCATCGGCCTGCGCGCGATGGCGCAGCGCGACCCGCTGGTGGAGTACCAGCGCGAGGGCTACGACATGTTCGCCGCGATGATGGAGTCGATCAAGGAAGAGTCGGTCGCCTTCATCTTCAACGTCGAGGTCGACATCGAGGCGATGCAGGCCGACCTCGCCGCGCAGGCGGAGCTGGCCGAGCTCGAGGAGACCGAGCCCGAGGACATCCTGGTGCCGGGGGCGCCGGTGGCCGAGTTCCCGGGTCGCCAGTCCGGTGACGACGAGGACCGCCCGCAGGACACGCCGCGGCAGCAGGACGCCCCGAAGCTGCGCGCCAAGGGCCTGACCGGCTCGAGTCGGCCGCAGAAGCTGTCCTACTCGGCGCCGACGATCGACGGTGACGACGAGGTGTCCGTGCACCAGGACGCGGTCGAGGGCGGTGCCCTGGAGTACTCCGGTACGCCACGCAACGCGGTCTGCCCGTGTGGCTCCGGCAAGAAGTACAAGCGCTGCCACGGCGATCCGGCCTCGGACGTCTACAAGAGCTGAGTACCGCGAAAGCCGCCCCGGGGATTCCTTCGGGGCGGCTTTCGTGTTTCCTGGTCCTATGGGTACTTGGCTGACGGAGAAGTTCGGGCTCTCGGTGCCGGTGGTCGGTGCGCCGATGGCGAATGTGAGTGGCGGCCGGCTGACGGCGGCAATCTCGGCTGCTGGAGGACTGGGCATGCTCGGCGCCGGGTCCATGGTCAGCGCCGACTGGATTCGCACCGAGGGCGCGGTCGCCGCCGCCGGCGGGAAGCCGTACGGGATCGGCCTGATGGCGTGGTCCGTCGCGGATCACCCCGAGCACCTCGAAGCGGTCATCGAGCTCCGGCCCGCCTTCGTCTCGCTCAGCTTCGGCGACCTCACGCCGTACGTCGAGCCGCTGCAGGCAGCCGGGATCGTGGTGGCGATGCAGGCCGGTACGGTCGCCGATGCCCGGGAAGGGATCGCGGCCGGTGTCGACGCGATCGTTGCCCGGGGCGCCGAAGCCGGTGGGCACGGGCGGAACGTGGTCGGCACACTTCCTTTGCTGCAAGCGATTCTCGACCTCACCGACCTGCCCGTACTCGCGGCCGGCGGCATCTCCGGCGCGCGCGGTCTGGCGGCGGTGCTCGCGGGCCGGCGCGGCAGGTGGCTGGATCGGTACTGCGTTCCTCACGGCCGAGGAGGCGCTGACGCCCGAGACGTCACGGCAGGCCTTGCTCGCAGCCGACGAGACCGACACCGTCTACGGAACGGTTTTCGACGCCGCCTCCCGAGCCGGCTGGCCGGACGAGTTCGGCGGCCGCGCTCTCCGCAACGCCTTCTACGATCGCTGGGAAGGCCAGGAGCCGGCCCTCAAGTCCGACGACGCCGGCCACGACGAATATGTCGCCGCAACGCGAGCCGCCGACCCCACCGCCGCGTCCCTGTACGCCGGCCAGGGAGTCGGTGCCCTGACCGCGACGACCACCGCCGCTGCGGTCCTGGCCGACCTCGCCACCTACCGCACCTACCTACAAAACGCTACCAACCTCCTCTGACCTCTACACACTCAACGAGAACGCGCTGTCTTCGGTGGCACCCTTCCGCCGGTACGTGCGCTTGTCCCGAGCGACAGGTAATGGGTGCCGCTGGCTCGGGCTCCACGCTCAGCCAGGGCGAGGCGGGGCGGATTTGGAGACCATTACCTGTCGCTCGGGACACAGGAGAGGCCGTTCTCGCTGCGCGGAAACCTTTGTCGGTATATGCAAGTTTGTTTCCGGTAAGCGGAGCAACCTCGGGTGCCCCCTTGGTGGGGGAGCCCCCGGCACCCCGGTTGCCCCAGCCGTGTCACGGGACTCCGGTGCTCAAACGCTTCCCAGAACTTCGGCTCGGTCGTTATAGGTGAACCCGCAGGGACGGCTGCAAGTAGTTGCCGTGGGCCTCTACTAGGTCGTTGCAGAGGGCCCATAGTTGGTCCACGGGCAGCGTGGTGGCCGGGTCCATCAGCAACGCCTGCCGGATCGAGCGCGGATCGTCTTCCAGGGCGGCGCGGACGACGAGCTCGTTGACGTTCACGTAGGACCGGTTCAGCGCTGCGCATTGGGCCGGCAGCGCGCCGACCGCTGTCGGCTGAACGCCCGAACCGTCAACCAGGCAGGGAACTTCGACCACTGATCCCTCGGGCAGGTTGGAGATCAGTCCGTGGTTGACCACATTGCCGTAGATCGTCCGAGGCTTTCCGGTGACGATGCTGTGGATCACCTGCGGCGCGTACTCCATGGTGCCCTCGACCGGCAACGGTTCGCCGCGTTTCAGCGCGTCCCGGGTGCCTTCGTAGAGCGTCACGTTCTCCTCGACGATCCGCAGGTAGTCGCCGATCGGCAGCCGCAGCCGGTCCACTTCGGACTGGTGCGACAAGTACCAGGGCACGTACTCCGAGGAGTGCTCGCTCGTCTCGGTCGGGTAGTACCCGAGCCGGCGATACATGTCGACCCGGACCCGGCGGCGCAACTCCGGCTCCCGCGCGATCAGTTCGTCCAGCCGGGGATAGAGGTCCTCCCCGGCGCGTTCGAACCGAAGTACCCAGGCCTGGTGGTTGACGCCGGCGGCGAGATAGGTCACCTCGCCGTACGGGACCCCGACCAGTTGGGAGAGGTCGTTCATCGTCCAGTAGACCGAGTGGCAGAGGCCGACGACGTTGCGGAGGCCGAGCGCCTTGAGGTACCAGACGTTCATCGCCATCGGGTTCGTGTAGTTCAGCAACCACGCGTCCGGGCAGATCGCGGCGATGTCCTCGGCCAGTCCCTTCAGCACCGGGAAGGTCCGCAGTGCCCGGAACACGCCACCGACCCCGAGCGTGTCGCCGATCGTCTGCCGTACGCCGTACCTGGCCGGGATTTCGAAGTCGATCCGGGTCGCCTCGTTCATCCCGACCTGGATGATGTTGATGACGAAGTCGGCGCCTTCGAGGGCCGCCCGACGGTCCAGGTGCGAGGTGATCCGCGGTTTGATGCCCCGTTCCGAGGCGATGTACTTCGCGGCTCCAGCGGCGGTGTCGAGTCGCTCGGGGTCGATGTCGTGCAGAGCGATGTGCAGCTCGCCCAGATCCGTGAAGCTGAACAAGTCGGCCAGCAACCCCTGGGTGAACACGACGCTCCCCGCGCCGACGAACGCGATCTTGGTCATCGTGCACTCTCCAATGCCTGATCCCAGTCCGGCTGGGCCGCGGTGCCACCAGCCGCTCGGGTCGACAGCGATCCACAGGCAGCGGCGATCGCCAAAGCGCTGGCCCTGCCGAAGCCACGGAGTACGGCGGCAATGAATCCGGCGTCGAAGCTGTCGCCCGCACCAACCGTGTCGACCGGTTCGATCGGCAAGGCAGCGGCCTTGATCACCGATGAACCGTCGTGGGCGATGGCCCCGTCGGCGCCGTTCTTCACGACGACCAGCGGGCCGCGCCGGGCCAGGATTCCGGCGGCGTCGGCGAGCACCGGATGACCCGTGAGCGAGTGAACCTCGGACGCGTTCGGAAGCAGGATGTCGGTGACGCGCAGGACCGGGTCGAGCACCATCCGGTCCCAACGGTCGGCCGGGTCGTCGTTGGTGTCGAGCGAGGTGGTCGCCTTGTTGCTTCGCGCCTCCTTGAACAACCCGGCCAGTCCGGCCGCCAACTCCGGCATCAAGTAGAACGACGCGGCATGCACGTGCCGTACGGACCTCAACAGCTCAGTCGGTACGTCGTACGCGCTGGTCGCGGCCAGGCAGCCGGCGGCAGTCAGGATCGCGCGATCGGAGGCCGACGTGAGCACCGTCGTCAACGGGGTCGGCAGGACGGCATCCACCACCAGCGCCGAGGTATCCACCCCGCGCTCTTCCAGGGCCGCGCGGACGAAGGCCCCGGCCGGGTCGTCGCCGATCCTGCCCGCGAACGCGACGCTGAGGCCGAGCCGGGCGGCACCGCAGGCCATGATCGCGGCGGATCCGCCCAGGCAGAGTGATCCCGTCGGAACGAGTCGTTCGCGCTGGCCGAAGGTCAGTGGTTGGTTCACCGGGCCGATCACCACGTCGGGATTGGCGTCGCCGATGACGAGCAGGTCGAAAGTCTTCATGTCAGCCTTTGAGTCCGGTAGAGGCCAGCGACCGGATGAATGCCTTCTGGGCGAGCAGGAACCCGAGCAGCACCGGCAGCACGGTGATGACGTTGCCCGCCATCACGGCCGCCCATTGGGTGTGGTGCTGCCCCTGGAAGGTGGTCAGTCCGAGCTGGAGCGTGTAGTTCGAGTCGTGGTTGATCGCGATCAGCGGCCAGGTCAGGTCGTTCCACGTGCTCAGGAAGGTCAGTACCGCGACCGTGCTGAGCGCCGGCCGGGCGAGCGGGAGTACGACGGAGACCAGGATCCGGAGCCGGCCGCAGCCGTCGATCCAGGCAGCCTCTTCCAGCTCGCGGGGGAGCGTGACGAAGAACTGGCGGAACAGGAACACCGAGAACGGGGTCACCAGCGACGGGACGATCAGCGCGCCGAGGGTGTCGATCAGGCCGAGATCCTTCATCACCAGGAAGGTCGGGATCATCGTCAGCTGGAACGGGATCACCATTGTCGCGAGCATCAGCCCGAGCAGCAGTTTCGAGCCGGCGAACCGCATCCGCGCGAACGCGTAGCCGCCGAGCGAGCCGAAGACCAGGTTCGCCGTCACCGCGACGGCCGAGACGATGAACGAGTTCAGGAACCATCTGGGGAACAAGGCGTTCCCGAGCACGAATCGGTAGCCGCCGAGGTTGATCCCCGAGGGAATCAGCGCCGGTGGGAACCGGTTGATCTCCGCGTTCCTCATCACCGAGCTGACCAGCAACCAGATCAGCGGCAGCGCGAACAACAGGGCCAGCGGCGCGAGTACGAGATGCCACGGGCTGAAGGGCAACCTCTTCATCGGGCCGCCTTCCCCGTACGACGGCGCTGGTACAACTGCAGGGCCAGGCCGGCCAGCAGTAGCGCAACGGCCAGCGCGTACGCCGCGGCAGCGCTGTAGCCGGCCGTGAAGGTCTTGAACGCCTTCTCCCAGATGAAGTAGACGATCACCGTCGTCGACCCGAGCGGCCCACCCTTGGTCGTCACGAATACCAGGTCGAACACCTGCAACGCGTTGATCGTCTGGAACAGCACCAGGAACACGCTCACCGGAGTCAGTGTCGGAAGCACGACGTGCCGCAGTACGCCGGACCGCCCGGCGCCATCGATCCTGGCCGCCTCGACCAGCTCGCCCGGAACCCCTTGCAGGGCAGCGAGGTACACGATCACGCAGAAGCCGGTGCCACTCCACAACGAGATCGCGACCAGCAGGTAGAGCGCTTGACCGGGATCGCTGAAGAACCCTTGCGCGGGCAGCCCGAGCTTGTGCAGCAGCGAGTTCGCCGCACCGAACTCGGGATCGAGCACGAACGAGAACAGCACGCCCTGAGCCGCCGCCGAGACGACGAACGGGACGAACACGAGGGTGCGGTAGATGCTGATGAAGCGGATCTGGCGGTCCAGCATCAGCGCGATCCCGAGTCCGCCGACGACACTGAGCGGCACGTACAAGGCGGTGTAGACCAGGGTGTGCCCGACCGCCGACTTGAAGGCGGGATCGGCCGAAAGCGCTTTGTAGTTGGCGAATCCGACCCATTGGCTCGGCGAGACGAGGTCGTTGGACTGGAAGGACAACAGCAACGACCACAGCACCGGCACGATGCTGAGCCCGAGGATGATCAGCACGGACGGGCTGACGAACGCCCAAGCGGTCGGGCCTTCACCTTTGGTACGCCGCTTCGCCTCGGCCCGGCGGGCTCGTGGATCGATGGTGAAGGTGCCGACGACGCTGGCCATCAGCTCGGCACCGCGAGGATGGAGTTGGACGCCTCGACGCACCCCTTCAACGCCTCGGCGGGCGACTTCTTGCCGAGCAGGACCGCGACGATCGCCTGGCCGAGTTGCTGGGAGATCTGCGGGTACGCCGTGATGGTGGGCCGGACCCGCGCGGTCTCCAGCGCATCCACGAACACCTGCAACCCCGCAGTACTGGAGGCGTGCTTCTTCCACTCGGGCAGCGCTGCCGTCGCCGTCGTCAGGGGGAGACTGCCGCCTTGGATGTCCCAGCGGACGTCCTGTGCCGGAGTGGTCAGCCAGGTGAGGAACTCGGTGGCGGCCTTGACCTTGGCGGAGCCGTTGTCGAACACGGCCCAGGTGTCCGGCCCGGAGATCGTGAGCGGCTTACCGGAGTACGACGGCAGTGGGACGACGCCGTAGTCGAGGCCCTTGTCGAGGATGTCGGGGAGTTGCCAGGGGCCGGTGGCAACCATTCCCATCCGGCCGCCGAGGAAGACCTGGTAGAGCTGTTCGCCGCCAGGCTTGGGATCGACGTACAGAGACTTGTCGGTGCGAAGTCGATCGAGGGTGCCGAGCGCCTGCTCGCCGACCTTGTCGAAGCCGACCTTCTTGCCGTCCTCGCTGACGACGTCACCGCCGAGGTCCCAGATCATCGGCCAGAGCCGCCAGACCGTGTCCTCGTCGCCGACGCCGGGCCAGCCGGTGCCGAAGACGCCCTTGCCCGGGTTGGTCAGCTTGTGCGCGGTCGCGATGAAGTCGTCCCAGGTCCAGCCGGCCTTCGGCGCGGACAGGCCGGCCGCCGCGAAGAGCTTCTTGTTGTAGACAACGCAGAGTGAGTCGAGCAGGGCCGGGATCGCACGGACCTTGCCCTTGACCGTCACGGCGTCTCGGGCTGCCGGCCAGTTGTCCTTGAGGTCCACGGCCGAGGTCAGATCGGCCACCTGCGGGCTGCGGGTCATGCTGGCCAGGTCCGACCCGAAGATGTACGCCACATCCGGGTAGGACCCGGCCGCTAGGCCGGCGGTGACCTTCTGCAGCATGCTGTCCGCGGTCACCCCGCCACCACCACCGACCACCTTGATCTTGGGATGGCTCTGGTTGAACTCCTTGACCAAGGCATCGATCGCCTTCTTACCGGTGTCGACCTGGCCGTGCCAGAAGTCGATGGTGACGACGCCGTCGGCGCCGACGCCCTCGTCCCCGGATTTACCGCAGGCGCCGAGGGTCCCGGCCGCGGCCAGGACGGCTGCCGCGCGCAGGATGTCGCGGCGGGATGGTGATGACATGGGTGACCTCCTGAAAGGACTACCGGTGGAGGGTTTTGGTCAGCAGGTCTTGCGGACGTAGCCGCTGTCGCCGGGGACGGAGACGTCCACGTCGCGCTGCACGATGCTCAACCTGGTGCCGAACCCGCTGCAGGCCTTGGTCCGGCCGCTGTTGGTGTACTCGATGACGATCACGTTGTTGCCGAAGGCAGCGGTGTAGTCGCCGCACTCGTTGTACTGACCGCACTCCTCGGCGACCGCGAAGTCCAGGCCGACGCTGGTCCGGTCACCGGCCAGTTCGACGGTGTTCTTCTGGGCGATGGCCAGGTTCTTCGTGTGTGCGTGCGTGGCCAGCAACTTCAGGTACGCCTTCGCCTGACCGGTGCTGATCAGGTTCTTCGAGCGGCTGTAGCTGTCGTAGTTGTCCGGCTCGATGGCCTTGTAGCCCTTGGTCGCGCAGCCGTCGATCCAGCCGTTCACCTTGGCAGCGACCCGGGTCTGCTTGGCCGTGGTGCGGATGTCGAGCAGTGCCTCGCCCCAGTCCTCGTCGATGACGACGTTGCCCTGGGCATCGCGAAGCAGCAGGTCGGAGTCCCACGAGCCCTGCTCGCCGGGCTGGACCTGGAAGGCGTTCACGTAGCAGATGTTGTAGAGGCCGGCCGCTGGGGCGGCCGTCCGGTCACGGGTGACGATCTGGACGCCGGCGGGCGGCGGGTAGGCCCCGCCGATCTGGTAGTCGAACTTGGCATGGGTCGGAGGCAGCGTCGCGGCTGCCGAGGCGGGGTTCCGGCTGAGCACCGAGACAAGGGCGGTCAGTGCCAGTGCGGCCGCCATGCTGGTTACAAGGCCGGACACCAGCAGACGGCGGGAGAGCGGGCGAGATTCGGACACGATTGCTCCATCGGTCCCGTGGACGCTACCCCGCCTCGGGCATGAGCCCTGGCGCCGGAGTACCGGACTTCGGGCGGTGCGGCCGGCGCTGAGTCTCAGCCTTCCGGCCAGCCCTGTACCGGCTGGGTGCGTCACTGAGCACCAGGGCATCGCCTCGGTGCTTAGCGCCCTAGTTAAGCGACGCCTGGGCCGCCGCGTCAAGGAACAACTGCAAACGAATGCGCGGAACCTCACGAAGAGCGCGTTACTGCGCAGTGAGAGCTGAGGCCTTGACTGTGCGGGTTTGCACCGGTTTAGTAGTCGTCTAAACCGGTTTAAACACTCAGAATGAGGGCGTGGATGAGCAAGGATCGGCCGACGATCGCGGATGTGGCGACCCGGGCAGGCGTGTCCAAGGGTGCTGTCTCGTTCGCCCTGAACGGTCGTCCCGGCCTGGCCCGGACGACCGTCGACCGGATCCTCGCGGCCGCTGACGAGCTCGGCTGGCGGCCGAGCAACCGGGCTCGCTCGCTCTCGGTCTCGAAGGCCTTCGCGCTCGGCCTCGTCATCACCAGGGACCCGGCCGTGCTGTCCTCGGACCCGTTCTTCCCCGCCTTCATCGCCGGGGTCGAGAGTGTGCTCGCGCCCCGCGGACAGGCCCTCGTCCTGCAGGTCGTGACGGCGGGCGACGAGGAAGCGGCCGGCTACCGCCGGCTGGCCCAGGACGGCCGGGTGGACGGGGTCTTCCTGTCCGACCTGCGGCACGAGGACCCCAGGATCGACCTGCTGGTGGAGCTCGGGCTGCCGGCCGTCACCCTGAACCGCCCGGTCGGTTCATCGCCGTTCCCGGCGGTCTGTCTCGACGACCGGCCGGGCACGGTCGCGGTCGTCGAGCACCTGCTCCAGCTCGGTCACCGCCGGATCGCTCATGTGGCCGGTCCGCCGGCCTTCGTCCACGCGACCGCCCGGTCGCAGGCCTTCACGTCGGCTTTGGCCGCGGCCGGTCTCGAACCGGTCGCGATCGAGGTCAGCGACTTCACCGCTGCCGGCGGGACCGAGGCGACCCGGCGGCTACTCGCCCTACCCGAGCCACCGACCGCCATCGTCTACGCGAACGACCGGATGGCGATCGCCGGCATCGGCGCGGCTCACAAGGCCGGCCTGACCGTGCCCGACGACCTCAGCGTCGTCGGCTTCGACGACAGCGAACTCGCCGAGTTCGTCCATCCCGGCCTGACCACCGTGCGCGCGGATCCGTTCACCTTCGGCGCCGCCGCGGCCACCACTTTGAACCAGTCGATCGACGGCGACGGTGACGTCGCCGATGTGGAACTTCCGCCGGCCCAGCTGGTCGTCCGGCGTTCCACCGCCCTTATGGAGGAGTAATGAAGCGAAAAGTCACATCCGTCCTGCTAGCACTGGGATTGGCCGGTACTGCGGCCGCCTGCGGCGGTGGGGGCGGCGGTAGCTCGGACGCGGCCGCGCAGGCCAAGGGCCCGGTCACGGTCTGGTATTCCAACAACGCCGAAGAAGTTGCCTGGGCCAAGCAGATGGTCGCGTCCTGGAACTCCGCGCACGCGGACCAGAAGGTGACCGGCCAGGAGATTCCGACCGGCAAGTCGTCCGAAGAGGTGATCGGTGCGGCGATCACGGCCGGGAACGCGCCGTGCTTGATCTTCAACACCTCGCCCGCGTCGGTCTCGCAGTTCCAGAAGCAGGGTGGCCTGGTGGCGCTCGACAGCTTCCCGGACGGCAAGTCGTACATCGAAGAGCGCAGCGGCAAGGTCGCATCGCAGTACAAGTCGACCGACGGCAAGTACTACCAGCTGCCGTGGAAAGCCAACCCGGTGATGATTTTCTACAACAAGAAGGCCTTCGCGAAGGCAGGGATCGACACCGCGAAGCCACCGCTGGCGACGTACGACGAATTCCTGGCCACGTCGCGGAAGGTCGTCGCCGCGGGCGGCGCGAAGTTCGCGATCTACCCGGCGCCGAGCAACGAGTTCTTCCAGTCCTGGTTCGACTTCTACCCGCTGTTCGCGGCCGAGACCGGTGGTAAGCAGTTGGTTGCCGACGGCAAGTCCCAGTTCGCTTCGGAAGAGGGCAAGAAGGTCGCCGCGTTCTGGCGGACCTTGTACTCCGAGAAGCTCGCCTCGCAGGAGAAGTACAACGGCGACTCGTTCGTCGACGGCAAGGCCGCGATGGCGATCGTCGGGCCGTGGGCGGTCGCGACGTACAAGGGCAAGGTCGAATGGGGTGCCGTCCCGGTGCCGACCTCGGCCGGCAAGTCCGCCGCTGAGACCTACACCTTCAGCGACGCGAAGAACGTCGGCATGTACTCCGCGTGCAAGAACCGCGGTACCGCGTGGGACGTGCTGAAGTTCGCCACCAGCAAGGAGCAGGACGGCAAGTTCCTCCAGGGCACCGGCCAGATGCCGCTCCGAGACGGAGTATCGAGCGCCTACCCGGAGTACTTCGCGAAGAACCCCGACTACAAGCAGTTCGCGGACCAGGCGGCCCGCACGGTCGAGGTGCCGAACGTGCCGAACTCGATCACCATCTGGCAGACCTTCCGTGATGCCTGGTCCAAGTCGGTCATCTTCGGCCAGCAGGATCCCGGCGCGGCCCTCGACGGAGCAGTCCAGAAGGTCGATCAGCTCGCCGGCCAGTCATGAGGCTGATCGGCCGGGTCGTCGGGAAGCAGCCGATCGGGACGGCCTTCGTCACGCCGTACGTCGTCTTCCTGGCGGCCGTGTTCGCCTACCCGCTCGGCTTCGCCGTCTACATGTCCTTCCACGACTACTTCTTCGCGGCGCCGGGCGCGATCGTGGATCGGCCGTGGGTGGGGTTCGCCAACTATGCGAGCGTGCTGTCGGACCCGGCGGTCCGGCGGTCGTTCGCGAACGTCGGTATCTTCCTGCTGATCAACGTGCCGCTGACCGTGGTGCTCTCGTTGCTGCTCGCCTGGTCGCTCAACGCGGCCATCCGATGGCGCGGGTTCTTCCGGGTCAGCTACTACGTGCCCTACGTGACGGCGAGTGTGGCCGTGGTCGGTGTCTGGCTGTTCCTCTTCAACTCGGGCGGCCTGGTGAACTCCGTACTCGGTCCGCTGGCACCTGATCCGTCCTGGCTGGTGAACTCGAAACTGGCCATGCCGACGGTGGCGATCTACGTCACCTGGAAGCAACTCGGCTTCTTCATCCTGCTCTACCTGGCCGCGTTGCAGAACGTGTCGAAGGACCTGTACGAAGCGGCGTCGATGGATGGCGCCGGAAAGTGGAAGTCGTTTCGCAACGTCACGGTGCCGGGGGTCCGACCGGCCACGACGCTGGTCGTCCTGCTGGCCACCGTGACCGGCGCGAACCTGTTCACCGAGCCGTACCTGCTGACCGGCGGCGGTGGTCCGGACGGGGCGTCCGCTTCGCCGGTGCTGATCATGTACCAGCGCGGCATCGAGCAGGGCAATCCGGACGTCGGCTCGGCGATCGGCGTACTGCTGGTGATCGGTGTGCTGATCCTTGCGCTGATCCAGCGCCGGCTACTGGATCGGGAGAGCTGATGAAGAGTCCGTGGCGGTTCATCGCCTTGCTGGTCGGGGCGTTCGTGTTCCTGTTCCCCTTCTACTACATGCTCGTCGGCAGTCTGCAGGCCGAGCCGGACTCCTCCGTGGGCGGGGCCTTCCCGAATCCGGGCAACCTCACCTTGCACAACTACCAGGAGATCAACGCCGCGATCAATCTCGGCAAGTCCCTGCTGAACTCGGGGATCTTCACCGGTGGCGTCATCCTCGGCACGCTGGTGTTCGGCGTACTGGCCGGGTATGCGCTGGCCCGGCTGCAATTCCGCGGTCGCGGCACGGTGTTCAATCTGATGTTGCTGGTCCAGGTGATTCCGTTCCAGTTGCTGACGATTCCGCTCTATGTGCTGATCGTGCGCAGCTACGGCCTCGCCGATTCGTACCTGGGCATGATCCTGCCGTTCGCGATCAACTCGACGGCGGTGTTCGTGTTCCGGCAATACTTCCTGCAGTTGCCGCAGGAGTTGTTCGACGCTGCGCGTATTGATGGTGCCGGTGAGCTGAGCATCCTGTGGCGGGTGGCGGTTCCGTTGGTGAAGCCCGCGCTGCTGACCGGAGTGCTGCTGACCTTCATCGGTCCGTGGAACGAATTCCTCTGGCCGTTCCTGATCACCAAGCAGCAGGGTCTCCAGCCGTTGGCGGTGTCGCTGTCGAACTACATCACGACCGTGTCGGCGCGGGCGGCGAATCCGTTCGGCGCAGTACTGGCCGGGGCCTGCGTCCTGGCCGCACCGGCGGTCGCGCTCTTCGTCATCTTCCAGCGCCGCTTCATCTCCTCCAGCCTCGAATCCGGGGTCAAGGGGTAATTCGCCCTCGCCCTTGCCGCCCATCCCTCGCCTTTTGTCTTTGGTTCTTCTTTTGAAAGGTTTTGTTGTGACTGTTCCATACACGTTGACCCGTCTTGGTGTCGTGATGACGCCCGAGCCCGGGAACGAATTCGAGTCCGAAGGAGTGCTGAATCCGGCCAGCGGCTATGGTCCGGACGGTCAGCTCTATCTGCTGCCACGACTGGTTGCGCCTGGCAACATCTCGCGGGTCGGCCTGGCGGCGGTCGAGCTGACCGACGGCGTTCCCAGCGGCGTACGCCGGGAGGGGATCGTGCTGTCGCCGGACGAAGGCTGGGAGCGCGGCCTGAACAACGCCGGGGTCGAGGATCCGCGGGTCACCTGGATCCCGTCGCTGAACAAGCACGTGATGACGTACGTCGCGTACGGGCCGCTCGGGCCGAAACCGGCGCTCGCGGTGTCGGAGGACTTGCGGACGTGGACCCGGTTGGGGCCGTTGCACTTCGAGTACCAAGCCGACCTCGACACCGATCTGAACCTGTTCCCGAACAAGGACACGGTGTTCTTCCCCGAGCCGGTGCCCGGGCCGGACGGCGAACCGGCGTACGCGATGTTGCACCGGCCGATGTGGGACCTCGGCTGGTTCCGCGAAGGCGAAGGCGTACACCTGCCGGCGGGGGTGAAGGACGACCGGCCGGGGATCTGGGTGTCGTTCGTGCCCGTCGCCGAGGTGGAGCGTTCGCTGTCGAATCTCGTGCATCTTCGGCAGCACCGGCTGGTGGCGATGTCGGAGTACCCGTTCGAGGAGCTCAAGATCGGGGCGGGGCCGGCGCCGCTGCGGGTGCCTGAGGGCTGGTTGGTGATCCATCACGGCGTGACGGGGGAGCAGCCGGTCGGGTTCGATCCGACTACCCAGAAGGTTTCGTACGCCGCGGGTGCGTTGTTGCTCGATCCGCTGGATGTCACGCGGGTGATCGGTCGTACGGCGGAGCCGATCCTGGTGCCGGAGACCGAGGAGGAACGGATCGGGACGGTGGGGAACGTGGTGTTCCCGACGGCGATCGAAGAGGTCGACGGTGTTCGGTATGTCTTCTACGGGATGGCGGACGCGAAGATCGGCGTCGCCAGGCTGGACCGGCTGTCATGACGTCATCGGCGTTCGGAGCCGCGCCTCGACCAGCGCGTCGGACTGTCCTCGGTGGTGCGCTGGTTGTTGCGGCTGCCTCCGGCGTCACCTTGCCCGCTTCCGCTTCCGCTTCCGCTTCTGCTTCTGCTGTTGGGCTGCTGACCAATCTTGCGCATCTCGACTTCCTCGGGGCTACGGTGTCGCCGCCCGCTGCGGCTGGGCACTCGACGTACGGATCGGGTCCTGTCGGCGTGCTGTGGACGTACGCCGATCACCGGGATGACGGTTCTTATGCCCGGGTTGGCGGTGGCGCTTATGACCCGGCTACTGACACCTACGGCCAGGGCGCCTTCAATGCGGACGATCTGGCGCGGGCTGCTGTTGTGTACTTGCGGCACTACAAGCTCCGTCATGACTCGCACAGTCTCGCTGCGGCTCGCGGGCTGCTGCGGGGGTTGACCTTCCTGCAGACGGCCAGCGGTCCGCGGGCAGGGAATGTGGTGCTCTGGATGCAGCCGGACGGAACGCTGAACCCCAGTGCCGATCCGGTGGAGCTACCCGACCCATCGGACTCCGGACCGTCGTACTGGCTGGCCCGAACCGTGTGGGCGTTGGGGGAGGGCTATGCGGTCTTCCGGACTGTCGACCCGGGCTTTGCCGCGTTCCTGCGCTCGCGACTCGAGTTGGCGATCGCTGCGCTGGAACGGCAGGTGCTGGTCCGCTATGGCCAGTGGAACGTCGTGGACGGCCGACGGGTGCCGGCCTGGTTGATCGTGGCCGGTGCGGACGCTACTTCCGAGGCTGTGTTGGGGTTGTCGGCTTATGTGAGGGCTGGTGGATCTGCGCGGGCTCGGAAGGCTCTGGCCCGGTTTGCTTCAGCTGTTGCCGCGATGGGTGCGGGTGATACCCGGAGTTGGCCGTTCCGTGCCCTGTTGCCTTGGGGCGAGTCGATCTCGGACTGGCACGCGTGGGGTGCTCAGATGCCGTCGGCGCTCGCCGCTGCGGCGAAAGCGTTGGGCGACCACTCGCTCTTGGGGCCTGCGATTGGTGACGCGGCCGGCTTCACTCCGCTCCTGTTGACAGCCGGTGGACCCGACAACGGCTGGCTTCCTGCACCTATCGACCGCACCCAGATCGCGTACGGCGTGGATGCGCGCGTGCAGGGGCTGCTGAGTGTGGCTCGTGCGGCTGATCGCCCTGGGCTTCGGCAGGTCGCCGCCTTCGCGGCAGCGTGGTACTTCGGCGCCAACCGGGCCGGCGAACCGACGTACGATCCCGCCACGGGCCGGACCTTCGATGGCGTGTCCGGCGACGGTGTGATCAACCGCAACTCCGGTGCCGAGTCCACCATCCATGGTCTGCTGTCCATGCTCGCCCTCGACTCGCATGCTGAGGTCGCTCGGATGGCTCAAGCCTTTGCCGGTGGTGGGCGAACGCTGTCAGGTCTGGCAGTGGTTGAGGCCGAGGGCGCTGCGCTCGCCGGCGGCGCTACCGTGGTCACTCCGCCTTCTGCTTGGACCGGGGAATCCCAATGGAGCAACGGCTCCTACGTCGCCCTACCGCCCGGAGCGACCGCGACCTGGATCGTTGACGCGGCTCAGCAACCGCGCCTGGTGCTGCCGATCGTCAACCTCTTACCAGGGTCCGGCCGCTCGGTTTGGAAAGCCGGCTCTGCCGCACTGGACGCGGCTGCGCCGGGCGCTGCCACGGCTGGTTCGGTCGCGTTGGGTTCGGTCGACCATGGCAAGGTCGGGCCGCAAGGCATCTCAGCTGCGCCCGGCGCTCTACTCCCCATCACCCTCAAGGGAGTCTTGCCCGCCGGCGCTACCAGCTTCACCTCCATCGCGAGTGGGCCGTCGGTGCAGATCGACGCGGTACTGCTGCTCCCGCTGATCTCCTCGCTTCGGCTAGGGCGCGGTCTGCTGCTCACCAGCGTCGACGCCCACACCAGGTCGGTCAGCCTGCCGATGGCAGCGACGTCCTACAGCTACGACAGCACAGGCCGTCTGCGCTCGCGTCAGTCGACTGCCCGGGCCGTCGTACTGCCGGGAGGCTTCACCGTCGTCTGTTGATCACCTGAGCGCACTGTTCGGCGAGGAAAGTGAGGATGATGCCGCGCTGCTGGAAGAGATGCTGACTGTCGGCCTCTTGGTGATAGGCGTTGTGGGTCTTGTCGCCCGCGCGAAGCAGGATGAGCGGGACAAGCCAGGCGTACTTGACTCCTGACGCCATCACCGCAAGCCGGACGCTGTCGGCATCTCCTCGTCCGCACCCTTCTTGCCAGTCGCCTTCTCGCAGGCCTTCGAGATAGCTCTCGACGCAGGTCTCTGCCAGCTCGGCCAGTCGCTCGGCCGGCCAGAACAGGTCCAGCGCGGCATCGGGAACGTGATTCCCGATGTCCTCACCGAGTGCGCCATCACCCGTGAAGGCCCAGTCGAGCAAGGCGAACTCCCCGGTCGGCCGACGGATCACGTTCGAGACCCAGAGATCGAGATGACACCTCGCCCGCGGCAACTGCTCGACCGTGCTCAGGAGCTCGTTGCGATGAGCAACAAGTGTCGTCCACGCTGCCCGAAGCCCCGACGGCCAGTTGTCGGCTATCAGTGGTTGCCGCCAGGCCCGATCGTCGTCGAGCAGCTCCCACGGCACATCGCGGGTGGTCGAGTAGTCGCGGAGGAATCCGGTGGACGACCACGGCACCTCTGCTGCGGGTCGCGCTTGCCATCGCCCCACCGCGCGGCCCAGCGCTGCATGATCAACCAGAGCGAACTCGGTCCCCGGGGTTCCCTCGATGTCTTCCAGGTAAAGAACCGCGCCGCCATCAAGCTCCTCGACCTCAACCTCCGGGAGCGCGATGCCGGCGTCCGTCAACTGCTGGCGAAGATCTCCATCCTGATAGACGTCGACTTCACGCCGCCAGTAGTTCCAATGTCGTGGGTCCGCGGACGCCGCCCAGGGCCCTTGCGAATCACCTGGCGCGCTCAGCTCCTTACGGATCACCGTCCGCCCATCGGCAGTGGTCAACCGCTCCACGGACGCCGTCACGCCATTCAAAGGATTGTGTCGCAGTGTCGAAGTACTGACCGACTCGTCCACCGACCGGATAAGGCTCATGGAAGTCAATGGTGACCGAAGCCCCGGGTCAGCCTCACAGGAGGGCGCGGGGTGGTACGCCGGTCAGGGCTTTGATCTCGCGGGTGAAGTGGGCCTGGTCGGCGTAGCCGGTTTGTGCGGCGACGGTCGCCAGTGCGAGCCCGGTGCGCGCGCGGTCGAGGGCGCGGTTCATCCGAAGTACGCGATCCAGCATCTTCGGTCCGTAGCCGAACGCGTCCAGGCATCGGCGGTGGAGTTGCCGCTCACTCAACCCGACGCTGCCGGCCAGCGCCGGTACGCCGATCCCGTGGCGTACACCGCGCACCACCTGGCTGACCAGCCGGTCCGGCGGCTCATCGGACAGTCCGATCGCCGCGTCCTCCAACCCGGACGCCGGATCAGCTCTCCGGATTCGCGCAGCCAGCCGCTTTGCCCGGCCGGGCGACCACAGCTCGGCGAGCGGCACCTGGTGATTCACGATCTCCCGCGCCGGTACGCCGAGGAAGCCGGGCGCGGTCCCCGGCGCGAACCGGAGCGCGGCGAATCGGACACCGGCCTCGGACGACGAGACGTACGCGCGGGTATCGGGACCCGCGACCACCAACTCGCCTTCGATCCAGAGCAGGTCCATGCAACCGTCGGGGAGGATCCTGTACGACCCGCCGTCCGCAGTACGGGTCCACAGGACGGCACCGGGCATCCGGGCGGCTCGCTCGCGGTAGGGCTGAGGTTCCTGACTCACCCGACCAGTGTTGCGCGCTCCACCGACATTTACTGAGGCACGCTCCAGACGGCGTCGGCCGCGCGTACGCAGTACCGCGATCAGCTAGCCGGCAGGCGGGTACTGCGTGAGGTCGATGTCGATCACCTTGACCCCGGTCGGGACGTACTTGACCAAGGCAACGTTCTCGCGCACCAGCTCGTCGCCGAGCGAATCACCGGTACGGCGGTCGATCACCGTGCGCCAGATCTCGTTGCGACGGAAGTACTCGGCACCGGCCCGGAAGAACCGCTCCCCGCGCGCGAACACCCGGTACGACGAGGAGGTGCTCTCGTCGGCGAAGATCTCGCCTTCCAGGTAACGGTCGCTGACGCCGACCCGCAGCTGGAACGTCTGGTCGGTGTCGTTGCGGAACTGCAGATCCACGTAGTTGTAGACGATGCTGCAGCCGACTCCCCACGGCAGCACGCGGCCGTTGTCCGGGAACGGGTCGAAGCTGTGCGTGGATCGCTGCGTCACGGTCAGCGGCGAATGGAGCACCATCCAGTGCAGCAGGTTCGCCAGCTGGCAGATCCCGCCGCCGATCCCCGGCCGGGCCTGACCGTTCGACAGCCGCATGCCCTTGAGATATCCCTTGCGCCGGGTCGCGTTGCCGACCAGCTTGTTGAAGGAGAACGTCTCACCAGGCTTGATCACCAAGCCGTCGACCTGGGCGCAGGCAAGCTTCAGGTTGGTCACCTTGTTGTGCTGCATCCACATCTCGGTCTCGCCGAGCTGCCTGAGCAGCAGCGACTTGTGCCGCTTGACCCGGACGGGCAGATCCTCGCTCTGGCGGGTATTCGCGAACGCAGTGTCCGACCGCATCCACTCGATCCGCCGCCGGGCCCGGTGATACCGCACAGCGACCGGATAAAGCGCCGGAATCCGCTGCGACCAACGCCGTGCACCGACTCGCGGCAACACCCGGGCCAACTCGGCCGGAGTCAGCTCATCGGCCTCGCCGAGGTCAGGCGCGGACAGATTCGTCATGGTGGTGGTGCTCTCAGACATTCGTTCCCCCAGAACGGGACATGATCGATCCCCCGGATCGATCCGGCAAACGCTACGCCCGCCCGCATGGCAGCCAGATGACAACAGCCACACGATCGGATTGCGCCAGGTAAGACGCCCCCAACCCCACCCAAGTTCGACTGGCCGCCCCAAACTCCTCACCAAGGGCCGGCATTACGGAGGGTGGCCGGGTTCAGCCGATTTGCAGGGCGGTACAGACCCAGCGGCCGCGGTGGACTTCGAGGCGAAGGGCGATCGCCCGGGAGCGTTCGCCGTACCGGACGTGGGCGGCGACTTCGGCAACTTCGGTGGCGGGGTTGCAGACATGCACCGAACGAACCGCGCTGCGCTCCTTCAACCCACGGGCGGTCGCCGTGGTGGTCAGCCCGAGGACCCGGACCCGGCGGTTGAGCTCACCGAACACAGTCGAATCCGTGAACCGGACCAACTGCGAGATCGGCCGATCCCCGGCCAGCACCTCGGCCACCGCCTGCACCAGCTTCGACGCCCAGGCTTGCGGATCCGGCAGCCGCGGCCCCGCCGGCACCAACCGCAACGCCGGCGCCGCCGGCACAACCTCAACCTCAAGCTCAACCTCCTGATACCGCAGCGCCAACGCCCCCTGCGTCATCCCCCCAGCCCGAACCAAGTCGACGCGAGCGCCCCGGCTGGAGTCGATCGAAGTCGGCCCGGAGGTGACCGGAGACGCATCCGAGCCGGAGGTAAGCCGGGACGAATCCGCACCGGAGCCGAGGTGAGATGCATCCGCGGTGGGGGTGAGTCGGCGCGTGTCCGCGCTGGAGGTGAGGTGGGAGGCGTCCGCGCCGGGGGTAGGTCGGGACGAATCCGCACCGGAGCCGAGGTGAGATGCATCCGCGGTGGGGGTGAGTCGGCGCGTGTCCGCGCTGGAGGTGAGGTGGGAGGCGTCCGCGCCGGGGGTAGGTCGGGGCGCGTCCGCGCCGGGGGTGAGGTGGGAGGCGTCTGCGCCGGAGGAGAGCAGCGAGACATCCGCACCAGTGGTGAGCCAGGGCGCGTCCGCGCCGGAGGAGGGCCGAGCCGTATCCGCACCGGTGGTGAGGCGGGACGCATCTACGCCGGAGGTGAGTCGGGATGTATCCGCGGCGATTGCCGGGGCCGGGGGTGGGTTGGTGTCGGGGAGGGGGTGGACGGTGGCGAGGGTTTGGTAGGCGCTCATGTCACTTCTCCTGGTGGGTAGGCGGCACGGGGTGGTTGGTGGCTGGTGCTGGGATACGCAGCGCCTGGCCGGGGTAGAGCAGGTCAGGGTCGGGACCGATCAGTGCGCGGTTGGCGGCGTACCACTGCGGCCAGCGCTCCGCGATAGCCGACTCACTCGCGCCCGGCCCGAGCTCGGCCGCGGCCAGCCCCCACAAGGTGTCGCCGTACTGAACGACCCGCGTCGCAATCCGAACCGGCTGCCCCGACCGAAGATCGGTGTACCGAGTAGGCGCCCCCTCAGTCGGCCGATCCGGCACCCCAACCCGTCCCGGTACCTCGACCTGCCCCGGCACCTCGACCCGTCCCGGCACCTCGACCCGTCCCGGCACCTCGACCCGTCCCGGCACCTCGACCCGTCCCGGCACCTCGACCCGTCCCGGCACCTCGACCCGTCCCGGCACCTCGACCCGTCCCGGCACCTCGACCCGTCCCGGCTTCGGCCGCGCCGCCCGCTCAGCCGGAACGGTCGGCTTCTGCCCAGCACGCCCTGCCCCCGTCGGGCCGCCCGTCAGCCGAACACTCGAAGGCTCCTCCACCGCCCGCCAGTCAGAGGCCCCTGATTGCGTAGGACCTCCGGCCAGGGCTTCAGGCGTACCGATCTGTGCAGGTCGCGTGGCAGGTACTGCGGTGCGCTGGTCGGTGTGGGCGGAAAGGCGGGGCTCGTCGGTGAGGTGGAGGGCCGAGGGCTTTTCGGTTGTGCGCCAGGTGGTGGGGGCGGAAAGGCGGGGCTCGTCGGTGAGGTGGAGGGCCGAGGGCTTTTCGGTTGTGCGCCAGGTGGTGGGGGAGGTCGGGCCGGTTAGGCGGACGGAGGAGGGGGACTCCAGCGGGGCCCAGTCGGAGGAGGCGCCGTTGCCGGGGGTGGCGTGGGCTACTCCGATGGTTAGTGGAGTGACGGCGGCTACGCCTAGGGCGGAGCGAAGTAGGGCTCGCGAAGTTTGTGACGTGATCCGGGCGGAGACGGCCGACGCGACGTGGCCTAGGGCGCCTGGTGCCTGCTCGAGTGCGGTGGCTAGTACGGCGATCAGCAGCCAGGTGTAGGCGACCCAGGCGACGGTGCCGACCGTGAGTACTGCCATCGAGGTCAGGTCCTGCGTGCTCGCCGAATCGACTGAACCAGCGGTCGCCCAGCGCAGCCCGATGCCTACCCCGACCAGGGCAGCCAGCGCGAGTAGACCTTTCAGCCCCCGGATCGTCGCTTTCATCTGCTTTAGCCTCAGATCTATGAGTTTGCCTTAGTTTGCGTCGGCTTGACTAATATAGACCTGACTGGCAAGGCTTTGGCAAGCTCATTCGGCGATCTGGGGGTCACGGAAAGTCAGAGCGACCACGGAGAGTGCTGATGAAGTAGGTTTTGGAGCATGCGTCTGGATGCCCTGTTCGAGGACCTGGAGTCGCAGTTCGACGCGCTGCAGGACGGTGATCTGTACGGCGAAGTGGCGGATCGGATTCGGGCCGAGGTCGGCAAGATCACCGTGCTGGACCGTCTCCGCGGCGCGGTCGGGACCTTCGTACGGGTCGAGTTGACCCACGCCGAGCCGGTCGCGGGCACGCTCAGCCGGGTCGGCAAGGACTGCCTTCTGCTGGAGGCCGAGCGCTACGAGGAGTGGCTGATCCCGGTCACCGCACTGGCAGCGGTGCACGGACTCGGGCCGTGGGCCGAGCCGGCCGAAAGTGCGATCGCGGCGAAGCTCGGCCTGGCGCATCTGCTCCGCGGCATCGCGCGGGACCGCTCACCGGTGACGGTGTTCAGCGCTGTCGCTGGAGCGCACCCCATCACCGGCACGATCGACCGGGTCGGCGCGGACTTCCTGGAGATCGCGGAGCACCCGCTCGACGCGCCCCGCCGCCGGAGCGAGGTCTACAACTCCCGGCTCGTCCCCACCCAATCCCTCACCGCAGTACGCCGCCGCTGACGCTCACCCGAGCCAACCGCAGTACGTCGCCGCTGACCTCTGCTCCAAACACCACCGCAGTACGTCGCCGCTGACCTCTGCTCCAAAACACCACCGCAGTACGCCGCTGCTGACGCTCACCCGAGCCAACCGCAGTACGTCGCCGCTGACCTCTGCTCCAAACACCACCGCAGTACGCCGCTGACCCTGTCGACCCAGAGGCAGTGCGGAGAGGAGTAGGCGGCTCAGGTGTTGGCTTCTTCGGGGGTTTCTGCTTCTTCGCCGAAGGGGTGGGTGTCTATGAACTGCTTGGTTTCGGTGTAGAGGCGCTCGATGTATTTCTCGAGCTCGGTCGACTCCACCCGCCACTGGCCGCGGCCGCCGATCTTCACCGCGGGGATGTCACCGCGGCGGACCAGCGCGTAGACCTGGTTGGCGGAGATGTTCAGCACCTCCGCGACGTCGGAGAGCTGGAGGAAACGCGGTGCCGGCATGTGCTTCAGTTTGCCACGGTTGGCCTCCGGATGAGGCCGTTTGTCCACAGATGACCGGAGACGATCAGCAGTAACCCGGCCGACACGGCAGAATGTCGATCTCCGAGAGCGATCAGGTAGTGACGGCGAGACATCTGGGGAGTCCGAGTGGTCGACAGTTCAGCGGTGCGGAGCGGCTTCGCGGCGCCGTCAACCCCGACCGTGCGCAACAGGAAAGCGCGGTGGAAGGACGGCCGGCTCGTCCTCGGCGTGCTGCTGGTGGCGATCACAGCGCTCGCCGGCGCCAAGTTGCTCGCGTCGGCCGACGACACGACCACCATCTATGCCGCCGATCGCGATCTGCCCGCGGGCACCAAGCTCACCACCGACGACCTGACCACTGTCCGCGTCCGCTTCACCAGTAATGAGGAAGCCGGGCGGTACGTCGATGCCGCCGCCGACCTGAAGGGTCTGGTCGTCGTGCGCGCCATCGGAGCGGGCGAGTTCATGCCGCGCCAAGCAGCCGTCACTCAGACCGAGAACGACCGCACCGAGCTGCCACTGTCCATCGCGGCGGGCCGCTTGCCCGGCGACACGGCCGTGGGCGACCAGGTGGACGTCTGGGTAGTCCCCAAAGACGCGGACCAGCAGGCCAAGAAGCTCTGGGACACCATCCGCGTAGTTCAGGTCGACACAGTGAAAGGTGTAGCCGGCGGTTCCGCTCGTCGGCAGGTCCTGGTCGGGCTGGACCCGGCTGACCTGCCCAAGCTCCCTGCTGCCCTGGCAGCGATGAGCACGGGCGAGCCGGTCCTCGTCCGGCGAGGCCGCTGATGGCAGTACCGCTCCTCCTGGCAGTGACCGGTGCTCCGTGGGAGGCGGACGTCGTACGCCGGGCAGAGCGCGCGCCGGGCATCCGCGTCGTCCGCAGGTGCGTCGACATCGCAGACGTGATGGCGGCAGCGGCCAGTGGTCAGGCCCGAGCCGTGCTGCTCGCAGAAGACCTTCCACGGTTGACCTCTGACGCCGTAGCCGCTCTGCACTCGCGGCGGATCGCGGTTGTCGCCATGGTCGACCCGTCGGACACAGGTGAGCCGTCCGGCGGCGAGGACCGCCTCAGCCGGATGGGGATCGAGCGGATTCTCCCGGCGGACGTGAGCGCCGAAGACCTCGGCCGGGCGATCGTCGACGCGGTCGAGTCCGGGCCGCCGGCCACCGTCAACCACTTCGCCGGCGGCTTCGTGCCGTACGCGGGAGACGCGCCATCCAACGAGCCACCCCGCCCGTACGGCGAGGGGACCGGCCGGGTGATCGCAGTCTGGGGCCCGACCGGCGCACCTGGTCGCAGTACGGTCGCTGTCGGGCTGGCAACGGAGCTGGCGGCCAAAGGGATGCCCACGCTGCTTGCGGACGCCGATGTGTACGGCGGGACGGTGGCGCAGCAGCTCGGCATGCTCGACGAGACTTCAGGGTTGGCCGCAGCGGCGCGGTCAGCCGGCGGCGGCTCGCTGGACGTGGCAGTGCTCGCACGGCAGGCCCGGCAGGTCAGTCCCCATCTCCTGGTGCTGACCGGGCTGAGCAGGGCCGACCGCTGGACCGAGCTCCGACCGGCAGCGATCGAGTCGGTCTGGTTGACGGCGCGCATGCTCGCCCCCTGCACGGTGGTCGACGCCGGCTTCTGCATCGAGAGCGATGAAGAGATCTCCTTCGACACGCTCGCTCCACGCCGCAACGGCGCCACCCTGGCCACGCTCGAGGAGGCCGACGAGGTCGTAGTGGTCGGTACTGCGGACCCGGTCGGGCTGACCCGCCTCATTCGGGCCCTCCACGAACTGCGGGCGGCAGTGCCGTCTGCGAACCCGCGAATCGTGGTCAACCGGCTCCGGTCGGGCCCACTGGGCAACGCCCCGGCGGAGGCTGTCGCCGAGGCGCTCAGCCGGTACGCCGGAGTACAGGCTGCTGCGCTGCTGCCGTTCGACCAGGCGGCCTGTGACACCGCGATCGCGCACGGGCGGAGCCTCGCCGATGCGGCGAAATCGAGCAAGCTCCGGAAGGCGATGCAAGGGTTGGCAGCCGGGGTTTCGGCGGATCTGCTCAGTTGAAATATGGGGGTAAACCCCACCGACAAGCAGCTCTGGATATGCCAGGGTTGGCCCCAGTCAGCACCGTCGGTACGGAGCGGACCGCCAAGCAGCTCCGTCACCATCGCAGCATCAGGGGAGAACCATGTCCGAGGTCCAGGGCCGGCCGGCCGGCACGATGAGCACCGAGCGCAGATACGGCATCGCGATCTCGGTCGCGCTGATCCTCGGCGGTGCGTACTGGGCCCTGACCGGGCTGACCGATGACAGCAGGTCCAGCCAGGGGTCGTATCCCGTGCAGGACGGTGCGATCACGATCCAGGCCGTGTCGGCGGATGTCGACCTGGTCACCGGTGACGTTTCCGAGGTCACCGTGACCAGGAAGTTCAACCGGAACCTGTTCGGGTCCGACCCGAAGGAGAAATACAGCGAGGGGAAGCTGGAGCTGAAGGACACCGGCTGCGGGTTCCTGTCGTTCGGTTGCGACACCGACTACCAGATCACCGTGCCGAGGGATCTCAAGGTGACCATCGAGAGCAGCAGCGGCGATCTCAAGGTGTCGGATCTGTCCGGCGGCGCGACGGTGAAGACGTCGTCCGGCTCCATCGAGATCCACCACGCGGGCGGCGAGGTGGAGTTGAGGTCGTCGTCCGGCGACATCGGCGGCGACGGCTTGACCGCGACCGGCGTGACGGCGCAGAGCAGCTCCGGCGATATCGAGCTGGCCTTCGACGGCCCACCGCAGAAGGTCGATACCCAGTCCAGCTCCGGCAACATCGAGATCCAGCTGCCGGCCGGCGCCGAGACGTACAAGGTCGACGCCGACACGAACAGTGGTGACCACACGGTCGAGGTGAAGACAGACCAGGCATCGGCCCGCGAGATCAAGGCGAAATCGTCCTCCGGCGACACGGTCGTCGAGTACGGCAACTGACGCCGCCAGAGCTCGCCGACGGGGATCTCGTCCCCGGGTCCCACCCGGTACGCCGTACGCCGGAGCGCCTCCCGGGGGTTGACCGGGGGGAGCTGGGCTGCATGTCCTGAGTAGTCTTGCGCGCATGCCTGACGACAAGCCCGTGCCGCGCGGCCTGCTGGTCGACTGGGGTGGAGTGCTCACTTCCGGTCTCGACGAGGCTCTGCGCCGCTGGGCCGAGCTGGACGGCCTCGACTTCGACGCCTACTACCGGGCGATGGTCGGCTGGCTCGGCGCCAGCCCTGCCGAGGCCGAGATCAACCCGATCCACGCGCTGGAGCGCGGCCAGATCGCCGTACCGGACTTCGAGCGCAAGCTCGCGGCCCTGCTGGTCCGCGAGGACGGCACGAACGTGCCCGCCGAGGGACTGATCGAGCGGATGTTCGCGCATTTCGAGCACCAGCCGCAGATGTCGGCGCTGATCCGCCGGGCCAGGGTGATCGGCATCCGCACGGCGCTGCTGTCGAACTCGTGGGGCAACTCCTATCCCCGCGAGACCTGGGACGGGATGTTCGACGACATCGTCATCTCCGGCGAGGTCGGCCTGCGCAAGCCCGAGCCGGAGATCTTCCTGCTCGCGGCCGAGCGGATCGGGCTGGCCCCGGCCGAGTGCGTCTTCATCGACGATCTCGAGCTGAACATCGCCGGCGCCCGCGAGCTGGGCATGATCGCGGTCCACCACACGTCGTACGAGCAGACGCGGCAAGAGCTGGAATCGGTGTTCGGAGTAGATCTGACGTGAGTGTGTCCACCCCTGTACGAACCGCCGACCCGCGCCGGATCGTCATCGGCATCCTCGTCTGTGCGGCGCTGGTGGCCCTCGGCGCCTGGGCGTACGGCCTGTTCGACGGCATGATCGACCTGCGCGTCTACCGGATGGGCGGCTCGGTGCTGCTCGACCGCGGTTCCCTGTACGACGCGAAGCTGGCCGGCTCGGGTCTGCCGTTCACGTACCCGCCGTTCGCCGCGATCGCGATGCTGCCGCTGGCGGCGGTTCCGTGGGGCGTCGCGCTGGTGCTCTGGACGACGCTCTCGGTGCTCTGCGTCGCCGCGATCTGGCGCAACAGCCTGCCCGCTTCGGCGTGGGCGTACTTCCCCGAGCGGAAGCGCGTGCTGGTCCTGGTCGCGCTGACGGCGGCGTCGCTGCTGCTCGAGCCGGTCTGGCAGACGATCCAGTTCGGCCAGATCAACCTGTTGCTGACGGCAATGATCCTGCTGGACCTGATCCGGCCGGCCGGGGCGAAGTGGCGCGGATTCTGGGTCGGCGTGACGATCGGGGTGAAGCTGACGCCGCTGCCGTTCCTGGCGTTCCTGCTGATCACCAAGCAGTGGCGCGCCTTGCGCAACGCAGTACTGGGCCTGCTGGCAACGATGGCGATCGGGTTCGCCGTAGTACCGAACCAGTCGTGGCACTACTGGACTGTGGTCATCCGCGACGCGAACCGGGTCGGCGGGCTCGCCTACACCGGGAACCAGTCGTTCATGGGCTTCCTCAGCCGGCTGGGGAACGAGGCGTCGTGGGTGGAGCCGACCTGGTTCTTGCTGTCGGCGGTGTTCGGCCTGGCGGTGCTGTGGCTGGCGCGGCGCTTCTGGCTGGCGGACGAGCGCGTCACGGCGATCTCCGTGATGGCGCTGGCCGTCCTGTACGCGTCGCCCGTCTCGTGGAGCCACCACTGGGTCTGGATCATCCCGCTGGGCGTCAGCCTGATCCGCGCGGTCAACCGCCAATGGGGCCTGAACCCAGCCGTCGTCACCGGCGTCCTCTGGTACGGCCTGTTCGTCCTGCGCTCGATCTGGTGGGTGCCGTTCCGCGACGACCGAGAACTCTCCTGGACCTTCTGGCAATCCATCCCCGGCAACTCCCACCTGATCCTGGGAATGCTGGCCTTCCTGCTACTGGCCTTCACCAGCCGCAACCTGCCTAAGCCGTCAGCTCCCGCAACGGCCCGGCAAGCCTGACTGCCAGCGGATGCCCAGCCAGGCAATGGTGCCTGGAAAGGGTGCGGGACTGGTGGGATTGAGCGTGAGCGTCGCCGCGTGAGACGACCACTGCCTGGCTGGCAGTTCGCTTCAGAGCGATGACAACTAGTGGACGCTTTCCCCCGTAGTACCTAAGCGGAAAACAGCAAGAGCAACCCGCCGACTGTGTAGCCGACCATGACCACCAGCAAGGGGAGTTGGCCGGCAAGGGCTTTGTGGCGGGGGAAGAGGGCTACGGCTCGGTCGTGCGCGGAGATGACGCCCATCAGGTGACCGCCGACCACTGCGAGCACCTGGATGACGGCGATCGATGTGCTGTGGTTGGTGATCGACGTGTTGAGGCCGAGCAGACCGGTGCCGAAGATGTTGGCGCCGTTGCTGAGCGGATCGCTGAGGTAGATCAGGGTCCGTTGGCCTTCGAGGATGAGCAGCGTGAGGTAGTGCGCCACGACGTACCCGAAGGCGATCGGTACGACGGAGTGCCCGAACAACCCCGGCAGCGCCCGACGCGAACTGTCGGACAGCCGCCCGGCCAGCAGCGTGGCGCTCGAGTACGTCACCAGGACGAACATGATGAAGCAGATCAGCGCCAGGGTGCCGAGCGTCGTCATCGAGTAGTCGGTGTTCTGGGCCCAGCCGATCCACGTCGTCGAGTTCGAGAATCCGTCGTACGCCGTGGAGCCGAGGAGCGCCGCGACCATGCCGACGAGGCCGGGCTGTGGTTTGAGCCCGTCCAGGTTCTCCAGCGGCCGGCGGATCACCAATGAGCCGTCGGTGCGACGACCCCACGGGGACAGCCGCGACATCAGCGCGGCGTAGACCTCGAACGGGTCAGCGGTTGAGAACCATCGATCGCCGAACAGGATCGCGCCGAACATGGTGATCACGACGTACAGAGCCAGCCAGCCTTGCAGAACAGGCAGCGTGGCGCGGTCGGGCGCGACCAGCTCGAGCCAGGTGAAGGCGAAGATGCCGAGCGCGGGCCGGCCACAGACCGAGCCAGGACGGCAGCTCGAACAGACCCTTCGACGGCGGCTGCCGCATCGCCTTGCTGAGCAGGAGATGCAGCGTTCGGAGCGGGTTCAGGGTGCGCCAGACCGGTCCGAGGACGAGCGAGATCGGCACCAGGCCGACCCAGACCAGGATGTAGATGAACCCGAAGATCGGGTTCGTCAGCCGGTCGACGCCGAACAGCAGCGAGACCATCGCGTACAGGAAGGTCGCCAGTCCGACGATCCGGACGAACCACCGGAACCCCAGCGAGTCGACGGTCCGGGTGATTGCAGCCGGCAACGGCTTGCCGGCGGCGTTGCCACGGTACTTCGGGTTGCGCCACGCGAGACCGAGGATGACGAACGACAGCGCGATCGCCACCCCGGCGCCGCCGACGGCCAGGCCGAACGGGATGGGCAGATCCTGTCGGCCGCCGATTCCGTGCAGCGGCAGGAGTAGAGGTGTCACGGCCGGGTCAGGAGACGACGAGCTTGGCGACCAGCTTGCCGCTCTTGTGCGTCTCGACCTCGAAGGTGCCCTTCATGTTCGCGGTGAACTTGACCGACTGCAGCTTGCCCGGCGTGAGTTCGAGCTCCTTGTCGTAGCCGTGGATGTGCAGTTCCTCGGCCACGTCCGAGACGGCGGTGACGAGCACGCTCTGGCCGGCCTTCACCTTGATGCTGGCACCGTTCGGGCTGACCTTGCCGTTGGCAACGGTCACGTTGACGGTGACGTCGGCCTGCTCGCCGGACGGGTCGGCGGTGTTCGACGGCGTGTCCGTCTTGGGTCCACCCGGGGTCGGCGCCGAGGTCGGGGCGGAGGTCGGGACCGACGTCGGCGTGCTCGACGGGTTCGTGCTCGGGCTCGAGCCGGCGGGGGAGTCGTCGCCGCAGCCGGCCAGGACCAGCATGCCGAGGGCGGGCAGGAGCGCGAGCGCGGAGCCGCGGGAGAGCGTCGAACGCATGAGACGAGGGGCCTTTCAGCAAGTCGGTTCAGAGTGCAGGGCGTGGAACACGCCCCCTTGCCTGACGAACGCGCGACGTCCAGTGTTCCCGGTATGCACCATCGGTCCTGTCACGATCGCTCCAGTGCCTGCCCGCCACGCTGAGCCAGTGTCGCAGCAGACTGTCCGTGGACCCGGTTAGGGTGACTGAACAAGAAACCTGACAACGGAGGGGGAGGACCCGGATGCCGGACCGGTTGACGTCGCTGGATCTGACCTTTCTCAAGACCGAGAGCCCGGCCACGCCGATGCATGTCGGCACGGTGGACATCTTCGAGCCGCCGGTGCACGGTGACGACGGGTTCGACTACGAGAGCCTGGTCGCGCTGATCCGCGACCGGATCGCCTTCGTCCCGCGGTACCGGCAGCGCATCCAGCAGATCCCGGGCCGGTTCGCCGGGCCGATCTGGGTGGACGACGAAGACTTCGACATCACTTTCCACGTACGCCGGTCCGCCCTGCCGCGGCCCGGGACGCACGCCCAGTTGCTGGAGCTCGTCGCCCGGATCATGTCCCGGCGGCTGGACCGGGCCCGGGCCGCTGTGGGAGATGTATCTGGTCGAGGGTCTGCAGGGCGACCGGTTCGCGATCATCGCGAAGTCCCATCAGGCGCTTGTCGACGGCAACAGCACGGTCGACATCGGCCAGGTGGTCCTGGACGCGACCGCGCGCCCCCGCGACACCCCGACTGACACCTGGCAGCCGGCACACCCGCCGTCCGCGCTGGAGCTGCTGGCAGGCGTCTTCGCCGACGCGACCCGCGGCCCGAACGCGGTCCTGGAGCTGGCGCGGGCCGAGATGGCCAGCCTGACCGGGTCCACCTCGGTTCGTGAGGTGCTCGGCGACGTGGTCGGCTCGGTCGTCGCGCAGCGGCACGTCCAGGAGTCTTCGCTGCATGTGAAGACGTCGGGGCAGCGCCGGTTCACGACGGTGCAGACGGAGCTCGAGGACTACCGGACGGTCCGGGCGATGCACGGCGGCACGGTCAACGACGTGATCCTCGCCGTCGTCGCAGGCGCGCTCCGGGCCTGGATGATGACCCGCGGCGAGTCGGTCAGCCCGACCCGTGGCGTCCGCGCGGTGGTCCCGGTGAGCATCCGCGACGACGATGACGAGGAGCCGACCTCGCTCGGTTCGACGGTGATCGCCTCGACGGTGAACCTGCCGGTCGGCGAGAACTCTCCGGTGATGCGGCTGCACCAGATCTCGTACCAGACGAAGGTCCACAAGGACACCGGTCGCGCGGTCAGCGCCCGCTCGCTGGTCGGGATCGCCGGCTTCGCGCCGACCACCCTGCACGCGCTCGCGGCCCGGGTCGCGACGGCGACGGTCAGGCCGATCGACGACGTGGTGATCACCAACGTGCCCGGGCCGCAGTTCCCGCTGTACGCGCAAGGCGCGCCGATGCTGGCGTCATACCCGGTGGTGCCGTTGATGCCGGGGCAGGGTCTGTCCGTCGGCGTCACGTCGTACGACGGCAAGGTCTCCTTCGGGCTGAACGCGGACCGGACGGCGATGCCGGATCTCGTCGTGTTCGCCCAGTGCGTCACCGACGCGCTGGACGAGTTGCTGGATACCACCAAGGGGAGCCGGAGCCGTGCGTCCCGCGGCCGGAAGAAACCTCGCAGTCCGAAGAAGGCAGGCTCATGAGGGTTTACATCCCGAGTACGCTCCCCCTCCTCGATCTCGCCTGTCACGCGGGTGAGTTCGGCCCGGCGCCGCTGACCGCGTACGCCGTGACGCCGGCGCTGCGCGAGTGGTTCGCGGCCAGTGACGACGAGGAGCTGGAGTATGCCGCGATGGCACAGGCGGCCAGAGCATCCGTCGGGCTGCTGGCGGCCGATCCGGGCGCGGCACGGAGGCGGGTAGTGGTGGCGTGCGAGGTGGGGGCAGTCCCGCCGGCCAACGGCACGGTCCAGCTGGGCGACGCTCGGCTGGAGTTGCACGTGGTGGTCCCGTGGACGGCCGTCGCGGCCGTGCATCTGGATGCCGCCGGAGCCGTCGAGGTGGTCGGCAAGGGCGCGGACAGTTGGGCCGTGGCTCACGGTGACACCGCGAACGAGGATCACGACGACGCGGTCTTCGCCCTCGACTCGTGCGAAGGTGAAGACCTGTTGTGGTACGCGACGCAGGAGATCCCCGATCTCCTCGCCGCCGAGGGACCGCACCGCGGTCTGCGGGCCTGACGGCCGAGCGCTGGACCGGACGAGCTGAGCAAGGGAGCTGATGGCGATGCAGGCGATCTGGAAGGGTGCCATCTCGTTCGGGATGGTGACGATCCCGATCAAGGTGTTCTCCGCGACAGAGGAGAAGGACATCTCGTTCCGTCAGGTGCACGTCGCCGACGGTGGCCGGATCCGGTACAAGCGGGTCTGCGCCGAGTGCGGCGAAGAGGTGCCGTACTCCGATATCGGCAAGGGCTACGAGATGGCCGACGGCCGGATGGTGGTGCTCGAGCCGGACGACTTCGCCGACCTGCCGCTGTCCAGCAAGAAGGTCATCGACGTACTGGAGTTCGTGCCGGCCGACCAGGTCGACCCGCTCTACCTCGGCAAGTCGTACTACCTGGCCGCTGACGGGGGCCCCGGCGCCAAGCCGTACGTGCTGCTCCGGGATGCGCTCGAGGGCTCCGAGCTGTATGCCCTGGTGAAGGTGGCATTGCGGTCGCGCGAGAGCCTCGGTCTGCTCCGGACCCACGACAACGTGCTCGTCCTGCAGGTGATGCTGTGGCCGGACGAGGTCCGCGACTCCTCGTTCGCGGCGCCGTCGGAGGACGTCGAGATCCGCAAGCAGGAGAAGGCGATGGCCGAGTCGTACATCGACACTCTGCGTGGCGAGTTCGACCCGGACCAGTACCACGACGAGTACCGCACCGCGCTGGAACAGGTCGTCGAGGCCAAGGCCGCCGGCGTACCGATCCCCGAATCGGAAGAGGAAGAGACCGAGGGCGCCGAGGTCGTGGACCTGGTCGCGGCACTGCGCGCCTCGGTAGAAGCCGCCAAGGCCCGCCGGGCCGGTGGCGGCACAGGCGGCGGCGGCAAGGGCAGCACCGAAGCGGACGAAAAGCCCGCGGCCAAGAAGGCCCCCGCCAAGAAGGCCGCAGCCAAGAAGGCCGCAGCCAAGAAGACCGCGGCAAAGAAGGCAGCCAAGAAGTCCGCCTGACCTGACGCAACTTTCGTGGGATCGCGCGCATCGTGATGGTCAATGGGAAAGGACTATCACGATGCGCAACCTGGTGCGGGCGTTGCTCGCTGTGTCTTTGACTGTCGGGCTGTGCACCGGGATGACCGGTACTGCCTGGGCGGTCGACCTCGACCGGATTCCGACCCGCCCACCCGCCATCCAGGTGCTCGGCGCTTCGGCGGCCGGCGTGCTTTACCGGGTCCACGCGGCGGACCAGGACGCGTCCGATCAGACAACCTGGGTCAAGCCGGCCGGCGGACCGTCGTACCAGGTGCCGGATTCGTTCGACCTGCTCTCCGGGAGCCGGATCTTCAGCTCCGACTATGGGACCCAGAAGGTCAGCTACCAGGTGATCGGAACACCGGCCACCCTCACCTGCGAGCTGCAACGTCGGCTGGCCGCGGCCACCTCGTTCGGCTGGATCAGCGAGGACGGCGATCGGGTGGAGATCGGCTCGTCCGGCTGCCAGGTGACCGCTCAGTTGCCACGCCAGGGGCGGATCGTCGCCGCCGACGACCTCGGCTATGTCGAGCGCCGCGACCTCGACGACCAAGGCACCAGGACGCTGGCCTACTACTCGTACGCCGATCCGGCGCATCCGCGGCTGATTCCCGCCGGTGACTACAACTGGTGGATCGAGGCGGTGTCCCTGAGTGGGCCAACGATCACCTGGCGGGCCTTCAACCGGGTGAACCCGCCGCTGCGTTCCTATCTTGTCCGGGCGAAGACCGACGGATCGTCGACGGTTCTGCTCGACACGTACGACGGAGACATCGCGTCGACGGCGATTCTGGGCGGGTCCACCGGCTGGACCGCCTGCGGCGGCAGCGGCAACACCACGTGCGCCAGTGGGTCGATCGACGCGAACGGCACCCACCATCGGTTGGGCGAGACCCAGTCCGTGGTCAGTGACGGGGCCCGGTTCGTCTTCGACACGCACGGAACGGCGGATGCGATCGATGCGGCCGTCGCGGTCGACGCGACGACCCCGCGGACCCGGATTGTCTCGGTGCCGTACCTGCCGCCGCTCGCCACCGGCGTCTCACTCGGAGCCGGAGGAGTCGCCTACTTGGACAACCAGGTGCCGGCGTACGCCGTCAATCGACGCGCGTACAGCAAATCCGGGACCACGATCACGCTGTCCAGCCAGATCCGGGTCGCTCAGACCAGCCGCACCAACCAGAGTGTGTCCCGCGACGGACGGCGGACGGCGTACCTGGACTCGGGCGGCGATCTCTGGCTGGCCACTGACGACGGTGTTCGGACGCGGGTTTTCGACTCGGCTGTGACGGTAGCTGTCGCGGGTGGGCGCATCCAACTGTCCGGTACCCGGTTGCTGTGGTGGCGGGCGACCTATCGCGGACAGGTGTGCGACCAGGTGAGCTGTTTCCCGGACTACGACCCAGCTGTGGCGATGCTCTATAACGTTGGCACCGGGGTGAGTTCGCAGGTCAACGGACCGATCGGCTCCAAGTCGGCGGCGCTGTGGGGAAGCTACCTGGCGTACGCCGACACCGGGCAAGGGATCTGGCGGCGGGATCTGTCCAGCAATGCGCTCGTCCAGGTGAAGGCGGCCGGTGGGCCGGAAGTAAACAGCGTAGCCGTCCACGACGACTACGTTGCGTGGTCGACGTGCGCGCAGGGCACCTCCAACTACTGCGGCCCTTCTACCGTTGCCTTCCGCAACATGGCCACCAGGACCGCCGCCGTACGCATCACCACCACCAGCACGCTGCGGATCGCGCTGTCTGGCGGCCATGTCCTGTTCGACGACTATGTCGGCAACTTCCCACAGACCGGGGTCCTCAAGGTGCTCCGGCTCGGCACGACGGCAACCGGCGTGGTCGGGTCTGTCAAGGCCGGCACCCTGTTCGACGTCCATGACGAGACACTGGGCTGGGTAGGTGCGGACGAGGTCGCCCGGATCGGGACGAATTCCTCTTTCGTCGCGCCGCCGCGCTTCCTCGGCAACACGATCGGTACGGCGTCGTTCACGCCGTCGGCCGGGAGTTGGACGCCGGAGTTCCCGATCAGCAAGGCGTTGACCTCGTGCAAGTTGACGATCAGGTCCGGTACTACGGTGCGGCGGGTGCTGACGTGTCCGACGGCGGTGGGGTCGGCTCGTCCGAGTTGGAATGGGGTCGACTCGGCTGGTCATCTGGTGCCGAAGGGCACCTATTCGTGGACTCTTGCGGCCGGTGATTCCGACGGGACTCTTCGCTGGTGGACCAATGCGACCCATCCGATCGCGGGCACCGTCCGAGTCACCTAGGTCGCATCGATGATTGCCTTGTGCAACTGACTTTCGGGCGGAAACAGAAGAGGGCAAGGAGATGTTCTCCTTGCCCTCTTCAATTTATAACGTAAGGGGGGACTTGCCGCAAGGGCCGGGTTCTGCCGGAGAATCACCCCCCGAACCGCGAAGGCGGTCAAAAAATAGGCGATCAACCTTGGGGGTCGCATGTTCGACGTGATCATTGCCGGTGGCGGGCCGACCGGGATGATGCTGGCCGGGGAGCTCCGGCTGCACGGTGTGAACGTGGTGGTGCTGGACCGGGAGATGGAGCCGACCAAGCAGGTTCGCGCGCTCGGGATGCACGCGCGCAGTATCGAGGTGCTGGACCAGCGTGGTCTGGTCGAGCCGTTCCTCACGATCGGTAAGACGTACCCGGTCGGAAGTTTCTATGCCGGTATCGGCGCCAAGCGGCCGGTTCAGCTGGACACCACGCATCCCTACACCCTCGGTATTCCGCAGACCACGACCGAGCGGCTGCTGACCGAGCACGCGATCGCGCTGGGCGCGGAGATCCGGCGTGGCTGCGAAGTGGTCGGAGTGAGTCAGGACGACGAAGGCGTGACGGCCGAGCTGGCCGACGGCACGCAGTTGCGCTCGCGCTACCTGGTCGGCTGCGACGGCGGTCGCAGTACGGTGCGCAAGCTGCTCGGCATCGGCTTCCCGGGAGAGCCTGCCCACCACGAGTGGCTGCTGGGCGAGATGGAAGTGACCATGCCCGCGGAGGAGCTGACCGCGGTGGTCACCGAGATCCGCAAGACCAACCTGTGGGTCGGCGCGGGGCCGTCGGGCAACGACGATCTGTGGCGCGTCGTCGTACCGGCCGAGGTGGTGGCCGAGGATCGGGCCGTCCCGCCGACGCTGGAGGAGATGAAGCAGCAGTTGCAGCGGTACGCCGGGACCGACTTCGGCATTCATTCACCGCGGTGGCTGTCCCGCTTCGGCGATGCCACCCGGCTGGCCGAGCGCTACCGGGTCGGCAGGGTGCTGCTGGCAGGCGACTCGGCGCACGTTCACCCGCCACTCGGCGGACAGGGCCTGAACCTCGGGATCCAGGACGCGTTCAACCTCGGCTGGAAGCTGGCCGCGGCGGTCGCCGGGTGGGCGCCGGAGGACCTGCTCGACAGCTACCAGACCGAGCGGCACGCGGTGGCTGCCGAAGTACTGGAGAACACCACGGTTCAGGGCGAGCTGATGTCGACCGACCGCGGTCCGCAGGCCGTCCGGCGGTTGATCACCGAGTTGCTGGACATCGAGGGCGTGCACCGGTTCCTGATCGAGAAGATCACCGGACTCGGGATCCGCTACGACTTCGGCGCGGGGCCTGAGCTGCTCGGCCGGCGGATGCGGGACATCGAGCTGAAGGACGGTCAGCTGTACGCACGGATGCACGAGGGCCGTGGACTGTTGCTCGACCAGGGCGGCAGGCTTTCGGTGGAGGGCTGGGCGGACCGGGTCGACCACGTCGTCGATGTCAGCGAGGAGCTGGAGGTGCCCGCCGCGCTGCTGCGGCCGGACGGTCACGTCGCGTGGGTCGGTGAGGATCAGCAGGACCTGCGCACCCACCTCACGAAGTGGTTCGGCGCCGCCGGCTAGCAGGAAGGGTGCACCGGCTCGGGCCCGCCCGGCCGGGCCGGTGCACCACCCTGATTCTGCCAGGGGTGTAACGATGGTTGATAATTACCTGACCGGACCAGTCGGGTTCGTGGTCTACGGGTTCCGCGTGGCAGCATGAGGAGCGCGACCGTGCCGTGGGCGATCCCCGCCGCACCCCGCAGACCAGACCCCCGGCGTACACCTGAGCTGATCGAGGAGCCCCGCGAAATGGATGCCGTCACCGCTGTCCCGACGCCCGTCAACGAGACCGTCCGGGGCTATGCGCCCGGTTCGCCCGAGCGGGGCAGCCTGGAGGCGAAGGTCAAGGAGTTCAACGCGGCCGGGGCGATCGACCTGACCTGCACGATCGGTGGCGAGCAGCGGCTCGGCGGCGGCGCGCGGATCGACGTGGTCCAGCCGCACAAGCACGCCCACGTGCTCGGCACCCTGGGCAACGCCACCGAGGCCGATGGCAAGGCGGCCGTGGACGCGGCGATGGCAGCGGCCCCGTCCTGGCGCGCGCTGTCCTTCGACGACCGCGCGGCGATCTTCCTCAAGGCGGCCGACCTGCTGGCCGGCCCGTGGCGCGACACGCTCAACGCGGCGACCATGCTCGGCCAGTCGAAGACGGTCCAGCAGGCCGAGATCGACGCGGCCTGCGAGCTGATCGACTTCCTGCGCTTCAACGTCGCGTTCGCCCGGACCATCATCAACGACCAGCCGATCTCCTCGCCGGGCATCTGGAACCGCACCGACTACCGCCCGCTCGAGGGCTTCGTCTACGCGATCACCCCGTTCAACTTCACCGCGATCGCCGGCAACCTGCCGACCGCGCCCGCGCTGATGGGCAACACCGTGGTGTGGAAGGCGTCCCCGACGCAGCAGTTCGCGGCGCACTGGACGATGCGACTGTTCGAGGCGGCCGGGCTGCCGGGCCGGCGTGATCAACCTGGTCACGGGCGACGGCATGGACGTCAGCAAGGCCGCGCTGACCCACCCGGATCTGGCCGGTATCCACTTCACCGGCTCGACCAAGACCTTCCAGAGCCTCTGGGCCACGGTCGGCCAGAACATCGCCGGCTACAAGACCTACCCGCGGCTGGTCGGCGAGACCGGCGGGAAGGACTTCATCCTGGCGCACCCGTCGGCCGACCCGGCCGTGGTGAAGACCGCGATGGTCCGCGGCGCCTTCGAGTACCAGGGCCAGAAGTGCTCGGCCGCCTCACGTGCGTACGTCGCTCGCAGCGTCTGGGCCAAGATCCGCGACGACATCGCGGCCGAGACCGACTCGCTGACGATGGGCGACGTCGCCGACCTGTCGAACTTCATCGGTGCCGTGATCGACGACCGCGCCTTCGCCAAGCACAAGTCGGCGCTCGACCGGGCCCAACAGACCGACTCGATCGAGGTGCTGGCGGGCGGTACGTACGACGACAGCGAGGGGTACTTCGTTCGGCCGACCCTGCTGGTCACCGACGACCCGACCGACGAGATCTTCACCACCGAGTACTTCGGTCCGATCCTGGCCGTGCATGTGTACGAGGACGGCGACTACTCGAAGGTGCTCAAGCAGATGGAAAGCGCCGCGCCGTACGGGCTGACCGGTGCGGTCATCGCGCAGGACCGGCACGCGGTCGCGGAGGCGAGCGAGTTCCTGCGGTTCGCGGCGGGCAACTTCTACGTCAACGACAAGCCGACCGGCGCGGTCGTCGGGCAGCAGCCGTTCGGCGGCGCCCGGGCCAGCGGCACGAACGACAAGGCCGGCTCGATGTGGAACCTGATCCGGTGGGCCAGCCCGCGCTCGATCAAGGAGACCTTCACCCCACCCACCGACTACCGCTACCCCCACCAGGGCTAAAGCCTTGAAGGCAAGGAAAGCGTGATGGTGTGTTCCCACCAGGGCTAAAGCCTGGAGGGAAGGAAAGCGTGATGGTGTGTTCCCACCAGGGCTAAAAGCCTGAAGGGAAAGGAAGGCGTGAGGTGTAGCCCGCGCCTTCCTTTGGGTTTGCCGGGGTTAGTGGGTGCCTAGGCCTCGGCGGACGGTGATGTAGAAGGTTGTCATGTCGTCGATCAGGGTTTCGAGTTCGCTGGCTGACTTCAGGTTGGCGTCCAGGAGCCAGTCCGAGATCAGGTCGAAGAGGCCGCCTACCAGGCCGATGGCGACGGCGTGGCGCATCCGCTTGTCCGCCGCGTCCTGTTTGGCCGGCAGAACCCCGTCGTACCGGTCCCAGATACCTTCGAGGAAGTCGCCTGCCCAGCGGCGGTTGGTACGACGCTGGCGTTCGACCGTGGATGAGATCCCGGCCGCGATGCCGAAGGTGACCCTGGCGACCCGGGGGTCGTCCATCAGGCCGTGCGCGAAGGCGGCGATGAGAGCGGGCAGCGCCTGCTTCTCGTTGCCTGCGCCTTGGCGGGCAACGGCGACCATCTCCTCCTCGAGCCGCTCGGACGTGCGCTGCAGCAAGGCGAGATAGCAGGCTTCCCGGTTCTCGAAGACCTCGTAGAAGCTCTTGGTGCCGATGAACGCCGTACTGCAGATCTGCTCGATCGTCGTGTTGATGTAGCCGTTGGCCGCGAACAGATCGAGCGCGGTGTCGAGGAGTTGCTCGCGGCGTTCCGCTCGGCGCTCGTCCGCGTCCAATCCTCTGATAAGTCGCCCCATGTGTGCAAATTACCCGGCTATGAACCAAGGTAACCAATCGGTCTGTTATGAACACGAGCGCTTGTTCATAACCTGAACTCGTGCTCGACTGTCAGTCAGCTTGTCACTACCCTAAGGCACGGTCAATCGACCGTACGTACCATCCTCCGGAGCCGTCATGAGCACAGTCCTCAGGCGAGCCGTTTTGGCCTTCCTGGCCACCGCGATGCTTGCCACCTCAACAACCGCCGCGACCGCCGTCGCCCAGGCAACTACGACAGCCGCGCCCTCGGCCGGCTTCGACGACTGGTCCTGGAAGCCGTCCGCCGCGCATCCGGAACCGCTGGTCCTGCTGCACGGCCTGGGCGGTAATGGTCCCGGTAACTACTCATACCTCGGTCCGTACCTCGCGGCCAAGGGCTACTGTGCGTTCACAGTGACTTACGGTCAGGCAAATCCGGCGATCCCCGTCGGCGGCACGGCGTCCGTGGTCCAGTCCTCCGCCGAGATCGAGGCCTTCATCGACCAGGTCCGTACGTCGACCGGTGCTGCGAAGGTGAGCATCGTCGGGCACTCGGAGGGTGGCTTCCAGAGCATCTACGGGCCGAAGGTCCGCGGGTACGCCGCCAAGGTGGCGAAGGTGGTCGCGCTCGCGCCGCCCACGCACGGTACGACGTTCGGCGGTCTGGTCAGCGTCGGCGACTATCTCGGGCTCCGGCCGCTGGTCGACCAGGTGCTCCGCGACTACGGCTGCCCGGCCTGCGACGAGATCATCGTCGGTGGTTCCGCGGTACAGAAGCTGACGGCCGGCCCGATCGCCCAGCCGGGGGTGAAGTACACGGTGATCGCCTCTCGCGTCGACCTCTTGGTGACGCCGCACGAGACGTCGTTCATCCGTGAGCCGGGGGTCCGTAACGAGTTCGTCCAGGACACCTGCCCACTCGACCTGGTCGGCCACGTCGGCCTCGCTTTCGACCCGAGCGTGGCGCAACTGGTCGCGAACGCACTCGACCCCGCGCACGCCCACTCGGTCATCTGCGCCTTCGGCCCGCCACTCTGAGGCCCCCACACCGCTTGCGTCCGAAGAGTCGAGGGTCCTGACCCTCGACTCTTCGGACGCAAGAGATTGGTTAGGCGGTGTGGTGGAGGAGGTACTGCTGGGGCGGGCCGATCAGCAGGGCGGTGCCGCAGGCGACGCAGATCCATTCGCCGGCGGGATCGTCCAGCGGGTGGTCGGCCGCCTCGACCTGCTCGAAGAGCATCACGGCGTCGCAGAACACGCAGTACTGGGTGTCTTCCGACTGCGTGAGAGTCCGGCGTTTCCGCATGGCAGGCTCACCTCCGGTGGCAACTCGTCTTCCTCAGAGTGTCACCGGAGTACCCGGCTGCCGTGCAGCGACACGGCCCTCACCAGGGGCCGGCCGCCGAGCGGTCAGTTCGTGCCCTCATGCCAGTCGCGGCCGAGCTCGTGCTCCTTCTGCAGGCCCTTGCGGATCGCCTCGACGACGAACGGCTCGATCTTGCGGCCGATCAGCGGCACGGCCACCTTCACGTCGAGGTTGATCGCCTGGACCGTCTCGCCACCGGTGGAGCTGATCGTGGCGGTGCCCTTGAGCGTGACCGGCGTGTTGGCGATCTCGCCCTTGACGTCGGCGTTGCGGGAACCGTCCGCGTTCGCCGGGTGCCAGGTCTCGGTCTGGACGACGGTCAGCGTCTGGCCGACGAACTTCCGGGCGATATCGGGCACGTCTTCGGACGGCATCTCCCGCTGCACCCGGACGACGGTGTCGCCGCCGGACTCGCTGACCTTCACGTCGTACGACAACGCCTTGGTCTTCTCGCAGGCCTGCTCACGAAAGGTGGCGTCGGTGACGATGGCGAATACTTCCTCAGGGGTCGCGTCGTACGACGCCGACATCTTCAGCTCCATGCCGCACATCATGGCATTACCGACCAGTCACCCTCCTCGCTCGGCCGTGGCCAGGGAAGGAAAGCGGGAGGGGTCGCCGCTCACCAGCCGCCGGTGGCTAGTCGCAGATGTCGGTGCGGTGGGTGGACACCTTGAGATCGGGCGGCTGCAGTTCGGTTAGATCGCGATGCCGTGGGGTGTGTACGGCGCCTCCAGGCGGACGATCTCCTCGTCGGTCAGGTCGAGGTCGAGGGAGGCGATGGCGTCGTCGAGGTGCTCGGGTTTGGTGGCGCCGATGATGGGGGCCGAGACGGCCGGGTGCTTGGAGACCCAGGCGAGTGCGACCTGGGCGCGCGGTACGCCGCGATCGGCCGCGACCGATGCGACGGCGTCGACGATCTCCGGGTCGCTGGAGTTCTGCCCGTAGAGAGACTGCGACCGCGCGTCACCACCCGAACGGTTGGTGCTCGCGTCATCCCAGTCGCGGGTCAGCCGGCCGCGAGCGAGCGGGCTCCAGGGAATGACGCCGATGCCTTCGTCGAGGCACAGCGGCAGCATCTCCCGCTCCTCTTCGCGGTTGAGCAGGTTGTAGTGGTTCTGCATCGTCACGAACCGCGCCCATCCGTTGGCCTTCTGCAGATGCAGAGCCTTGGAGAACTCCCACGCAGCCATCGACGACGCCCCGAGGTAGCGCACCTTCCCAGCCCGTACGACGGAGTCGAGCGTCTCCAGGATCTCTTCCAGCGGGACGCTTCGGTCCAGTCGGTGGATCTGGTACAGGTCGACGTAATCCGTCCCGAGCCGGGTCAGGCTGGCGTCCAGTTCGGCCAGGATCGCCTTGCGGGACAGGCCTCCGCCGTTCGGCCGGCCAGGGCGCATCGTGCCGTGGACCTTGGTGGCGATCACCACGTCGTCGCGGTCGGCGAAATCGTTCAGCGCGCGGCCGACGATCTCCTCGCTGGAGCCGGCGGAGTAGACGTTGGCGGTGTCGAAGAAGTTGATCCCGGCATCGAGTGCCTGCTTGATCCCGGCCCGGCTGGCATCCTCGGGCAGGCTCCAGGGCTGGCCGCCACGCGAGGGTTCGCCGTACGTCATGCAGCCGAGGGCGATCGGGGAGACGTCCAGGCCGGTGCTGCCGAGCTTCACGTACTTCATCTGCTGGGAACTCCTATACTCATAAACGGAGTCGAATCCGGTTGATTCCAGGATAGGTCGCCGGGAGGCCGGGCCACCGAGGGAGGTCACTATGCGGGCAGACGCGCAGCTGAATCACGAGAGGCTGCTGGCGGCGGCCGCTGCGACCTTCGCCCGGGATGGTGCCGACGCGTCGCTGAAAGACATCGCGAAGGAGGCGGGGGTCGGGATCGGAACGCTCTACCGGCGGTTCCCGACCCGGGAGATGCTGGTCGAGGCGACGTACCGCAACGAGACGAGCAGGCTGGGCGAGGCGGCTCCTGAGCTGCTCGAGAAGCTCGATCCGATGCCGGCCCTGCGGACCTGGATGGATCAGTTCGTCGCCTACATCGCGACGAAGCACGGCATGGCCGAGTCGCTCAAGGCAGTGCTCGACGACGACCGCCGGCTGGAGTCGCGGCAGTTGCTGGCCGATGCGCTCGGCGTACTCCTGCGGGCCGGGATCGAAGCAGGTGCCCTACGCGACGACGTACCCGCCGAGGACGTGCTGATGGGCCTCGGTGGCATCACCCTGATCGCCGATGGCGATCGAGCGCTCGCGGGTCGACTGTCCGAGCTGCTGGTCGCCGGTCTGCGCAACTGACCAACCGACCCGCGCCGCCGGTGCCGACCGGACCTAGTGCCCCGAGTCCGAAGTTCTTTGACGTGGACCGGCGCCCAGGCACGCACCTCGGGGCACTTGAGAATCATCCACGATGCTTCGCATCGAGGACGCTTCTCAAGCACCCCGATGCACGCACCTGAACACCGCCCACTGTCAAACAACTTCGAACTCGGGGCACCAGTGCCCCGTGTCGAGATCAGGAAATAGATCTGATCCTTGAAGTCGATGGAACCTGGTCGTGCGAAGCTGACAACCTCTCGCCCGGGAGTCCCGTATTCATCGGTGACGGGACGATCGAGGGGGTCGGATAGCCACAATGGGACGCGACGAACAGTTCAGTGAGTACGTCGTACAACGAAGAACGCAGCTCCGGCGGATCGCGTACCTGCTCTGCGGGGACGTGCACAAGGCCGAGGACCTGGTCCAGACAGCCCTGATGAAGCTGTACGTCGCCTGGCCGCGCGTGCAGCGGGCCGGCAACGTCGACGCCTACGTTCGCCGCATCCTGGTGAACTCCGGCATCGACGAGAGTCGCCGGCCGTGGCGCCGGGAGGAAGCCGGGCTGGAGGGCCTGGATCCGCAAGCGGTGCAGGCCCCGGCGGTCGAGGACAGAACGGCGCTGATGGACGCATTGGCGACGTTGCCCATCGGCCAGCGCCGGGTGGTGGTCCTGCGGCACTTCCTCGGGATGTCGATCGAGGAGACGGCCGGCGACCTCCAGTGCAGCCCAGGCACGGTGAAAAGCCAGAACTCGCGCGCTCTTGCGCGCCTCAATGACTTGCTGGCCCCGCAGTTCGGGGCGATAGGAGGAACTGACCGATGATCGACGAGAAACTGCAAGAACGCCTCGCGGCGGCCGCGGCCGCGCAAGATGATCTGTTGCCCAGAGCACTGGAAGAAGACCTGGTCGGCGGACGTCGCCGACTCCGACGACGCCGGCTACTGACAGGCGGTGGCGTAACCGCCGCGGTGGCAGCGGTCGCAGTACTTGGTGTCGGAGTGACGAGCTGGCTGTCGCCGAGCGCGAGCCCGCTGCCGGACAGCGGGCCGGTCGCCGGCCAGTCGTCGGCAGCCCCGAGCGTGCCGCCGACCAGCATCGGACCGGGGCCTGACACCACCGGCGACCTGCCGGTGCCAGTGGAGTCCGGGCCGCCGGTGCCCGGCCCGGACGCGGTGTTCAACCAGAACCTGGCCGCCGCGCTGTACGCGCACCTCGATCCCGCCAGGAGACACCTGGACTTCGGCTCCGGTGGTTTCACCGTCGACCGCCAGCTGGGCACGATCCTGAGCGGCGGTAAGCGGATCGGCTGGCGGATGCCTGGTCAGATGGGCGCCGAGGGGATCGTCGCGCTGTCGGTGCAGCCGGCGAAGCAGAGGCCGGATCCGTGTGGATCCCACCCGGATGTGCGGGTGATCTGTCATTCGGTCCAGCTGCCGAACGGCCGGACGGCGCAATTCGGTCGCAAGGGCGACTTCGCGGATGTGCTCTACCAGCAGCCGGACGGCGAGTGGATCAGTGTCCATGTGAGCACGTTGTTCGGCAACAACACCGAGATCCCGGTCCACGACATGGGGATCACCGACCAGCAGTTGCTGGCGCTCGTCCAGGACAGCCGACTCAGTCTGCCGAAGCTGACCAAGGGGGAGCAGTCCAGCGAGAACGCACTGAAGGGCTTCTATCCGTCAGCGAAGGAGTTCCGTGCCGCCATCGTCCGGGCTTTGCCGGGTAGCACGCTCACCGGTGGTCAGCTGCAGAACGTCACGGAGGAAGTCTCCTACGAGATGACATGGCGCAAGGGTACGGCGACGGCGACCGTCGACGTCGGCGTCGACGCGAGGACTGCCGTCAGCCCCTGCCGTGAGGAGCTCTCGATCCTGACCGACTGCCACGAGGTCACCCTGCCGAACGGAAAGAAGGTGCAATTCGGCCAGCGGGCGATGACGTACCAGGGCGGCCCGATGTACGTGATCGGCGGCACCTACCTCCAGCCGGACGGCGACTCCGCCCATGTCCGCGTCCTGTACCCCGGCAAGAAGCTGCCGGCCGACGCGATCACCCAACAAGAGATCACCACCCTCCTCACCGATCCCAAGCTCGACAAGTAGCAGGACGTCCAGGCGTCCGGTCAGGGCTTCAGGCTCTGGCCGGACGCTTCAGCGCGGTCAAGTACGCGGGGTGGCGGCGAGGAGGGCTCCAAGGGCGCTGGCCTGGGTTCGCCAGTCGTGGGGGTTGGTGCCTTGGGCGGCCCAGCGTTGGCCTAGGTGGTTGAGGGCGTCGTGGTCGTGTTGCCAGATGGAGTCGGACTGGCGTTGGGCGTAGGTGCGGTAGGTGGCGTCGCCGGTGGTGTCTGCCAGGTCCATCAGGTAGCGCATGAAGATGCCTTTGAATTGTTTCGCGTTGTCGTCGCAGGTTGCGGAGCCGATGTCGCAGGCTTCGGCGAGGATTCCGCCCGGGCTCAGTGCCGAGGTCATCGCTGCGTCGCCGAGTTGCCGGGCCTTCGTGAGGAGCGTGCTGTCGCCGGTCGCGCGGTACAACTCGAGTGCGCCGCCGATGGCTAGGCCCTGGTTGTAGGTCCAGACTGTCTGGCCGTTGTTGGCGCAGGAGCCGGTGAGGCCGTCGTTGACCAGGTTCGACGAGTTGATCATTCCGCTGTTCTTGAACCAGTTCCAGCCGGTCGTTGCCCGTTGCAACCAAGTGGTGTCGCCCGGCAGTCGGTTGTGCAGGGCCGCGGTCATCCGGATGTAGAGCCCGTTCGTGATCGCGTTCTTGTAGGTCCGCTCGCGATCCCACCAGACACCACCGCCGCAGCTCCCGGTGTCCCAATAGCCCTGGACATAGTTCGCGATCGTCCCCGCCATGTCGAGGTACTTGTGATCCCCGGTCAGGTCGTACGCCTGGATCCAGGCGATGGCCCACCACTCGGTGTCGTCGATCGCGCGGCTGATGAAGTTGCCCTCCAGCGCGTCACCGCTCTTGACCCCGGCCGCGAAGACGCCCTTGTTTTTCGTGAAGATCTCGTCGACCATCCAGCGCAGGTCGGTGCGACGAGTGCGCTGCTGGTAGTCGAACAGCGTGGTCGCGGCGACCGCGGAATTCCACCAGCTCGACAGCCACCACGCGGTGTCCGGCTGATAGGAGTAGACGAGCGCGTCAGCGGCGGCACCAGCCCGATCCGACGCCGGCCTCGCCCACGCAGTACAGGCGCCGTTCTGTCCTTCGACGGCACGACCACAAGCCCGTACTGCGCCGCCCGCCAACCGCGATTTCGGATCGGTGGTGGCAAACAGTTTCGTCTTCACCGAGGCAGCCCCGGTCGCGACGCTGAGTCGGCCGAGGGACGATCCGCCGGCCCAGGACGCACCCTCGTTCCAGGAACGGTCCAGCCAGACCTCGTCGCCGGCCGTGCCGGTGTCCAGGGCCGCCCAAGCCATCCCGCGATTGTCGAAATGCAGAGAGATCCGCCGGTTCGCGAGCGTCGCCGCGCCGATCGGCTGGTTGTCTCCCACGGGTCCGTCGCTGCCGTCACAAGCCGCAGCGCAGACGGCCAGGTGCACCCAGGAAGTGCAGTCGACGCCGCTCGCGTCACCGCAGGCACGGATCAGCCCGCGCCGATGTCCGACCGGGTCCGCCAGGTTGTACATCAGCGTCCGCGTACCGGTCCAGGTCGACGGGATCGTTGCTTTACCCAACAATCCGTCCCAGGTCGCGCCGCCGTCCCAGCTGCGGTCCAGCCAGACGGCGTTACCGGCCGTCCCGTTATCGATGCTGCCCCACGCCATCGCGTCCTTGTCGGACACGTGCAACACGACCCTACGTCCGTTGATCACCTTCTCCGGCACGGGAAACGTCTCTTCCTGCGCCCGCGACGGATCGAGAGTGTCGCACGAGACCGAGCAGACGGTCGCCGCGGCAGCCTTCGGTACGGCGTACGCGGTCTGTTGTGCGGCCGGCGTCAGGGTGGCCGCTACCAAGGCGGCGATCAGCAGTCGTCTCATGGTCAGCCTCCAAGTCCGGCCTGGTCGGCCCAGGTCGTGTCGGCGTCGTAGCTGCTGCCGCCGTCCCAGGCGTTCGCGCCGCCGTTCGTGGCGATGTAGACCAGCTCGCTGGCATGCCGCACGTAGTACGTGGGGTAGTTGATCGATTGGAGCGACACATTGCCGGCTCCGCCGGCCCGCGGCGGCTGGGCGCAGAAGGTGGCGTCCTTCTGGAACGTGGCCGTGCCGTCGCTGGTGGCCTTGGAGAGCCGGTAGTTGCTGTGCCTGAGGTACTGACCAGGGAAGTTCAGCGACTCGAGCGAGTAACAAGTGCTGTCTGCCAGACCAGGCCGGATCACGAAGCTCGCGTCCCGCCGGTCGGTGAGCGAACTGTTCGCGTCGATCACGTCAGTCCGGGCGTTGCCGTCCAGATGACGGAGCACTCGGTTGGTGAAGCCGGCCGTGGTCACGCGGAACGTCCGGACCTGCCCGACACTGAGGTCAGCGCCGCTCTTCCACCAGGTTGGTACCAGGTTCCAGGTGGCGTCGTCGCGGTACGAGCCACCCGTGTCGGCGTCGAGCCAGACCTCGGAGTTGCGGTGCCGTAGGAAGAAGCCGGGCCGGGCCGCCGACTCCAGCGACGTACCGCCGCCGCTCAGACCAGGGCGAGTGCAGAACGTGGCGTCGGCCGCGAAGGTGCCACCGGAGTTGGCCTCCTTGTAGATGCGGAGGTCGCGCTGGCGCAGGTACTGGCCGGGGAAGTTGCGTGACTCGAACGAGTAGCAACCACTGTTCGACAACCCGGATCTGACCCAGAAGCTGGCGTCCTGCTTGAGACCTTGGTTGCTGTTGGCATCGACGACCTCAGTACCCGCGACGCCGTTGACATGCCGGAGATAGCGGTTGGTGTAGTTCGGGGTGGTGACCCGGAACGAGACGAGCTTGCCGGTCGGCAGCTTGGTTCCGTTGGCGGCGGCGAGGACGCGGAGGTTCACCTCGCGGACTTTGGCGAAGTCCATCTTGTGGACCTGCCGGTCGTAGGTGAAGAACCCGTTGATCTCGTCCTCGACATCGGTCGGTTCGGTGTAGACCGATCCGGACAGGCCCGACCCCGTGATGAGGTCAGGTAGCTGATCGGCGACCTGGACATAGCGGTTGGTCAGCGCCTCGGACGTCGGCAGCATCTCGTACGCGAAGGTGTCGCCGGTCGACCACTCGTGCCCGGGTACGTGCAGCCCGAGGCCACCGAACTCGCCCAGTTGCAGGACGCGCGTGGACGAGGGCGCTCGGGCCACCGCCGGCCCGACGTACATGTGGTCGTCGATGATGTCGCCGTTGCCGGGGTCGGGATCGGAGTCGCAGCAGTTGGAGCCCGAATTGTGGTTGACGAGTCTGGTCGGGTCCAGCGACTTCACCAGGTCGGTGATCCTGCCGGCCTGGAATTCGCCCCAGCCTTCGTTGAACGGGATCCACTGGACGATCGAGGTGATGCCCTTGTGGTTGTCGACCATCCGGCGCAGCTCGGTCTCGTACCGCGCTTCGCCGGTCGCCGACGCGTTCCGGCCGGCCACCAGCGCCGGCATGTCCTGCCAGACCATCAGGCCGAGCTTGTCGGCCCAGTAGAACCAGCGGGCCGATTCGACCTTGATGTGTTTGCGGACCATGTTGAAGCCGAGTGCCTTCTGCTGTTCGAGATCGAAGCGCAGGGCGTCGTCGGTCGGCGCGGTGTAGAGGCCGTCCGGCCAGTAGCCCTGATCGAGGGTGCCGAGTTGGAAGACGAACTTCCCGTTCAGCGTCGGCCGAAGTACGCCGCCCAGCATCGCCTTGCCGACCGACCGCATCCCGAAGTACCCGCCGACGGCGTCGCTGCCGAGGGTCACCTTCAGCTCGTAGAGGAAGGGATCGTCGGGGGACCAGAGCCTCGCATTCGGAACCGGCACCCGGAACTGAGCACCGGTGGTGCCGCTCGCTTCACCGACGACCTGGCCGCCGGACAGGACCTGCGCATGCACGCTCTGCCCAGCGGATGACCCTTGTACTACGAGGTCGAGCCCGCCTGCGGCCACATTCGGTGTGGTGTCGAGCCGGGTGATCCGCGTCGCAGCCGTCGGCTCCAACCAGACCGTCTGCCAGATGCCCGAGGACGGCGTGTACCAGATGCCGCCGCGGTTCAGCCGCTGCTTGCCGAGCGGAATGTCCTGGGTGTCGACCGGCGCCCAGACGCCGACGATGATCTCGTTCGACCCGGCCCGCAGCGCGGACGTGATGTCGTACGAGAACGCGTCGTAGCCACCCTCGTGGCTGCCGAGCAGCGTGCCGTTCACCCACACCTTGGACTGCCACATGACGGAGCCGAAGTTGAGCTGGACGTGCTGGCCGGACCAACTCGCCGGCACGGTGAAGGTCCGCCGGTAGTACATCCGCTCCTCGTGCCGCTGGATGCCGGACAGTGCCGATTCGATCGGGTAGGGCACCAGCACCTCTTCGGCCAGGTTCGACCCGGTCGGCGGACTGTCGAGGGTGGCAGCCGGCGCGAACTGCCAGACCCCGTTGAGGCTCTGCCAGTCGGTCCGGGTCAACTGCGGGCGCGGGTACTCCGGCAGCGGATTGGTCACCGATACCTGGTTGGTCCACGGCGTGGTCAGCCGCGGCGGCTTCGGGGTGAACGCGGTCGCGGGCAGTGCGGTGGTTGCCGAGAGTGTTGCCAGGAGCAACGAGATGAACAGGATCAGCCAACGTCGCATGTCGTCACCCGACCTGTACGCCGGTAGCGACCTGGCCGAGGCCGATCCAGCCGCCATGGCCGTCACCACCTGCCCAGGAGTACACGGTCGCCGCGTTCGTTGCCGGATCGACCATCGCGTAGTCGGCGTTGCCGTCGCCGGTGAAGTCGCTGAACGAGACCCGGTCGGCCGTCGTGGTCAGCCCGGTCGCCACCTTGCCGAGCAGAAGCCAGCCACCTCGGCCGTCGCCGCCACGGTTGAGGTAGCTCTGCACGGATCCGTCGGCCGCGATCGTGCTGTAGTCCGCCCGGGTGTCTCCGTCCAGATCGGCGAACCGCACGGTCGACCGGATGGTCGTCGTACCGGTTGCCACCTGGCCGAGAGCCGACCAGTTGTTCACGCCACGGTTGAGCCATACCTGGACGGCACCGGAGGCCGCGATCGTCCAGTAGTCCGTCTTGCCGTCGCCGTCGAAATCCGCGAACCTCACCTGCGCCTGATCGGTGGTCACTCCGGCGGCGACCTGGCCGATCGACGACCAGCCACCGCGGGCCGTCGCCACCACGGTTCAGCCACGCCGAGACGGAGCCGTTCGCGTTGATCACCAGGTAGTCGGCGCGACTGTCGCCGTCGAAGTCCGCGAACCGGACCCTCGTCGCATCGGCGGTCACACCACCCGCCACCTGACCGAGTACGGCCCAGCCACCGTGGCCGTCGCCACCTCGGTTGAGAAACGCCTGTACCGCGCCGTTGCTCGCGACCGTGAGGTAGTCCATCCGCCCGTCGCCGTCGAAGTCGGCCCAGCGGATCTTGCCTGACCCACCGGCCTCGTTGCCCGCGTTGAGTGCGGGCGCCGCGGCGATCACGCCATCGGAGTACGCGCGATCCAGGGCCGGGTAGAACGCCTGCGCCATTCGCTGGAATCCGGCGTCGTTGGGATGCAGCCCGTCGGCCATTTCAGCGGACGTGAGCGCGGGCGGATCGACGTACCGGGTCTTCGGGTTGGTCAGCGCCGACTTGACCGCGGCGTTGAAGGTGGCGACCTTGGACTCGAGCCCGGGGGTGGTCGGGATCAGGCCGAGGACGATCACGGTGACGCCGGGCTTGTCGGCGACGATCCGGTCGACCAGGCCCCTGAAGCGGGCCGGGGCGTTCGGTACGTCGACGTTGCGGTTCAGGTCGTTGATGCCGAGATGCAGGAGTACTACGTCCGGCCGGGCGGCTGCCAGCCAGCCGTCGATCTCGGCGCGGACCTGGTCGATGATCCAGCCGCTGTGGCCCTCGTTCGAGAGGTCGGCGAGATTGCCGGATGCCTGGGAACCGACGAAGTTCACGGCGTACCGGGTCTGGCCGCCGATCAGCGCGGCGAGCGGGCGGCGGTACGAGGACGAGGTCGGGCTGCCGACGCCGGCGGTGATCGAGTCACCGAGCGGCATCACCCGAAGCGTTTTGACAGCAGGGACAGCCTGAGCAGCAGGCGTGGTGATGACGAGGAGCCCGGCGATCAACGCGAGGGCCACGCTGAGGCGCCTCATGAGGCGGCGTTCATCAGGTCGAGTGCGCTCTGCTGGCGGGCGGCGTCGAGTTTGTCGATCGGGCCGTACCAGCGCAGGCCGTACTGGTCCATCGCCGTCCGGTCGGAGGCGAAGGCACGGTCGGCATTGCGGCGCAGGTAGGTCGTGTACGGGTGGTCGGTCAGCGCCGCGTTGAGCTTGCCGAGGCCGCGGACGTGGGCGCCCTTGAAGGTCGGGCCGTCACCGCCGCAGTCACCGGCTTCGCACGGCTCCTTGAGGATTCCGTCGGCGGTGTTGAGGCCGGACGAGGTCGTCGCCGCATCGGCGATCTGACGAGCCGTGGTCAGGTACGAAGTATTACCCGTTGCCTTGGACAACTCGGTGAGTGCGCCGAGCAGCACACCCTGGTTGTAGGTCCAGGCGACGTCTCCGTTGTTCTTGCAGGTGGAGAGGTTGATGCCGTCGTTGACCAGATGCGAGCTGTTGATCATCCCGGTCTGCTGGAACCAGGTCCAGCCGTTCTGTGCCTTTTGCAAGTACGCCGTATCGCCGGCGATCCGGTTGTGCAGGGCCGCGGTGAGCTGGATGTAGAGCGAGTTGGAGATCGCGTTCTTGTAGGTCTTCGCCTCGCTCCACCAGACACCTCCGCCGCAGGTGTTGTCCCAGTACGCCGCCATGTGGTCGGCGTCGGCCCCTGGCGGTCTGGAGGTAGCGAGCTTCCCCGGTCAGGTCGTAGGCGGCGATCCAGGCGAGACCCCACCAGCCGGTGTCGTCGATGTAGTCGTTGCGGAACTGACCTTCGGCGGCGTTGACGTTCAGGTCGTAGGTCTTGCCGATCGCGTACTTGTAGCTCGGCATCCCGGTGATCCGCGCGTTGTCGATGATCGCGTTCAGCGCGTTGGCGTTGTTCCACCAGCCGGTCGTGTCGAACTTTCCGGTCGAGAGGTTGTAGAACTGCATCTGGGCCGTTGCTGCCGCCGTACGCCGGTCGCCCGCGTTCCAGGTGGTCCGCGCCCACGCAGTACAGGCGATGTCGGCGCGGTCCGCGGCTTTGCCGCACGCGCGGAGGGCGCCGACGCCGAGGTTGTTCCAGTCGTCGACGTTGAACATCTGGGTGCGCCAGCCGCTCTGACCGGCCGGGATCGCGGTGTTGCCGAGCCTGCTGCTGCCCGACCAGGAGCGGCCGCCGTCCATCGAGCGGTCCAGCCAGACCTCGTCGCCGGGGTTGCCGTTCTCGATCGAGGCCCAGCCCATCGCGTCGTTGTCGTCGAAGTGCAGCCGGAGCGTCCGGCCGAAGATCGTCGCGCTGACCGGGGACCGGTCGCCGGGGGACAGGGCCGGGTCGCGGGCGTCGCAGTACTTGTTGCAGATGGTCGCCTGTGAACTCATCGGCACCGCCGGAGTCGAGGGGGCTGGGGGAGGTGGTGCGCCGACGGGGAGCGACAACGTTGTCAGCAGAGCAGTCGTGATGAGTCCGGCGATCATGATGGATCTCCCTGGGGCGGTAGGAAGAGAGCGCTTCCATCGAAAGGTAAGGCGCGTTCTGTGAGGGGGTCAATACGTCGGGTGATCGAAAATGTGGGAAAACGTGGGACAACCGAACTCTTGACCCGATCGGAGCATCGATGCCCAGTGCGACGTGTCGGAGGTTGCGTTGCACGACCGGCGCCCAGGCACGCACTAACGCAACCTCCGACACGCCGCACCGGCGTGCGGCGCGAGCCCACCGCTGATTGATTGTGTTCGATCGTGAGGAGAGCTGCATGTCCTTCCGCCCACCTTCCGCTGCCCGTCGTTCAGGTCCTGGCGCTGATGCTCACCTGTGGAGTGGCTGGAGTGCTGACCGCGGCACTTCCCGGCCGGGCCGCGGCCGTCGACGGCCCGAGTGACGTCTACACCTACCTGGAGAACCCCGGCATGGTCGCCGAGGGTCAGGTCGCGCCGCACACCAGGCTCTGGCCGTACGCCGATGACGCGGCCGCCGTCCGCGCGAGCGGTTCGCAGTACGTGCGTTCGCTGGACGGGGCGTGGAAGTTCAAGCTGGCGGATACGCCGGGCAAGGTGCCGACCGGGTGTACGCGGTTCGAGGCCACGGTCGGTCTGGACGCCGAGGTGGGCGGCTCGGGCAGCGTGACGTTCGAGGTCAAGGGTGCTGACGGCGCAGTACTGGCTTCTACGCCACGGATGACCGGTGGTGGCAGCGGCGTGAATCTGTCGGCCGCATTGTCCGGCCAGTCGCAAGTGCAGTTGGCCGTTACCGATGCGGGTGACGGCAATGGTACGGATCACGCCGACTGGGCCGCGGCCCGATTCACCTGTGGATAGCGAGGGAGGCCAGGACACCGAGCGCCAGTAGGGAGGTCACGACGATCGCGACGTTGCGGCCGCAGGCGTTGCGCCGGTTCAGCTCGGTTCGGCGAACCGGCCCGGAGCGAGCACGGGTCGAAGTCGTCGCTCTCGGGGGCTCTGGTGAGTGCGAGCAGGCGGATGGCCCAGGCGCGCGGCTGCAGGCGCAGCGGCGTACGGGCGTCTGCTTGTTTGATCGCGGCCTGCAGCACGAGGTTGCGGACGAAGGCGGCGGCGTCGGTCGCGCCGGCCAACTGTCGTTCGAGGTGGCGGTGATCGGGGAGTGCTCGCTGGACCACGCCGTGCGCGGCCAGGACGTTGCGGTGGCGGCTGAGATTCGGCGGCAGGTTGGCATACGCCAGCCGAACCAGGTCGGGGTAGTGATCGAGTAGCGCCGCTTCGACGTCGGCAGGGCAGATCTGGGGGCGGACAGATCGTGCTACTGACGGTGCTGGTGACAGGGCTGCTGTCGGTCGGTGCCTTCGCAGTGTTCTGGTATCGCTCATTCCGCGCTCGCCGCTCCAAGGTGTCCGGACAAACTCTCTTCCGAAGCAACGAGCGAGTGACTCTGTGGTCACCCTATCCAGATTTTCGCTCGACGCCGTTACTCTCCGTGAGGGCGGTTATCCTCGGCATCGTGACCAGCGCGAGCGAGACAGACGGGACCAGGACCGGCGGCGACGCGGTGACCGGGCGGTGGGACGGAGTCGACGTCCACTTCGGTGAGGAAGGCGGCCGGCTCACCTACGGCAGCTACCTGCGGCTCGGCCAGCTGCTCGACCAGCAGCGGCTGGAATCCGATCCGCCCGCGCACGACGAGCTGCTGTTCATCACGATCCATCAGGTCTACGAGCTGTGGTTCAAGCAGGTCCTGCACGAGATGACCGCGTCCCGCGACGCGATGCTGTCCGGCGAACTCTGGCTCGCCCAGCACCTGCTCCGCCGGGTGCACACGATCGAGCGGACACTCACCCAGCAGGTCGACATCCTGGAGACGATGACGCCGCAGGACTTCGGCGAGTTCCGGCACCGGTTGTCACCGGCGAGCGGGTTCCAGTCGGTGCAGTTCCGGGAGATCGAGTTCCTGTCCGGTGCCAAGGACCCGTCCTTCGTGAAGCGGTTCCGCGGGCTGTCCGAAGCCGAGAAGATCCGGATCCAGCAGCGCCTGGACGAACCGACCCTGTGGGACGCGTTCCTGGTGGTCCTCGAGAAGGCCGGCTTCGCCACCGCCTCGGACGACGACCTCTACAAGGCCCTGCAAACAGTCGCCGGAGACCGCGCGCAGTACGGCGCTGTCTGGGAGCTCGCCGAAGCTCTCCTCCAGCACGACGAACTGGCCGCCGCCTGGCGCGCCCGGCACGTCGTCATGGTCGAGCGCATGATCGGCACCAAACCAGGCACCGGCGGCTCCTCCGGCGCCGGCTACCTCCGCTCCCGCCTGGACCTCCGCTACTACCCCCACCTCTGGCACCTCCGCACCGCCCTCTGAACCGCAGTTGTTGCCTGCTGTCTTGCCTGGCGCCCGGCACATCCCGTCTCGTAGCGTCCGAAGAAGCCGAGGTCCTGCCCCACAGCTCTTCGGACGTAAGGACCGGCATGGCGTAAGGCCCGCGACCCGGAGGAGGTGGATGTCAGGTGTCGGTGGGGCGGTTGAGGGCGTCGGTCAGGTGGGTGATGACCGCGTCGGGGGTGTTGGTCCAGTCGGTGGTAAGGACGTGGTGGACCTGCCAGCCGCCAGTAGCGAGTGCTCGGGGGTGGGTGGTGAGGCGCTCCAGGAGGGAGTCGGCGGCGATTCGCTCGGATGTGTCGACCAGTACTGCGATCCGATGGCCCTCGTCCTCGGGCCGTCGCAACGCCAGATCGCACCGGAAGACCGATTCACCGACCTCGGTCTCGACCACAACCCCCTGCTCCCGAAGCCGCTTTGCCAATTGCTCCACAACAGCCGATCGCAAGGGACCCCCGACACCTCCCGCAGCCCGGTGCCTCCCGGCACTGCTCGCAACCCGTTCCGTCCCGCCACTTTCCGCAACGCGGTCCTCCCCGCCACTTTCCGCAACGCGGTCCTCCCCGCCACGGATAACCCGTCGCCCGGGATCACGCTCCGCTCGCCCGGCCCTGGGGGTGCGGTGGCCGGCGACGGCGTATTGGGACAGGGCCGACTGGGCTGCTTCCAGGTTGCCTTGGGAGATGGCGTCGGCGTAGGTGAGGAAGCGGCGCAGGGTGTTGGCGCCGTCGTTGTAGGTGTTGGTGATGGCATCGGGATCGATGCTGGAGACGATCACCATGTGTTCGCGGGCGCGGCTGAAGATGACGTTCAGGCGCTTCTCGCCGCCGGAGGTGTTGATCGGGCCGAAGTTCATCAGCATCCGCCCGTCCGGCCCGGCCGCGTAGCAGACGCTCATGATGATGATGTCGCGCTCGTCGCCTTGGACGTTCTCCAGGTTCTTCACGAACAGCCCGGCGTCCTGGTCGTCACGGGTCCGGAGCTGCTCCGCCTCGTACCGCGCGCCGAACTCCGGGTCCTGCTCGCCCAAGAGGTCGAGCGCCCGCTCGATCTCGCCCTGCTGAGCCTCGGAGAACGCGACGATGCCGAGACTCTTACCGGTCTCACGGCCGAGGAGTTCGCGCACCAGACCGGCGATCCAGGCTGCCTCGGCGGGATTCGTCCGCCGTACGTAGATCCCGTCGACCACCCGCACCGAGGTGATGCTCCCGGCCAGGACGCCGTCCGCGACCTCGGGCCCGACCGGAGCGCCGGCACTCACGGCCCACGGCGGCGCCGGAGCAGCGGGCAGCCGGTCCGGGATCGTCGCAAGTCTGCCTTGGTAGAAAGCGGCGTTGCTGAACGAGATCAACGCCTCCGACCGGCTCCGGTAGTGCCAGGTCAGCATCGTCGACGCCAGCCGCAACGCGCTGATCGCGAGGAAGCTGTCGTCGGTCAGCGCGATCCCGACCGAGTCGTCGGTCTCGTCCTCCGGGTCGGCGGTCGGCGTCGTGACCCGGAAGTACTGCGTGGGTGGCAGCTGCATCTGGTCGCCGACCACGATCACCTGCGGCGCTCGGTGCAATGCGGGAATCGCCTCTTCGATCGGGATCTGGCTGGCCTCGTCGTAGATCACCACGTCGAACTCCGCGTCCAGCGGCAACGTGTCCGACACGGACGACGGGCTCATCAACCAGACCGGCCGCAGCAGCGACACCACCGAACCAGGATCGCCCGAGGCGAGCTCGCGGATCGACTTGTACCGCATCACCTTGCCGAACTCGTGTTCCAGCTCGCGCCGGCCGGAGCTGAAGGTCTTCTTCCGGGCGCGATCCTCGGCGGACATCCCGGTGACGCTCAGCTCGGAATGCGCGAGCTCGGCACGGAAACGCCGCCGTACGCCGGCCACGACCACTTCGGCGTTGACGCCCGTGAGCTCGTCGTACACGAGGCTCAGCTCGCCAACCACCTCGTCCAGTTGGGCGGACGTCAATCGCGGACCGACAGCGCGAGCCCGCTCCCAGTGCAGCGCGCACACCGCATACTCCAGTTGCGCAGGCGTAGCCTCCAACCTCCGCACGGCGGTCGCCACGGAACCCGGACCGTCGGCGAGCGCGCGCATGGCCGGAACCAGCGCCTGGATCGCTGGAACAAGCTGCGCCGAAGACAAGGCCGTGGAGATCTCCCGTACTGCGGCCAGCGTCTGCTCCGAGTACGCCTCGATCAGGAAGCCGCGCGTCGCCTCGTCGGCCGCCTCCAACGCGGTCGCAACGTCGGCCAACTTCGCCGCAAGCCCGCTCGAAGCCTTCTCGCTCGCCGAATCGGCAGACGCGGTCGAGCGCGCATCGCCCGCCGAATCCGCGGACGCGGTCGAGCGCGCATCGCGCTCCGACTCCGCGAGTGCGGCCCGCCAGGAGGCGAGCATCGGCTCCTTCCTCAACCGCTGAAGGCGTTTCGCCAGTCCGGCCGGATCGCCCGTACCCCATTCGCGCTCAGTCTCAGCCCGGTACTGCGTCACCGCGGCGGTCGCGTCGTGAGCGGCGACCAGATGTGTGAGCAGGTCAGTCACGGAAGGCTGAACCGCCCGCGCGGACGAGTCGTATCGCGAGCGAACCAGGCTCTTCACCTTCCGCCAGTCGCCGTTGAGGAAGGAGAACACGCCACCTTCCTTGCTCTGGGCAACCGTTAATGCGGAGCGCGCATCGACCACCGACAACGGATCCCGCCATCCGGCGGCCGCCTCCCAGGCGGTCCGCTCCGCGGCGACGAGCGCTTCCTGCCGATCCACCGCCTCCCGTAACTTGCGTGCTGCCGTCGACCTCGGCTCGATCGCGTTCCCGAGCCCGCGCTCGACCAACGGCAGCAGCACCACGCCCAGCTCAGCAGCACCTCGCACCCACGCCAGCGGCTGGTCAGCTACCTCTTCATCAATCGCCACTGCGGCGCCGTCGAGAGCAGCGGAGACGGCATCCCAGCGGCCCCGGATCTCGCGGGCACGGATGGGAATCTCCGTGTCAGCACCTTGGGCCACCCAGATCTCGGGGGAGACAAAGGCGAGCGGGCTTCGAGCCAGTACGCCGCCGCTGGCCGGGTCGGCCTTGACCAGCGCTTGCCCCAGACCCTCCACCGCAGCCCGCCCGGCCCACCACTCGCCAGCCGCCGGAATCAGCCGAAGCTCCAACGGCTCCAGCTCCCCGCCCCACCGAGACTCCCGCAACTCCGCCAGCCGATCCACCACCACCCGCAAACTCGGCCCGCCCGCGCCAGGTTCCTCTAGTGCGAGAAGCGCTTCGAAGTCGGCGACTGTGGTGAGTAGGCGGTTCACGCGGGAGAGGAGGGCGTCCCGGCGTACGGAGAGTTCGTCGGCGTTGTCCTCGGCGGACAGCCAGGCTTCGTAGGTGTCGCGGAGTCCGTGGACGAAGGCCTTCTTGTCTGCCTGGGAGTCGTGGATCAGCGTGCACAACCCGTCCAGCCGGCGGCTCGCCAGCCGTGCGTGCACGACGTCCAGCGCCGCTCGCTTCTGGCAGACGAACAGGACCCGCTGCCCGCGCGCGACGAAGTCCGCGATCATGTTCGTGATCGTCTGCGACTTCCCCGTCCCCGGCGGGCCCTGGATCACGAAGCTCTCGCCGCGCTGCGCCCGCGCGACCGCCGCCACCTGTGAACCATCGGCAGGCACCACCAGATGCCGGCCCTCAGGCGGCAACTCGGACGGCTCATCGCTGATCGGCCGCGGCCGGTCCGAGAACAGTTGCTCGAACGACGGGCACGGCCGTCCCGTCGCCAGCAGCTCGTCGTAGTCGCGAACGAGCCCGAGCGTGCGGTAGTTGAAGTTCGACAAGGCGACGGCGCACAGGTCGACGTCCCACGAGTACGGACCGCCGTCGGTGTCGATCGTGTAGGTATCCGTCTCGAGTGCGCCCGGCCGCCGCAGCGCCGGGTCGGCGCCGAGCGCGATGCTCAGCGGCAACTCCTGCACGCCCAGCTGACTCCGGAAGATCTGCACGCCGAGCGGCTCGTAGTCGGACCGCCGGTACGAGTACGAATAGTGCCGTCCGCCGAATTCGTTCGCCGTGTTCCCGTGCTGTCGACGACGGTAGTTCCGCAGCTTGATCATCGCCCGCTGCCGGACGAGATCGATCCGCGGCTTCTCCCGCAGATGAAGCCGCAGCCCCGGCTCCGATGCCTGGATCTCCTTGGCCAACCGCTCATGCAGTACTTCGATGGCGCCGGGCTCGGCCAGATCCACGCTCACCGGCAGGTTGATCCCGTACAGCTGGTGCAGGTGATGCCGCAGCGTCGGGTTCACCTCCGCGATGGGATCGATGATCTTCAACGTGTACGAGTCCCGCACGCCGCGCTTCTTCGCCAACTCCACCTTCACCAGCACCAGCGGCGACGCGAGCCGGGTATCGGGATCGTTCTTGAGATCGTGCCAGCGCAGAAACGCCGGTACGAGAAGCAGTTGGTCCTGCCCGTACTCCGCCCGGTCCCGGCGTGCCGTCGAGATCAGCTTGTCCAGCGAGCTCGCGGCGTACGGCGCCTCGTCGTACCGGATCCACTTCCCGAGCGACTGTGGCGAGCCGCTGACGAGGCGGGCGGCTAGCTCGGAGTTCCAGGTGAAGAGTTGTTCCGCGCGGATGGTGCGGATGTCGAGCATCAACGGGACCGAGACCTCGGTCAGGTTGACGGTCTGTGCGGTGTGCCGGAAGTTGACCAGGCGATTGCGGCGGGAGAGGTCGAACAGCCGGTCCCGGAGCGCTCGCAGTACGGCGGCCCGTCGGTCCTCGGCGCCGGTGGTGATCGCGGTGACGTCGAAGTCGAGCGGCTGGTCGCGATAGTTCTCGAGCTGCTCGATCAGCGAGCGGAGGTCCTGGGCGCGGTGATGACGGTCCGGTTCGGCCATCTGCGCGGCCACGGACAGGATCACCGGGTGCAGCTCGGAGCCGAGGGAGTAGAAGTTGCCGCGGGCCTCGATCAGGACGGCGACGTCGTCGGGATCGTCCAGGTCGAGGCCGCAGCCGAGGCCGATCAACAGCTGGCCGAGACTGAAGATGTCGGTGAGCGGGTCGTGGTGACCGACCACGTGCTCCCAGCTCTGCCAGCCGGGCACGAGCACCGGCGCTTTGATCGCCTCCGGCATCGGCTCGGTCACCTGGGTCCGGAGTCGGCCGCCGCTCTCGCTGAGGTCGATCTCCTGCTGCCGGTGCGCGATCACCTCGACGGCGTCCGAGCGATGCCCTTGCCTGGCTTCGAGCTCGGCCGCGGCGATGCTCGGACGGGATGCGTACTCCGGTGCGAAGCCCAGCCGCGTGTGGTCGTCCACCGTCAGCCGGTCGAGCCCACTCAACGGTGCGACCAGGCCGCGCTCGTGCACCTCCGCGGTCGCGTGGAACAACGGCAACACCGCCGCCAGCAACGCGTCGCTGCCCAGGCCCTCCCGCGACTCCGCCAACTCCACCAGATCCCGTGCGGGCCCGCTCATTGGATCGCCTCCGCGGCGGCGGAGAGCTGGGCGCGGCGTTTGTCGGACCAGCCGAGCTCGTCGTCGGCCAGATCGTCGTACGGCGTGAGCCCGGCTTTTCGGGCGACTCCCATCGACGCGATCAGACCGGCGTCACCCGTGTCGGGATCGGCCGTCGCCAGGTCCAGCAACAGGTAGCACAGGTACTGCTTGGTTGCCGGAGTCAACGATCTGGGCCGCGGTATCGGCGCCCCGTCGACCGGACGGACAGCCAGTGGCTCGTCGAACCTCGTGATCGCACCGCCCGGTACGCCGAGAGGCCCGGGTGGATCCGCGAAACCGGCCGCGTACGTCGCGACCGCGTCGGTCCGGAGGCCGTCGGTCTGCGCGATGTCGGCGGCGAAATCCATGCTCAATTCGCGCAGCAGCGCGGCGTCGAGGAGATCGGGCGAATCCACGTCGAGCGGACCGGTCAGCAGGATCTCCACGTCTTCGCCGGCCAGCCAGTTCTTCAACGCCCAGGCTCGGGCGACGCCCTCGGGATGGCTCGTCCCTCGGCTTCCGGTGCTGAGGTCGAGCTCGTCGGCCTGCCGGAGATAGGCCTCGGGATCGACGCCTGCCAGGCCGGTCTGGGTCTTGAGGAGCGCGCGCACCGTAGTACTGAGATCTCCGCAGGCGACCAACGCGCCACGGTCGGCGAACAGCTCCGACGCCATCACCCAACGGCGCCGGGTCTCCAGATACTGCCTCGGCGTACGGGCGTCCCCAGCAGCAGCATCGAGCAACCGGTCGACAGCAAGGTAAGCACCGTCTTCGAGCGTCCAAAGCAACCGGTGAGCCAACTCATGACCACAGATCGCGGCCAGTTCATCGTTGTCGAGCCGCTCCAGCAACGGTCCCTCGAACAGGATCACCGCCTTCTCCGCCTGATGCAGCAATGACGCGTTGGGCGCCGCGGACCCGTCACCTTGGTAGTACTCGATCGCCACCTCGAGCCCCAACGCCTCCGCGGCCCGCCGCCCAGCCGCGTGCAACTCGGGATGCCCGTCTTCGTCGAGCCGGTAGGTGTGCCGCAACAACGCCTCATCCAACCCCGGATCCGCCTCAGGCTCCGGCAGCAGGGCCTCCCAGGCACGCTGATCCACCCGACGAACGTGCCCAAGCACGCCCCGGTGATAGCTCAACGCCCCCACAGTCTCAACCACAACGCCACCCTAACTACCCCCACAGACAAGAAGTTCCCTCATCAACCCGCTGCGGTGGCTAGGGAAAGAACTACAGGGCTGGGGGTGGTGGCAACGCGTCAGCGGACTGAGGTACCCATCAGGTACGCGGCCGTGGGATTGCGGAGCGCGGTGATGTCTTCGAGGGGATTGCCTGGTACGACGAGCAGGTCGGCGTCGTGACCAGGGAGGATGCGGCCTTTGGCGGGTAATCGGCAGGCGGTTGCGGCCTCGGAGGTAGCGGAGGCGAGGGCGAGGCTGGGCGGCATCCCTCCGGTGGTCAGGGCGATGATGGCTTCGGGGAGGATGCCGTGGCGTTTGCCGGGGGTGATGCCTGCGTCTGAGCCTGAGATGAGGTGGACGCCCGCGCGGTACAGGTCTCCGAAGACGCGGATCCGGGTGGCGTAGTCCGTTCCGGTGCGGCGCATCATTTCCAGTACTGCGGGTGGGGGCGTCGCGCCCGGGACCATCCCGAGCGTCGGGCACACCGCAGTACGGGATGAGACGAGTTGGCTCACAACAGACGAGTCGACGACCATGCCGTCGCCGGCGATGAAGGAGCAGTGTTCGATCCCGTCGACCCCGGCCGTGAGCGCGTTCCTGATCGACTCCAGCGAATGCGCGTGCGCGGTCACCGGCAGCCCGAGCGTGTGCGCCTCCTGCACGACGGCGGTGAGCTCCTCCGAGGTGAACTGAGAGGCCGCCGGATCGGTCCCGGGCGTGTTGACGCCGCCACTGGCCATGATCTTCACCAGATCGGCACCCCGCTCGGCCCGTTCGCGGACCGCGCGCCGTAGCTCGTCCAGCCCGGAAGCCTCGCCGCCCATGTTCCAGCAGTGCCCGCGGGGAACGGTGATCGGCGGCCCCGCTCGCCACGACGGTCGGGAAAGCAGACCGGTCGCCACCATCACGCCACCCGACCACGGCCCACGATCGGTCGCCGAGATCCCGCACGGTCGTTACTCCGGCCGCAAGCTGTTCCGTCAGCGACTTCTCGATCTCCGCGACCAGTTCGTCGTCGCTGAAGTCGGTAATCCGGTCAAGCGCCCCCAGCCCGCTGTCACAACACAGATGCACGTGGGTGTCGATCAGCCCGGGCAGCAGCGTCGCGTCCTCGTACCGGACCACCTCACACCCAGCCGGAACCTCCGACTCGGCAGGCAACACCGCCGAGATCCGCCCACCCTCGACAAGCACCACAGCCCCGCCGCCGGAGTACTCCACCCCGTCGAACACCCCGCCCACCGCAAGAGCCAACATCTGCTGACAGTAGCTTCCGTATGCCACGCGAGTCAGTAGTGTCGCCATGCCCGGAGTTGGGCATGAGTGAGGTCTAGCCCTGAGTGATCGAGGAGATGACGGATGTGAAGCTCTACTCCGATGTGGGGGCCCAGCGGTTCGGGCAGGTGTTCGGAGATCTGCTGCTGGTGGGCTGGATCGCGTTCTGTACGGCGCTGGGGCTGACGGTCTTCAAGATCACCAACGCGTTGGGATACCCCGGGCGGAAGGCTGCCGAGGCGGGCGACGGGCTGGCAGGGGATCTGCACAACATGTCCGAGCCCGTCGGCAAGGTGCCGCTGGTGGGGGACCAGCTACGGGCGCCGATCGACGGTGCTGCGAAGGCGGCGGCGAAGCTTGCCGAGGCGGGGCGGGATCAGGCGCATGCGGTGGAGCAATTGGCCTATCTGCTGGCTGCGGTGACGATCGGGCTGCCGGTGTTGTTCGCGTTGCTGATCTGGTTGCCGCGGCGGATCCGGTTCTCGCGCCGGGCGACCGCGGCGCGGAAGTTCATCGACAACGCGGCCGACCTGGATCTGTTCGCGCTCCGGGCGATGGCGAACCAGCCGATGCACAAGCTCGCGAAGATCTCCCACGACCCGGTCGCGGCCTGGCGCGAAGGCGACTCCACAGTCATCGCCAAACTTGCCGACCTCGAACTCCGCGCCACCGGCCTACGGGCGCCCAAACCCGCCCTGGAGTCCTGAGCCACGCGCCGGCGCCGCGTACGTCGTACGGGCTGGAGCGTTGATGGGGCGTGTTGTGGGGACGTGCCGTCTAGGTTCGGCGTATGGCGCGGGTGTTGCTGGTGGAGGATGACGACGCGATCCGGACCTCGGTGGGGAAGTCCCTGACCGCGGCCGGGCATGTCGTCACGGCCTTGGCCGCCGGCGCCGACGGGGTCGCTTCGGTCGCCAGGGATCGTCCCGACGTCATGCTGCTCGACCTCGGTCTCCCTGATTTCGACGGTCGCGACGTACTCGCGATGGTCCGCGCCGTAAGCGACGTTCCGGTCATCGTGGCGACCGCCCGCGACGACGACGCCAGCGTGGTCCGCCTCCTCGACGCGGGTGCCGACGACTACGTCATCTAGCCGTTCAGCTCGGCCCAGATCGACGCACGGATTCGCGCCGTACTACGACGCGGCGGCGCCGATCAGCAGGAGGAAGCCGCGCTCAGCGTCGGCGGGTTGTCGATCGACCCGCGCAGCCGCGAAGTCACCGTCGACGGGAAGCCGGTCGACCTGACCCGCAAGGAGTTCGACCTCCTCGTCGCGCTGGCCCGACGCCCCGGTGCCGTCGTCACCAAACGCGAACTGCTGGCCGAGGTCTGGGGCCTGCCGTGGGGTGGCGGCGACAACGGCCTGGCGGACCGTATCGATGAGGTGATCGCGGTCGAACGAGAAGCGGTCGCCGACCTCTCCCACCGACTCCGTACTCCGCTCACCGCGCTCCGCCTCCAGGTCGAGGCCCTCCCGGACCGCGACCGCGCCGAGGAGCTGAACGTCCAGGTGAACAGCCTCGAACGCACCTTCACGGCAGTCATCAGCGCAGCCCGAAGACCGCAGCGCGAAGGCCGCGTCCCGCACTGCGACGCGGTTGCGGTCACTCGTCAACGAGCGGCTTTCTGGGAGCCATTGTTCGAGGACCAAGGCCGCGAACTCACCCTCGATCTGCCAACCCCACCGGCCGACGTGAGGTCGTCAGCCGAAGATCTCGCCGCCGCCCTGGACGCCCTCGTCGAGAACGTCGTCGCACACACTCCTGACGGCACCCCCGCCCGCATCATCCTCACCGGACAACAGGTAGCCGGCAACGCCGGCGTACTGATCGTCGTCGCGGACGAGGGCCCCGGCATCCCCCTCGGGTCCGGTGAACGCGGCCCGCAGCGACCGTGGCTCAACCAGCCTGGGCCTCGACATCGCCCGCCGCTGTGCCGAAGCAGCCGGCGGCCGGCGGCCGGCTGACCATTCACCCCAATGTCCCCACCGGCTCCTCGGTCCACCTCACCCTCGCCTCCCCGTAGCCGAACACAGCTGCGGCAGGGTTCAGGTGCAAGTTTTGGCGAGGATCTGGGCGGCCTGCTGGTCGTCGCGGGTGATGGGGAGCTTGTACTTCGCGGCGACGTGGAGGTAACGGGCGACGTAGGGGCAGCGGAACGACTTGTTGAGGGGGAGCCATTCGCCGGGGCCCTGGTCGGATTTGCTGGCGTTGGTGGAGCCGTCGACGGCCAGCAGGTTGTCGGTCTGGTCGTTCGCGAAGTCGATCCGGCGTTGCTCCGGCCAGGTCGAGGCGCCGAGGTCCCAGGCGCGGGACAGCGGGTAGATGTGGTCGATCTGCACCTTGCTGGCGGCTGCCTTCCGGAAGCTGATCGTCCGGCCGGTGTACGGATCCAGCAGCGTGCCGGACATCACCACACACTGGCGGGTGCCGGCCTTGTAGGTCACCGCGGTCAGTTGCTTGGCGAGGACGTTGTCGCGGGTGTCGCAACCGTCGTGACCGCCCGCCCCGGCGTGGTTGTCGGACCAGGCCTGACCGAACGAGCAGGCGCCCTTCTTACCGCACTCGCGGCTGTAACCCTTCACTTTAGGCCGGCTCGACACCACTTTCACAGTGGCGAGTTCGGCCAGGATCGAGTTTGCCGAAGTACCGGCGGGCTCGGCCGGCTGTTGGTCAAGCGAGGTACAACCGGTGGTGAGGAGAATCAGTGAGGCGAACAGGGCAACGGGGCGGCTGGCAGATGTCATCGGCGGGTGCAGCGCTCATTTCGGGGCAGGAGGAGACGACCGGTCACCGTCGTCCGCTGGCGAGTTCTATCACCAGCACCGTCGCCCGATCCAGCAACTCGCCCTGCGCGTCGCTGCCTACTCCGAGTGCGGCATTCGTCTGGACCGCGACACCGTCCAGGATCGCCGTGATGAGCTTGGCCCGAGAGGCGATCTCGGCCTTCGTCACCTCGCCGGCCGCGCGCTCGATCACGCCGCTCAGTTGGTCGTAGAACGCCTCGTAGATCTCGCGGTTCAGCTCGCGGAACCGGTCCTGGTGGAAAGCCAGCAGCGACAGGGTTGCGAAGACACTCCCGGCTCCGGTCGTCCAGTTGCTGATCAGGCCCGGCACTAGGGCGTGTCTCCAAACCCTGTGCGTGCTGCGCGGCACTCGGTGCGGCACCTCGGTGTGCTGGAGTGAAGGCCACGATGGAAGAACATCGAGGCCTTCACTCCAGCACACCGAGCTACCGCACCGAGCACCTGCTCGCGACTGCACAGGGTTTGGAGACACGCCCTAATCGCGAGGTCGTCGTCAGGGAGGTCGGTCGCCACCCGCAGGGCGGTCAGGTCGGGCTCGAACTGCGCCCGGATCACCGCCTCCAGCAGGTCGTCCCGGGTGGCGAAGTAGTACTGCAGGTTGCCCAGTTTCATCTCGGCCGCGGCCGCCACGCGACGCAGTACGAACTGGTCGTAGCCCTCCTTCACCAGGACGTCGCGCGCGACCCGGAGGACTGCCTCCCGGCGGCCTTCGCCTCGGCTGCTCAAGACACCGCTGGGGTGGTCGATCTGGCAGGCGGGCTGCTGTTGCCGGGGTTCGTGGATGCTCATATCCACCCGGTGCAGGGCGGGCTGAGCGAGCGCGGTGCGACCTGTCGCCGGCGCATGGCCGCGCGGAGTACCTCGACAGGATTGCCGCGTATGCGGTTCGCGGATGTTCACCATCTGGCGCCATGTCTGGCGTACCCGTGTACCTCAACTTCGGGACCGCTACCGGAACGCGGAACGGGCATCCGCGAGCCATGAAGGGTCACTTCGGAGGGCCGGACCCTCGACGGTGACCCTGGGGGCGATCCTCATTTCGGTGGGCGTAAGAGATGTTCGCCGGCTAGTTGGATCGCTTCGAGTCTGGTACGGCCGGGATGGTCCAGAGCGATGAAGTGGCGACCGATTGCCAGCGCGAACGCGAGGATGCTGCGTGCCTCGATCTCGTCCGGGTCGGTGATGAAGGTGCCGAACATCGCGCGCAGGAAATCCATCCGCTCGGTGTCGATCCGGCGCAGTCTCGCCGCAACGGATTCGTCGTGGCGTGCCCATGCCCGGACAGCGAGATCGATCTGGTGGAAGTCTTCCGAGGAGGTCAGCTGACCCGCGCGCCGGATCCGGGTGGCGGCGTCGCCACCTTCAGCGTCGACATGGGAGAGGACTTCCTGGGTGCAGCGGCGTTCCCATTCGTCGAGCATCTCGACGAGCAACGCGGGACGGCCATCGAAGTACCCGTAGAAACCGCCCTTGGTCACGCCGAGTTCGGCGGCCAGCGCCTCGACCCGGACCGCGTCGGGTCCGCCTCGGGTGAGGGCTACCAGACCCGCCTCGATCCAACGGGCTCGTGGTGTGCGGGCCACGGCGGGAATCGGTCCACCTCCATTGATCGCGTTGAAGTTGTACGGTACCGTACAGGCTAATTATACGGCATCGTATAAATGAGAGGCTGGATCGTGTCCCGACTCGAAGCGATCGCCCACACCGAGGCGAAATGGCGCATTCACGAGGTGACAGCGGACTTCACAGTCGAAGACGTGTGGTCCTTCAGCACGCCCGGCGCCGGGCCCGACGACTTTCCGGCCATGCTCGCCGCCCTGCGAGCGGCCGGTGGGCTCGACAAGCAGCCCTGGCCGGCGAAGTTCTTGTTCGCTGTGCGTTGGAAGCTCGGCGCCCTCTTCGGCTGGGACAAGTCGTCGGCGGGCATCGGTCACCGGATCGCCTCGCTTCGCGACCGGTTGCCCAGCGACCTTCGCACTGCCTCCACCGGGCCGGACAGTGACCGCATGCCGCTCAAGCCGATCTATGAGCTGGAACGGGAGGCCGCTCGCGAGATGGCGAACAAGACCGTCCACACCGTGATGCATCTTGGCTGGCTGCAGGGTGAGAACGACGACTACGAACTGCGAATGGCCGTGCTGGTCAAACCCAACGGATCGTTCGGGCGGCGTTATATGGCTGCCATCGCGCCGTTACGCTACCTGATCATCTACCCGGCGTTGACCCGGCAATGGGAACGAGCCTGGCGTGACCGCGAGCAGTCGCCCGGTTAGCCTCGAAATTTCATGGGTTCCGGCGTGTTGCCGATGGTTGGTGTTTTCGGTGTTCCGGCGGGTTGGTGGCGTGGGTCGGGCTCGGCTGTCGCGTCGAACGCCGAGGCTAGTGGTCGGTCGGGGGTGAGTCGCGCAGGGCCGCCCGGACGCCCGCTTGAAAGCGGGTATGAACGCCAAGACGGTCGATCAGGGAGGCGATCCGGCGTTGGGCCGTTCGATAGCTCACGGCGAGTTGCCTGGCGATGGCCTCATCGGTGAGTCCGGACAGCAGCAGGGCGATGACGCGCTGGTCGTCGACCGAAGACCGGTTCTCGGGGGTTCGGGCACCGGCGCCTGCCAGATCCAGGGGGAGGGCGCGTTGCCAGAGCCCTTCGAAGAGGTTGCCGAGGGCATCGAGCAGGGTGGAGGGGTGCACGATGATGATTGCCGGAGTGGTGCCGGGTTCACGCTGTAACGGGAGGACTGCCAAGCGTCCGTCGCAGAGGTAGAGCTTCAGCGGCAGCTTCGGCAGGACTCGCGACTGGCGGCCGGTCTGGATCAGTTGTTCGATGTCGGCCAGTGCTTCGGGTTGCTCGACGTACGCGCTGTCATAGATGGTGCGATAGCTCACTCCACTTGCGAAGGTCCCGGCGGACGGGCCGTCGCCGAGGTCGACGTCGGGAGGCCCGGCCAGGTAACAGACCTCGCTTCGCGCGCTGCGCCTGATCTGCAGCAGCCGTTGCCTGATGGGCCGATTGCCGGTGACGATCTCGATGACGGATCCGGGCCCGGCTCGCGCCACCTGCTCCCGGTAGATGCCGGCCAGTTGGTCGGAGTACTGCCTGGCCCGATGGAGTTGCTGCTCGCTGTCCAGCAGCAGGGTGTCGATCGCGATGTCGGGCGAGACCGCAGCGTAGGTGGGGGCCTTGAGCATCGATCGTCGGACCAGGCCGAGTTTCTCCAGCCCGTCGAGCACCGGCTGCAGCTTCTCGGCCCGATCCCAGTCGGCCGCGAGCTGGCTCACCGTGGACGGTGGCCGGTCGACGACGAGTTCGTAGGCGGCGTCCTCGGCCGCGGTGAGACCGAGCGCCTGCAGTCCCATCGGCGGGTCGAAGGGCAGGTCATCGCGCGGCATCCGTGCCACCTCCCGATTCGGTCAGCCAGCCGCGGCGTACGGCCTGGTAGCCGGCCTGGAAACGGGTCGCCGCGTCGAGGCGCTGCATCATCGCCCGGAGATGCCGATGAGCGGTGCGTTCGTGCCAGCCGAGGCTGTCGGCGATGGCTTGGTCGGTCTGCCCGGCCGCGAGCAGGGACAGCAGCGCCCGATCGGTCTCGCTCGGGGCGTCATGGCCGGCCATGACGGGCTGCTCCTGCTTACTGTGCAGCGGTACCGCGCGTTCCCAGTACATCTCGAAGAGTTCCGAGATGGCGTCGAGCAGGACCGAGTCGTGGATCACCAGCCAGGTCTCGAGATCGACCGGCTGACTGCGCAGTGGAACCATCGCCGCCGTCTCGCTGAGCAGGAGCTTGAGTGACACGTCGGTGACGCGGGCCTCCTCGCCGATGACGACGCCACGCTCGATCGCGGGGGTCCGGCCGGGCAGGCCAACTGCTTGCCGGTCGTACAGCACCCGGTAACGGACACCTTCGCGGAGCAGCCTGAGCTCCTCGCCGTTGTCGTCCAGCGGATCGGCGAGGTAGGGCGGGGCGTCGATTCCGCGCATCTCGGTGCGAACCGTTCGGTAGAGCTCCTTGAACCGGGCCTGGACCGCCTCGCGGCCGTGGACCACCTCGACGAGGTCGAGCGGGTCCTCGGTGATCGCCGCCTGGCGGTAGCGGACGGCGAGCTGGTTCATTCGTTGCCGGGCAGCCACCAGCGCCTGCTCCCGCGCGGCGAGCAGCGCTTCGAGGCCGGCATCGACGGGCACGACGGCGAAGCGGGGCGGGTCCGTCGGCAGCCGGGTGACCAGCGCGAGTTCTTCCAGTCCGCGCAGGGCCGCTTCGGCGTCGACGGCCCAGACCCGGCCGGCTGTCAGCGCGTGGAGTCCTTCGAGGGTGATCGGCGGCTGGGCGAGCAGCAGCTCATAGAGGGCCTGCTCGTTCGTGGACAGTCCGAGGGCTTGGAGCACGGTATCGATCATCGCCCGGGAAGCCGCGCCCCGACCACCGGATTCTCGCCAATGGCGTGAACCCGGTGGGCAAACCCGTTCCGTCAACGGCTACGGCGGTGCGATCTTCGAACACGACATCCGTCCCTCCGCTCCGCTGCTTGCGCGAGAACTCCGATCCCTGGGAGCACCGCATGAGAACACCGCCCGGACTACACCACCGAAGGACGACGGCGATCGTCGCCGCCGCCGCGATCGTCGCCGGCCTGACCTCGACCGCGTTCGCCACCTCCTCGAAGCCATCACTCGCCGGTACTGCGGCGCCCGTCACGCAGGCTGTGACGAAGTCGCCAGGCAGCGAGCTGATCAGCCTCAAAGGCCTGAGCTCCGGGTCGCACACCGTCACCCTGATCACCGGCGACCGGGTCAAGCTGACCGAATCCGGCGGCCACTACGCGGTCACCACCGAAGCCGCGCATCGGGCCGACGGACCGACCCCCACCTTCTTCACGCAGGCCGGTCCGGACGGAATGCTCGTCATCCCCAGCGACGCGACAGCCGCAGTACAGGCGGGGCGACTGGACCGCCAACTGTTCAACGTCACCTACCTGGCCGAGAACGGCTACACCGACGACGCGGTCAAGCAGGTTCCGCTGATCGTTCAATATCCGGCCGGCAGGTCCGCGAACGCCGTACGGTCTGCTGCGGCGGCTCTGCCTGCCAGTGTGCCGACGCACGACCTGTCCAGCATTCACGCATCGGCGCTCGAAGTACCGAAGGCACAGGCCGGGACGTTCTGGGCCGGTGTTCGCAACCTGACCGCGGCGCCAGGAAAAGCAGCGGCGCTTTCCGGCGGAGTGGACAAGATCTGGCTGGACCAGAAGGTCAAAGCGGACCTGGATGTGAGTGTGCCGCTGATCGGCGCACCGACCGCCTGGGCCGCGGGCCAGGACGGCACCGGCGTGAAGGTCGCCATCCTGGACACCGGCGTCGACACCACTCACCCGGACCTGGCAGGCAAGGTCGTCGAGTCCAAGTCGTTCGTCAGCGACACGATCACGGACGGCAACGGACACGGTACGCATGTCGCCTCCACCATCGTCGGCTCCGGCGCCGCCTCGAGCGGTAGGTACAAAGGCGTCGCACCCGGCGCTCGGCTCATCATCGGCAAGGTGCTCGACGACGGCGGATCCGGCGACGAGTCCGGCATCATCGACGGCATGCAATGGGCGGCCTCGAGCGGCGCCAAGGTCGTCAGCATGAGCCTCGGCGGTGGCCCGAGTGACGGTACGGACCCGCTCAGCCAGGCCGTCAACGACCTGACCGCGGCAACCGGCACGCTGTTCGTCATCGCCGCGGGCAACGCGGGACCAGAGGAATCCACGGTCGCGTCTCCAGGTGCGGCCGACGCGGCGCTGACGGTGGCAGCCACTGACAAGAGCGACGGGCTCGCCAATTTCTCCAGTCGCGGCCCCCGGCTGGACTCGGCTCTCAAGCCTGACATCGCGGCCCCGGGCGTGAACATCGTCGCCGCGCGCGCGGCGGGAACCAGCCTAGGTACGCCGGTGAACGACAAGTACACAACGCTTTCCGGTACTTCGATGGCCACGCCGCACGTTGCCGGTTCGGCCGCGATCCTCGCCCAGCGTCACCCGGACTGGAAAGCCAGCCAGCTCAAGGCCGCGCTGATGAGCACCTCCAAGGACGATGGCTTCACCGTCTACCAGCAAGGGTCCGGCCGGGTCGACATCGGCCGTGCCGACACCCAGCAGGTGTTCGCCACCACCGCGAACCTGGACTACGGATCGGTCGACGCCGGCCAGGCGCCAGCCACCAAGGAGCTCACCTACGGCAACCTCACCGGCAAGCCCGTCACGCTGAAGCTGGCGCCGGTCCTCAAGTCCGTCGGCGGGCAAGAGGCGACCACCGCACTGACAGTTGCCCAGAGCATCGAGGTGCCTGCGAACGGCACGGCCGCCGTGACCGTCACACTCGCCTCCGCCGATCTCGCTGTCGCCACCTACACGGGTGCCGTCATTGCTACCGACGAGGCCACCGGCGTACGGCTGTCCACTCCGGTCGGCCTCGTCCGGGAGCCTCCGAAGGTCACCCTCACCATCCGCACGCTGGGCCCCGACGGGAACCTGGCGTGGCCCGAGGGCTCCAGCGTGGTCGACGTCACCGGTGACCGCGGCGGCGTGGACAGCACGCTGCGGGCGGTCTCCCAAGGCATCAGCGAGGTGAAGGTGCCGGCCGGCGTCTACAGCGTGCTGCAGTTCCAGATGTGGATCGACAAGTCCTACCTGCCGGTGCTCGCGACTCTGGTCGACCCCGGGGTGACCGTCAACGGCGACACCACGGTCACACTCGATGCCCGCAAGGCACAGCGAATTACCTACAGCACCCCCAAACCTTCCGAACCGATACCAGGGCCCGGGAGTACCCACCTGCGGGTGGAGCGCACCGCGATCAACGGAACGACCTGGGTGAGCGGATTCGACGCCGCGCCGTTCGTGCTCGCGTACGCGACGCCTACCAAAAAGGTGACCAAGGGGAGTTTCCTGCTCACCTACGCCACGCAGTACGGGCCGCCGGAAACAGTCCTGAGCATGCAGGGCCGCCGACCGATCGCCCTGCACCCTGTCGTCTATCCCCACGTCGGGGAAAACCAGAACGGTGGCCTCTTCACCGCTGACCTGCACTTCAAGGGCACCCAGACGCTCGGTGTAGTCGACGTAGGCGTCGGCAAGCCGGCGGACCTGGCCGGGAAGGACCTCCGCGGCAAGTTGGCTTTGCTCGATGACGATCAGACGTGCGCCGTCCGGATGGACCGGATCCATGCGATCCGGGACGCCGGTGGCGCAGGCATCCTGGTCTGGCCGTCGGGGCAGCTCGGGGTCTGCTTCAACGGCCCGAACATCCCGGAGAGTCCGGTGAATACCGATGACGACGCGAGCACCGAGATCGGCATTCCCTATCTGTCGCTACCTCCGCTGGAGGGGCGCGCACTCGCCGACCGGCTGACCCACGAGGCGGTCAAGCTCAAGGTCAGCGCCACTCCGCAGGAAGACGCGCCCTACACCTACTCGTTGCTCACGTTCGAGAAGGGGCGCATCCCGGCCTCGCTGCACTACCGGCTGACCGGCAAGGACCTGGCCGATGTGACGATGGAACTGCACGCCTCCAAGCCGGACGCCGCCGCCGCGATCACCACGGCTTTCACGCGTGGCCAGGTCTATTGGTCGGTGTCCGAGATTCCGCCGGTGAAGACACCGACGATCCGGCACCAGTACGTCGGCCCGCTGTACCCGGATGTGGTCCATGAACGGGAGCTGATCCCGGCCGACGGTTCGGCGGCTGCCTGGTGGTCCTTGCATGTGTTCGACCGGCCGGTCCACGTCACCGAACGACGTAACGTCGGCCTGACGACGCCCGGTTCCATCACCGCACCGGACGCCGCGTACGCCGTACCGGATCCGTCCGTGCCGAAGATCTCGCAGAACCTCTTCGCGGTCTGCGCGCTGTGCCGCCAGGGCGACAACTTCTATCCGTTCTTCGTCCGCGCCAACGGCACCGGGCAGTGGGACGCCGCCGGCTTCTCGCCGGACGACACCCACCTGTACGCCGACGGCAAGGAGCTCCCGATCGGTAGTCCGCTGCCGGGGACCTTCGGGTATACGTTGCCGAAGGCATCCAAGAGCTACCGGCTGACCGTCGACGACCTGAACACCAGGGCCACCTGGAACTTCCGTTCGGGCACGGTCGGCAAGGACGTCACGAAGCCCGGGTACATCTGCGTGGAGTCCTTCGTGACCAACGGGGAATCCACTGCTCCCTGCCGGCCGGAGCGGCTGGTATTCGTCAGCTATGACCTCGGGGCGAGTCAGGCGATGGACAACACCGTTCGGGCCGGTGGTCTGCACAGGTTCAAGGTGAACGCGTACCACGCACCGTCGTCCGCGCCGTTGCCGAAGATCACCGGCGCCAAGCTCTGGTACAGCACCGACGATGGGGCGCACTGGAAGCAGGCTCTGCTGATTCCGGGTAAGGACGGCAGCTTCACCGCGGCCGCCATCTATCCCAGGCTCACGGCGACCAAGGGCGCGGTCAGCCTGAAGGTCGAAGCATGGGATGCCGCCGGCAACCAGATCGAACAAACCACTCAGCGGGCGTTCAACCTCCGCTGACCGATCCCGATCGGGCGGTAGGCACACCTCCCTGTGCCTACCGCCCGATGTGGGTCACCAGTGTGCGGTGATGGTGAGCTCCTGCCAGTACGGAAGGACTCCTTCACGGCTGTCTGGGTTGGTGCCGTCGGTCCACACGCGCAGCTTGTGGGTGCCTGTTGAGTTGGGGCGGTAGCGCAGCAGGTAGTTGCCCTGGGCATCGGCCATGGTGGTGTCGGTGACCTTGATCCAGGCGTCGTGCTGCCAGCGCTCCAGCCACACGGGCATCGCACCCGGCCTGACCTTCCCGGTGACCTTCACCGGTTGCCGCACAGCCGGTGTGGAGTCGTTGACCGTGGCGCTCACCAGGGCATGTACCTGGACTCCGGAATAACTCGAACTGCGGTTCCAGGTGTCGTCCCCCGCGAAGAGCGCTGCCCCCGCCGCATCGGTGACGTATGCCCGCACGGTCGCGGTGTAGGCGCCCAGGTTGTCGGTGGTCACCGACAGGGGTGATGGATCGGGCAGGCGTTGCAGCACCGACAGGGTGCGATTCGGCAGCGGCTGCCATCCGGTGGCATCGGTCCGGCCCTCGAGCACGCCGGACACCGTGACCTGTGTGCCGTAGCCGACGTACTGCTCGGGCGAGGTGGACCGGATCCGAGTCAGGTTGACGACGCGAACCACGTAGGGGGCGATCGGCGGGAAGGTCTCGGTGTGGCTGGGACCACCATTGAGGTCGATGACGGTGAACGATGACAGGTACCACTCTCCCGTCCTGGTACCCAGCGGCAGCACGAACCCGCTACCGTCGCCGACCGGCGATTCTTCGGTGCCGCCGACCCTGGTCAGGGTGCCGTAGGTCGGGCAGCCCGCACCCGGTTCGATCGTTCCGGCTAAGTAGTCGGCACCTTCGTTCTGGACGGCGACCACATCGGTGATGGCCGGAAACGGGCACCCCGGATCCGCGGCATGAGCGGAAGTTGCGCCACCGATTGCGGTGACGGCTGTGAATAGCGCGGCGGCGAACAGCCGCACGGTGGACAACGAACGGGTCAATATGACCTCCAGGTTTGGAATGTACTCAGCTTGATGCCGCCCCACCCCCACAAGTTGCGATCCACGGCGCCCCAACCCGGGCCGCGATGGCGAAATCCAGGATGCAGAAATTTCTTTGCAGAAACTATTCTGCATGACCTAGAGTGGCGGGCATGGAGGAATCCGATCGCCAGGTCCGTGACGGCGAAGAGCTCAAGGCGTTGACCCATCCGCTCCGGCTGCGGATGCTCTCCGTGCTGCGGGAGCACGGGTCCGCGACCGCCACCGAACTGGCCAAGCGGTTCGACACCGACACGGGAGCGACGAGCTACCACCTGCGGAAGCTGGCGCAGTACGGGTTCGTCGAGGAGGTCGCCGCCGAGGGGCATCCGCGGGCTCGGCGCTGGGCGGCGGTGCACGCTACGACGTCCTGGAACAACTCCGAGGTCGGCGAGACGGGCGAAGGCCGTACTGCGGCCGGCTGGATGCGCCGGCAGCAGGCGGGGATCCTGGTTTCCGACGCCGAGTCCTTCGAGCAGCTGCAGGACAGCCTGCCGTCCGAGTGGATCGACGCGGCAGGAATCGGCGATCTGCTGGTCAAGCTCACTCCCGAATCCCTCGGTGAGCTCTGGGGCCGCTTCTACGCCCACCTGGACGAGCTGAAGGCGAGAGACGCGGGCGACGAAGCGGCCCGCCGAGTCTCCATCGTGGTCGGCGGTTTCCCGCGACCCGACGAGCCGAAGCCATGACCTCGCGGGAGCTTCGGCATCGGTATGCGCTGATCAGCTTCCTGACCTGGTTGCCGACCGGGCTCTTTATCCCGGTCTTAGTCGTTCTGCTGCTGGAGCGGGGGATCGGGCTGACGACGATCGCCGCGCTGGGCGTGGCCTACTCCGTGACGGTGATGCTGCTCGAGCTGCCCACCGGCGGTCTCGCGGATGTCGTCGGGCGTCGTCCGGTCATGGTCGCCTCGGCCGCGTCGAGCCTCGCCGCGCTGATCCTCCTCGGCTTCGCCGACTCGCTCGTCCTACTCGCCCTCTCCGCCGTACTGCGTGGGGTCGGCCGCGCGCTCGGCAGTGGTCCGGTCGAAGCCTGGTACGTCGACCAGGCCAACGAGCTCCCCGATGCCGACCTGACCCACGGGCTGTCAGTAGGCGCGATGGCGTCGTCCGTCGCGCTGGCTGTTGGAACGGTCGCCGGCGGGGTGATCCCGTTCGGGCTCGGTGCGACTCTTGCCTTGCCGGTGCTGCTCGCCGCGGGAGCCGATGGCGTTCGTCTGGTGGTGACGTTGGTGGCCATGCCCGAGCCGAAGTACGAGGCGAAGACTCTGCGGAGCGTCGTGCGCGGGGTGCCTTCGGCGATCGCGTCCGGGGTGCGGGTCGCAGGGCGGAGCGTGGTGCTGATCCGGATCCTGATGGTCTCCGCGGGGATGGGGACGACCCTGGCGGTGATGGAGTTGCTGACGCCTGCCTGGCTGACGGAGTTGGCAGGTGCGGCGGACAGGGGAGTGCTCGCGTACGGGCTGGTGGCCGCCGTCGGGTTCGCGGCGGACGCTCTCGGGAGCGGGCTGAGCATGCCGCTGTTGCGGCGGCTCGGTTCGGTGCGAGCGGTCTGTCTGGCGGGTTACACCGTCAGCTCGCTGGCGCTGGCCGGCATGGCCGCGGCGACGGCGGTGGACGGGATCGCCGGAGTCCTCGCGGCCGCGATCGCCTACTCGCTGATGTTCGTCGGCCTCGGGGTGACGGCCGGGCCGCTGGCCCAGTTGCTGCACAGCCAGGTGGACGCGGCCGAGCGGGCGACCGTTGTCTCCGTCGAGTCACTGATCCTGATGCTGGCCGGAGCGGTCGGCGTGGTCGGGCTGGGCCAGCTCGCGGTCTCCACCCACCCGGCGGTGGCATTCGGTGTTACGGCGGTGGTTCTGGCCGTGCTCGCCGCGCCGGTCATCGCGGTGACGCAGGGCAGCGAAGTGCGTGGCGTAGCCGGCGACCTGGCCGCGGGTGGCGTCCTCCCGGCCGCCGCTGGCGCGGCGGGCCGGGAGGCTGTCGACAGCTCACCGGACCGTCGGTAGGTCGGCCTCCGAAGCCGTCGTGTCACCTGTCAGGTCTTGTCCGGGGGTGCCGGCCGGTGGCATCCGCAGGGTGATTGCGGCCAGTACGGCGCCGGCGGCGGCGATCACGGCGGCGCCGGTGAAAGCGGCTGAGTAGCCCTCGGTGAGCGAGGCGAGGTCACCGAGGCGGTCGGCGCCGTTGGCTGCGGCGACCGCGGTCATCGCAGCCAGCCCGAGCGCGGAGCCGATCTGGTAGCTGGTGTTCACGATGCCCGATGCCAGGCCACCTTCCTCCGGGCGCGCGGATGACAGCGCGATGCCGAGGCTGGGGATGAACGCCAGCGACATTCCAGCCGCGGCGATCAGCGACGCGGGCAGTACGTCGGCCCAGAACGACCCGTCGGCGCGGATCAGGGACAGTCCGGCCAGGCCGGCGGTGAGGATCGTCATGCCGGTGACGAGGGCCTTCTTCGGGCCGATCGCGGCGATCGCCTTCGGTGCGACCACGATCATGCCCAGCATGATGAACGTCGTCATCGGCAGTAGCGCCGAACCGCTCGGGAACGCGCTCAGGCCGAGCACCTGCTGCAGGTACAGGTTCAGGAAGAACCACATCGGCACCCACGCCGCTCCCAGCAGCAGTTGCGCCACGTTGGCCGCGGCCAGGTTCGGCGCGGTGAAGATCCCCAGCCGCATCAACGGCTCACGTCGCTTGGCCTGCACGGCCATGAACACCAGCAGCAGTACGATCGCCGCCGCAGCCACCAGCAGGGTCGAAGGCGAGCCCCAGCCGACCTCCGGCGCACGCACGATCGCATACACCCCCGCGCCCAGTCCCAGCGTCACCGTCAGGGCGCCGACCACGTCGACAGATCCCCGCCGCGCCGGCGCCGGCGGCATCAACGCCCGTGTCGCGAGCAACGCGACCAGCGCGATCGGGACATTGAGGAAGAACACCCAAGGCCACGACAGGTACTCGGTGATCACGCCACCAAGGAAGACTCCCGCCGTGCCGCCGGCCGGAGCAGCCGCCCCGTACAGCGCGATCGCCTTGGTCAACTCCTTCGGACTGCCGCCGAACAGCATCATCAGCAGCGTCAGCGCGGCCGGAGCGATCAGCGCCGCCCCAACCCCCTGAACCGCGCGGCCGGTCAGCTCGGCCGCGACAGTGGTGGCGAACCCAGCCATCAGCGACCCAGCCAACAACACCGCCCAGCCTGCCGCGAAGACGCGCCGCGCGCCCAGCAGATCAGACAGCCGCCCACCGAGCAGCAGCAGGCCGCCGAACGCGACCACATAGGCGTTGAACACCCAGGACAGATCGCCCGGACTGAACCCCAGCTCGGTCCGCATCTTCGGCAACGCGACACCGATGATCGAGGTGTCCATGATCACCATGAACTGCGCCGCGGCGATCACGCCGAGCGCCCACCAGCGCCGTGACGACGCCGGGACTTCCAACTCGCTCATATTTACTCCTTACGGGTATGGGGTATGCATCGCCTACGCGACGATCCCAGGTGAGATTGAGGGATGAATTGATACCCTAGGGGGGTACCCCGTGATTAAGCAAGTGGCTGGCGGACGCAGTTGCTGCCGGCGGACCGCGAGCCGACCGCAAACTCAAGGAAGCCTCCGAGGCCATCGCGCGCCTGGTGCGTTCCTGAGGCATCCCTCCTGCCGACGTTGGCAGGCCGGCAACAAGTCATGAACCGGGCCGACTGCCTGTCGAGGGTCTGATGCTGTGATGCGCTCTAGGAGCGGCCTTCGATGGCGACGGAGTTGTCTGCCGCGTCTGGGACGGCCCGTTGAGCGGTCGGAACTGGGGCCTGCAGCCGCCTCGGCAGTGCGAGGAAAACTCCGGCGGTGATGCAAGCCCCCGCGACGGCCAGGATCAGGGGCCGATAGCCGATGGACTCAGCCAGGATCGCGCCGCCGAGCGGTGCGCTGGCTTTGGCGATGAGGACTGGTGTGGCGAGAGTTCCGGCAATGGTGGCGTAGCCGGTGGAGCCGTAGCGGTCGAGCAGGATGGCGGGGGTGGCGATGGATGCGACGCCGAATCCGAGTCCGAACAGGACCAGGCAGGCGATTGCGCCGGCAAGGTGGCGGCCGGTAATGGGCAGCAGCGAGATCGCGGCGCCTTGGATGACGAGGATGCCTGCGGCGATGGTGGCCATAGGCAACCACCGCGGCGACAAAGTCGTGACCACCCGTCCGGTCACCGACAGCAGGCCGAGCAGACCGGCCAGAGTCGCGGCGAGCGCAGGCGGGTGCCCGAGGGTGGTGAGGTAGAGGACGAGATGTACGGCGATGACGGCCAGCGCTGCGCTGTGCAGCACGAATGCTGCCGCGAGCAGCCAGAAGCCGGGGTCACGCAGGACCCGTCCCTGCGAAGCTGTCTGGTGGGCCCGTGCGGCCAGGTGGTGCCGGGGTGCTGTCTTGCGGACCGCGGTGGCGTGCAGCGGCACGGTGATCAAGGCGAGGACGCCGGCAAGAGTCAGCAGGGTTTGGCGCCAGCCGTGGGCCTCGACCAGGTGCCCGGTGAGCGGGATGAAGATTGAGCTGGCGAAACCGGCGACGAAAGTGATTCCCAGTAATGCCTTGGTTCGGCTGCGCGGGGCGGTGACGGCGATGACGACCGCGAAGGCAGGTTCGTACAAGACCATGGCCGAGGCCGCACCGATCACTACGAACGCCCCGTACAGCTGGGCGACAGTATGGACTTGTGACCAGCCGAGAACGCCGGCCGTGCCGAGCAGCGATCCGGTCGTCATCAGGGCCTGGCCGCCGCGTGCGTCGAGCCAACGCCCGACCGGAACTGACATCAGCCCGGTGACGAGAACCGCGGTGGTCAGGGCGCCGGCCGCGGTGGCGGTGGTGATGCCGAGGTCGCGGCTCATTGGACCGAGCAGCGCGCTGAAGGCGTAGTACAAGACGCCGTAGCCGATGGTCTGGGTGATCGCCAGGGACGCGACCAGGCGGCGAGGTACGCCGGAACGACCGCCGATTCCTGCCCGGGCGGAGCTGGGAGCGGCGGTCGTTCCGGGATCCATCAGCTGCAGCAGCCAGACACGATGGTGGTGGGCTTGTCGTCGATCACGGTGAGCAGGCCACCACTGATGCCCGTCGCGAGACCGCGCCCGGCCGGTGGGGTGATCTCGACTGCCTGAGGCGTCGGGCCGCAGCAGCCGCCGGCTGCCTCGCCACTGGACGAGGTTGTGTCGGTGAGGTTGGTGGAGCAGACCCCGGTCTCGGGCAGGTCGAGCTGCACGTCGCGGGCGGCGTCCCAGTCACCTGCCAGGGCGGCGACCACGGAGCGAGCCTGTTCGAAGCCGGTGGCCAGCAGGAACGTCGGCGCCCGGCCGTACGACTTCGCGCCCACGGCGTAGTAGCCCGGTTCGGGGTGGGCGAGTTCGTCGACTCCGTGTGGGGGCACGGTGCCGCACGAGTGCTGGTTCGGGTCGATCAGCGGCGCCAGCGCACGGGTCGATCCCAGGATCGGGTCGAGGTCGAGGCGCAGTTCGCCGACGATGGCGTGGTCGGGTCGGAAGCCGGTGGAGTTCACGACCGTGTCCGCGACGACGCGCCGCTCACCGGCGACCAGTTCGACGCGACCGTCGCTGGTCTGGTCGACGGACTCGATTCGGAAGCTGCTGACCAGCTCGACCCGCCCCGTCCGTACGAGGTTCTGCAGCCGTGATCCGAGTGCGCCGCGGGCGGGCAGTTCGTCGGCGTCGCCGCCGCCGTAGGTGCGGGCCTGATCCGCGCCGCGCACGACCCATACGACCTCCGTACCCGGAACTTGCTCGGCGAGTTCGCCGAGATCCAGCAGCGTGGTGGCGGCCGAGTGTCCGGCGCCGACGACCGCAGTACGGCGTCCCGCGAACCGGTCACGATCGCGGCCCAGAACATCAGGCAGCGCTCGGGAGATGTCAGCTGCCGCGGCAGTCTCGCCGCGTGCTGGGATGCCGGAGCCGCCGAGCACGTTGGGGCGCCGCCAGGTCCCGGCCGCGTCGATCACGGCCGAGGCGAGCAACTCGGACCCGTCGGCCAGGCGGACCAGGAACGGTGCATCCTCGCGACCGGCGGTGCGGATCCGGTCGAACCCGACCCGGGTCACGGCCTGCACTGGGGAGTTGTAGCGGATCCTGTCGCTCAGCTGGGGGGTCTTGGCCAGCGGCGCGAGGTAGGAGTCGATCAGGTCGCCGCCGGTGGGCAGGATGCCGGCGTCGGGTTCGGTCCAGCCGCCGGCCTGCTCCAGCAGCCTGCGCGACGCGCTGTCGATGTCGTAGCGCCACGGGCTGAACAGCTTGACGTGCCGCCATTCGTCGATCGCTGCGGCGACGCCCGGGCCGGACTCGAGGACGACGAAGTCGAGGCCGCGTTCGGCCAGGTGCGCGGCAGCGGCCAGGCCGATCGGGCCTGCGCCGATGACCACGACCGGCAGGTCGGAAACGGTGACGCTCATGGTGTTTCTCCAAGCTGTGCAGAGTTTTTGACGAGATGGTCCACGGTCGCCGTGACCAGATCCGTCGCGGCGAGCAACGTGCGAGCTTCGACCCGGTCGGGGGTCTCGGCGGGTGTCTGGTAGCCGGGCATGCCCATGCCCATGCCGATCCCGATCGCGGCCAGGCCGGCAGCGGCGTACCGGCGGTTGTCCGAAGCCATCGACCCGGCGCGCAGCGGTACGCCGGTACGCCGTCCGGCCTGGTCCACCGCGGCCAGTAGCGGTTCGGCCGGTCCACCGGCTTCGACCGCGGCCGCGTCGCCGAGCTGGGCCGCGCCGTCGACATTGATCACATAGGTGCTGGGGGCAACTTGGGGCGCGTGATGCGCCGACCCGCGAGCGCCGACTTCTTCGCCGTCGAGCAACGCGACTGCCAGCCCGGCACCGACCGGCAGACGAGCCGAGACCAGCCGGGCGGCTTCGAGCACGACCGCGACGCCGGAGGCGTTGTCGGCTGCAGCGGGATGCCGTTGTTGCGGGTCGTCGCCGACTCCGTCGAAGTGTGCGGTCAGCAGCACCGAGATGTGGCCGGGCAATGGTTCGGCGAACACCCCGTACACGTTGGTCCCGGTCGCGGTGATGGTCCGCATCGGCACCGACCCCGTCACCGTCTCGCCCGCGGTGTGGGCCAGCTCGGCGTGCAGATCGGCGCGCACCGACACGATCGCGACCTTGCCCATCGCAGGTCCGGCGATCATCTTCGGCATCCAGCCCGCCTCGTCAACACCCCTGGCGACCAACAGCCCGGCAGCCTGTTCGGCCTCCGCCCGCGCCACCGCGTGTGCGTCAGCCGCGGCGACGGCGATCCAGCCGCCACGCCACGAATCGGCGTCGGCAGACACGAGCGGACCTGAGGTTGGAGCTAGCCGAGCTGAGCTGAGCTGCTCGGCGAAGTCGCGGCGATGGACGAGCTGTCGCCGCCCGACGGTCAGTACGGGTGTGGCCAGCAGCTCCTTCACGCCACCCGCCTCGAACTGATCGAGGGCTACTGCGGCGCCAAGGTCGCGTAGTTGGCCGGCCAGCCAGACCGCGGCCGCCTTCCCGCCCGGCGTACCGATCCCGCGCCCCAGATACTGGTCGGAAGCGAGTTCACCGACGATGGCGAGCATGGCGTCGACGGAGGCGCCGCCACGGGCCGCGACGGCCTCAGCCGCGAGCGGCCACGGCGACGCGGTGCTCATCCGCAGCACCCGCCAGAAGTGGCCTCGTCCGTGGCAGCCTCGGCGACAGGAGCAGACCCGCAGCATGAGCCGGCCGCGACCGCGGTGTCGGTGCCGCAGCAACCGCCCGTGGACTCTGCAGCGGCCTGCCCGGCCGGGCCGCTTCCGCAGCAGCTGCCCGCGGACGGGGGCGCGAACGCCTGGGCCGGGTCACCGGCGAACCCGCCGGCAGGAGTGGTGGCGGTGGTTTCGGTAGCCATGATCTGGTCCTTCGTTCGAGCGGTCAGTGGAGGAACTGGATGTGCGTGCGGCGAGCGCGGACCGCCCTGGCGCTAAGTTGATGTTCATCTAAACAGCGATCCCCACCTTGCGTCTTGCTTAGACAGAAGTCAAGATAGACACATGTCGAAACAAGACTTGCCTCTGATCCGAAGCGGTGGCTGCTGTACGCCGATCACGGTCGCGGCCCTCGACGAGGCCATGGCGTCCGAGGGGGCAGCGGTGTTCAAGGCGCTGTCCGACCCGATCCGGCTGCGCCTGATGTCGATCATCGCCTCGGCCGGCGACGAAGTCTGCGTCTGCGACATCACCCCGCACTTCAACGTGTCGGGACCGACGATCTCCCACCATCTGCGGGTACTCCGCGAGGCCGGACTGGTCGACTGCGAGCGCCGCGGGACCTGGGTCTACTACTGGCCGCTGCCGGACCGGCTGCAGTGGGCCTCCTCGCTCCTGTCCGTTCCTGAGGCAACCGCGCTGGCCCACTGAGCACCACCGGCGGCGCCTCGTGTCGCCGCCCGCACCTCGGTCCACGCTGCCCTCACCAGGGAGACATCGTCATACCCTCATCTACCGAAGAACTCGTGGTGGTCGCGAAACTGTCGTTCCTCGACCGGTTCCTGGCTGTCTGGATCATCGCCGCCATGGCCCTCGGCCTGATTCTCGGCCGGCTGATCCCCGGCCTCGACGACGCGCTCGACGCGGTCAAGGTCGGCTCGGTCAGTCTTCCGATCGCGATCGGGCTGCTGCTGATGATGTACCCGGTACTGGCCAAGGTCCGCTACACCGAGACCAGCCGCGTCACCGGCGACCGGAAACTCCTGGTCGCTTCAGTGGTGCTGAACTGGGTGATCGGCCCGGCGCTGATGTTCGCGCTGGCCTGGTTACTGCTGCCCGACCTGCCGGCGTACCGCACCGGCCTGGTCATCGTCGGACTCGCCCGCTGCATCGCCATGGTGCTGATCTGGAACGACCTGTCCTGCGGCGACCGCGAAGCCGCCGCCGTCCTGGTCGCGATCAATTCCGTCTTCCAGATCATCGCCTTCGCCGCACTCGGCTGGTTCTACCTGCAGACCCTGCCCGGATGGCTAGGACTGGAGACCACGAGTGCGGAGTTCTCGATCGGCGCCATCGCGCTGAGCGTGCTGGTATTCCTCGGCGTCCCGTTGCTGGCCGGCTACCTGACCCGCACGATCGGGGAGAGGACGCGTGGCCGTAACTGGTACGAATCTCGGTTCCTGCCGAAGATCGGCCCGGTCGCCTTGTACGGGTTGCTGTTCACGATCGTCATGTTGTTCGCCCTGCAAGGCGACGCGATCACCAGCGCGCCCCTCGACGTCGCTCGCATCGCGCTACCGCTGCTGGCCTATTTCGTCCTCATGTTCGGCGGCTCGTTCGCGCTCGGGCACCGGCTCGACCTCGGCTACGCCAAGACCGCGACACTGGCGTTCACCGCGGCCGGAAACAACTTCGAACTCGCCATCGCCGTCGCGATCGGCACCTTCGGCGTCACCTCCGGGCAAGCCCTCGCAGGCGTCGTCGGCCCCCTGATCGAGGTCCCCGTTCTGATCGCTCTGGTCTACGTTTCGCTGTGGGCCCGGCGGCGCTTCTACCCCAACGCCATCACCTGACCACCTTTGCCGCAAGGAGCAACCGTCATGTCCGAGACCACCCCTGAGGTCTTGTTCGTCTGCATCCACAACGCCGGCCGCTCCCAGATGGCCGCCGCTCTGCTCGACCACCACGCCGCCGGACGTGTCGTCGTACGGTCCGCCGGTTCGCAGCCGGCCAACCAGCTCAACCCTGCGGTCGTAGAAGCGATGGCCGAGCTGGGGCTGGATATCTCCAAGGAGTTCCCCAAGCCGCTGACCGACGACGCGGTGAAGGCCTCCGATGTCGTCATCACCATGGGCTGCGGCGACGAATGCCCATACTTTCCGGGCAAGACGTACCTTGACTGGGAACTTGAGGATCCCGCCGGGCAGAGAATCGAAGCGGTCCGGCCGATCCGCGACGAGATCGACGCGCGGGTCCGCGCACTGGTCGCCGAGCTCGTCCCAGCTCCTGACGCTGCCAACTGATCGCTTCACGGTGAGCGTAGGTGACTCCGGGCGGTGGATGCGGTTATGAAGGCGGCAGTCGGGCGCGACGCGAGACGGCCGGCCGTGAGTCTGGCCAAGGACGATAATCCGTCCGAGCCGGTACTTCATGAGACGGGACAGAGTGCCGGCGGCATGCTTGGCGAGCCATCTGGTGGCTCGCAAACTGATCCGGTTGTAGATCGGTGTCATGTCCCGCCATAGCCCGGCGGGGCAGAGAAGGGTGAGCGAGGAGACCGGCCGGGTGCCGGCGATTTCAAGCCCGACCCAGCCGCCAAGGGAGTTACCGACGATATGGGGGGTTGTGATACCCAGCTCGTCGAGGAAGCCCGCCACGCCTTGCCGCGAGCCTCGCCGGGAGCGGTTCGATCTGAGCAGGCAGTGGTTCGGAGTCCCCGAAGCCGGGGAGGTCGATGGAAAGAACGCCGAAGTGCTCGGTGAGAGCCTCGATAATTGGGTCTCAGACCTGGCGTGCCGATCCGATACCGTGGAGCAGCACCAAGGGAGCGCCGTTGCCGCGCCGAGTGAACGCGAGTGACTTCATGTCTGCCTTTCTCCTGCCGTACATCCTCCCCGCTGCCCTTGGGTATCAGCCCCTCATGCCGGGCCACCTCGGTGCTGCCGTCGGACGAAACGCATCCCTGGCGGCTAGGCGTGCCCCCTGATGACCGACATGCTGTTCCGTGAACTCACCCGCCGGATCGCCGGGGACGTGCAGACCGACAGTGGTACGCGGGCGGCGTACGCGTCCGACGCGTCCAACCACCGGGTCGTCCCCGCCGGCGTCGTGTTCCCTCGCACCGCCGAGGACCTCTCGACGATCGTTGGCCTCTGCCGGGATGACGGCGTACCGATCACTTCGCGCGGTGCCGGGACCAACGTGGCCGGCAACGCGATCGGTCCCGGCGTCGTGGTGGACTACTCGCGCTACTACCAGCGGATCGTGTCGGTGGATCCGGACAGCCGGACGGCCGTCGTCCAGCCCGGGGTAGTGGTGGATCGTCTGCAGGAGGCCGCGGCGCCGCACGGGCTGCGCTTCGGTCCGGACCCGTCGACGCACAACCGCTGCACGATCGGCGGAATGATCGGGACCAATGCCTGCGGCTCCCACTCCGTGGCGTGGGGGACCACCGCTGACAACGTGCTCGACCTCGAAGTGGTCCTGGCCGATGGTCTCGTCCGGCCGATCGCGGACCTGTCCGGGCTGGCCGACCGGTTGACCGGTCTGCGGGACGCCTATCTCGCCCCGATCCGGCAGGAGCTCGGCAGGTTCCCGCGACAGATCTCCGGCTACGGCCTGCAGCACCTGCTGCCCGAGCTTGGCTTCGACCTTGCGCGGGCGTTCACCGGATCCGAGGGAACCTGCGGCATCATCGCGTCGGCGACCGTCAAGCTCGTCGACGTTCCGCCGCGGCGGGTGCTGTTGGTCGCCGGGTTCGCCGACGACATCGCTGCCGCCGCGGCGGCTCCGCTGCTCAGCAAGCTAGGTCCATTGACGGTCGAAGGCATCGACGAGAACCTCGTCCGGGCGTTCGACAGCCGCCCCGGTCCGCACTCGCGACCGGAACTACCTCGCGGCCGCGCCTGGCTGATGTTGGAGGCCGGCGGCGCGGACCAGGTAGAGGTCGAGGAAGTCAGCCACTCCCTGGCGCGGGCGGCCCAGCAGGCCGGCGCACTCGGGACCCGGATCCTCACCGATGCGCCCGACCAGAACGCCTTCTGGCGGATCAGGGAACGAGGAGCCGGCTTGGCCACCCGTACGGCGTCCGGTGACGAGGCGTGGCCTGGCTGGGAGGACGCGGCAGTTCCGCCGGAAAGACTCGCGGACTACTTGACCGGCTTTCACAGGTTGCTGACCGGCCACGGTCGTCAGGGGGTGGTGTACGGCCACTTCGGTGAAGGCTGTGTGCACGTGCGGATCGACCACGACCTGCTCAGCGACCGCGGCCGATCGGCGTACCGGGACTTTCAGCAGCAGGCCGCCGAGCTCGTCGTCGAGCACGGCGGTTCCCTGTCGGGGGAACATGGCGACGGACGGGCACGGTCCGAGCTTCTCAGCCTTATGTACGGCCCGGAGGTTGTGCGGGCGTTCGCGGCGTTCAAGCACGCCTTCGACCCCGACCGGCTCTTCAACCCGGGCGTGATCGTCGATCCGGACCCGCTCGACGCGAACCTGCGACTGGCGATCAACCGTCCGCACACAGTGGATCTGCAGTTCGGGTACCCCGGGGACGACGGCGACTGGGGCAAAGCGATGCGCCGCTGCGTCGGTGTCGGGGCATGCCGCAAGGAGAGTGGCGGCGGCATGTGCCCGTCGTACCGGGCGACCAAGGACGAACGGCACAGCACCCGGGGCCGGTCCCGGCTGCTGTTCGAGATGCTCGACGGGAATCTCAGCGCCGACGGGTGGCGGTCGAAGGACGTTCACGACGCCTTGGATCTGTGTCTCAGCTGCAAGGCCTGCTCGAGCGAGTGCCCGGTGTCGGTCGACATGGCGACGTACAAGGCGGAGTTCCTGCACAAGCATTTCCGTCGGCGGCTTCGGCCGCGAAGCCACTACAGCATGGGATGGCTGCCGCTGTGGCTGGTCGCCGCCCGACGGGTACCGCGACTGGCCAATCTCGTGATGAAGAACAAGCTGCTGGCCCGCCTCGGCGGAATCGACTCCCGACGAGCCGTGCCGAAGCTCTCCACCGCGCCGCTGAAGCTGACTCAGAGTCCGGCCGGCATTCCGGACGCGCCTCGCGTGACACTGTGGGTCGACACGTTCACAGCGGCATTCGACCCGGCCATCGCTGACGACGCGCTGACATTGCTCCGGGCAGCCGGATACGAGGTCACTGTCGTCGGTCCGGACGTGTGCTGCGGGCTGACTTGGGTTTCGACCGGGCAGTTGAACATCGCCCGGCGCGTCATGACCCGAGCTGTCACGAGACTTGCCGGCACGCCGGGCCGGATCGTGGTGCTCGAGCCGAGCTGTGCCGCCGCCCTGCGAGGCGATGCGCCCGAGCTTCTCCACACCACCGCGGCCCGCTGCCGTCGGTGACCGGATCAGCACCTTGGCCGAGTTCTTGCTCGACGTCGATCTCGAGTTCGAGCCCCTCGACGAAGCGGCAATCGGACAGTTTCACTGTCACCAGCGAGCGGTGTTCGGCACGGAACCGGATCGACGACTCCTTGCCCGGCTGGGCATCGACTTCGAGGCCATCGACGAAGGTTGCTGCGGCCTCGCGGGCAACTTCGGCTTCGAACAAGGCCACTACGACGTGTCTGTCGCCTGCGCGGAGCAGTCCTTCCTGCCGACCCTGCGCGACCAACCGGACTCGATGGTGCTCGCGGACGGATTCTCCTGCCGGTTGCAAATCCAGCAGCTAGGCGGCCGGGAGGCCCTCCATCTCGCCCAACTACTACGACGCCAGCTCCGCGAACCATTCACCACCAGGTAGCCGCCCGATCCGGTCCGGGGCGTCTGGAAGGTTCGCCTGCGGGTCGCAGTGCCTGGTGGGCACGCTTCGAAATCGAAGTGGGACGGGTTCCTTCACCTTCTTAGTCAAAGTACCGCGGCCTCCGACGACGACCTACCAGATCTCCCTGTGTGGGCTCGGCGTCGAGTTCGCCTGTCGTGGGTGAGCGCGAGTCGTGCTGTGGTCTTGAGCGGTTGTTCGATCGGCGGTCCAGCCGACGTCGGCACCCCCGAACTTGAATCCGCCCCTGCGCCACTGCCTGACACGTAACCGTCAACTGGGCTAAAGGGCGGCCCTGGCGCACATGGGCCGAACGCCAAGGCCTGGACCAACCCAACCCCGGCCGGGACTCAAAGGGTGATCGTAACAACCCAGTAACCCCCAGCAACGGACCCAAACGTCTCGAAAAGGAGGGCCCGCCATTTGACCACCACCGACAACGCCGGATCCGCCTCGAGGTGGTCGTATGGGTGACAGTCTCGTCACTGAAATTGTCCACCGCAGCAGATCGAACGCAGAGCTGCGCAACTGGCACGACCGCAGTACGACGGCACCACCTCCCCCCGTTACCCCGACGCAACCTCGTGCTCCAACTCCGAGAACAACACCTCCACCGCAGACCCGACTCGAACTCGACCACATGACCCGACTCAACGATCGGCAGGCCACCTCTCCCGGCACCCGCTCATCAGCTCCCACGCCAGATGCTCGCGGCGATGCCGACCCGACGTCTTCACCACGTCGGCGTCGTGCAGCAACTGTTCGCCTTCCAGTTGGTCGAGGCGGCGACCCGAGCGGATCACCACCCGCGACAAGCAGGCCTCGGCGTTGAATCTTCCCAGCCGGCCGCACCTACGCGGTGTTCTTCGGCGCCTTCTACGCGCGCTGATGGAGCTCGTCCCGTATCTCGGCCCTGTTCTGGGAGCCGCACCGCCGGTGCTGGTCGCGCTACTGCAGGGCGATCCGTTGACCGCGTTGTGGCTGGTGTTGTTGTTCATCGGCCTGCAGCAACTCGAAGGCCACATCGTCGCTCCCCAGGTATTCGGCCACCGCCTGCGGATCAACCCGCTGCTGGTGATGTTCGCCCTGCTCCTCGGAGGTGACCTGCACGGCATCCCGGGAGCGTTGGTCGCGCTACCGATCGCCGCCGTCGCCCGTGAGACCGTGCTCTACCTGCGCAGGCACCTGCTGCTGGAGCCCTGGGGCACGCCCAGCGCCGCCGCTCTCACCGCGAGGCCACCACAACCGACCAAACCCGAACGCACCGCGGCTCAGCGGCCACGGCGTGGTTGGGCGCTGGGGCTCGCCCAGCGCTGGTCGACCGTCCGGCTGCGTCGCTCGCCCGGCCCACAAGGTCCGACCCGGCGCAAGCGGCAGACCAGCAGGATCCAGCCGGCTCCGACCCTGCGCAGCCACCCCGGCACCCCGACAACTCCCAGGCTCACCGTGGGCTCTGAATCCGAGCGCGGAGGTCCACACTGAAGACAACATCTCGTTCGCCGCTCAGGACGCCGCGGAGGTGCGATGCGCGGACACCTCAGACGCAGCCGAGACCGCAGTTGGCCTGAAGGCCGGCGACGAATCGAATCTCATCCAGGGCGGCGTAGCCGACAAGATCGCCTTCGGCCTCACCGTCGAGTACAAGCCAGGCGCCACCGAACCCACCCCTCTCCACCGCCACCGTCATCCCGATGGTCTGAGCCGGTCGAGGCAGCAACCTGTCGGCATCTCAGCAGAGGCCGGTAGCAGACCGTCGATCCTGAGAACCGCCGAGAGCAACTGCAGAATCGTGGAACGACATTTAGTATGACTGCATGAGCGAGACTTTTCGGTTGCTTATAGCAGCTGTCGCCGTCGTGTCAGTTGCTTATCTCGTAAACCAATTCCCGCCCCTGAAGGGTTCGGTTTCAAAAGCCGCACTTGCGATTTCAAGGCGCAGCAACATCAGTCCAGCCATTTCTATGGGAATCATCTACTTCGCGTTGGCGGCACTCGCGGTAGGCGGCACCCTGCTGGCCTCCGGCATGACCTCGTCCTCCGCCCCCACGTCTTCTGGCAGCCCCTCGCCCTCGAAATCAGTCGTTATTCCCGGCAACGGATCGCTCACCGTCGAACCGAAGCAGGGGCCGGCCGGCACAAGCGTCTTCGTGTCGGCGCAGGGCTTCGCCGCAAACGAGACAGTACGCATCGAAATCTTCAATGGCGCACGCATAAAAGATTTCCAAGGCCCCTATATAGTCACGGACGCGCGAGCAAACCCCGGTGGGGAAATATCTATCGAGGCAACGATTCCCGATGAACTGTGTTGCCCCACGGGATCCGTCCGTGTTCGGGCTACCGGCAAGATGAGCAAGACCACGGCCGAGAGCAGTTTCACCCTGACGTGAGGGCCAGAGACACTTTAGCCGCGCTACTGGCCGGGTCGGGCACTCAGAGCGTCTGCGGCTCCCTCAAGAATGCATGAGACACCCCTTCCGCCCGGCCGTTCGGCGGCGGCTCAGGGCCCCGCGAGTGGACTCCAACACTCTGCAAGTCCCCGAAGGTCGGTAGTTCCGCCGGAAGTGGGCTCCGCCACTGAGATGGGACCGCCGACTGGGGCGTTGAGGTCGGGGGAGGTAGTCGAGGTCGAGGTAGTCGCCGGGGAAGGGGTACATCGCATTGCCTGCGGCCTCGGTGTCGCTCACTGTGTGGATCCGCGGCCGCGCGTGCTCCGTGGAGTGGTGCCCAGTGACGCCAAATACCGCGAGTTGGTGATCGAGGTTGGCTGTCGCCGGGGGAGTGGGATCGAGGTCGGGGTTGCCGGCCTCGATCCCTTTGGGGTGGTCAGTTCGCGGCTGACTTCAGGGCGTCTTTGTGCAGGTTGAGCCAGGTGGTGAAGGACTGGAGGTCGGGGTTGAGTTCGCGGACCAGGTTGAGGTCGCGGTCGCCGGTGAAGCGGGCTGAGTCCTCGGCGTAGAACTGGAACATGTTTGCGATCTCGACGGCCAGGGGGAAGCCGAGGGCGCGGTACTCGTCCCAGGTGTAGGGCTGGTAGGTGACCTGTTCGCCGAGCGCTTCGGTGAGGGCCGCGGCGTACTCGGTGCCGGTCAGGTGGTCACCGGCGATGCTCACGGTCTTGCCGATGAGCTCGGCGCCGCGCTTGAAGATCCCGAGCGCGGTGCGACCGATGTCCTCGGAGGCGATCCCGGACAGCGGCTGGTCGGCCATCGGCAGGGTGAGGATCAGCTTGCCGTCGGCGTCGCGGGCCGGGCCCATACCCTGCTTGAGCGAGTCGAAGTAGAACGTGGTCTGCAGGTTCGTGGTCGGTACGCCGTACTTCGTGAACAGCTCGTTCGCCTCGCCCTTGGCGTCGAAGTGCGGCACCTTGTAGCGCCCGCCGTCCAGGCTCGGGACCCGGTCGGTGTCACCGAAATGCGGCCGGGTGTCCTCCAGCGTCGACCAGACCACGTGCGCCACGCCGGCGTCCTTGGCGGCCCGGGCCGCGTTCTCGGCCTGCTCGTACTCCATCTGGCCGCGGGTCCGGGCGGCCTCCTCGGCCGGCGTCCGCTCGACCCAGTAGTTCGTCACGACGAAAGCGCCGTGCGCGCCGTCGAACGCCTTGCGCAGGCTGGTCTCGTCGTCGAGGTCGGCCTCGACCACCTCGGCACCGGCCGCGGCCAGTGCCTTCGCGCTCCGCGACTGCGCATTGCGGGTCACTGCCCGTACGGCGTACGTCGCGTCCGGGTCGACCAGGATCGCCCGGACCAGCCCGCCACCCTGCGAACCAGTGGCCCCGACTACGGCGATGAGCTTCTTGTCAGTCATCCGAATCTCCTGCGGGAAAGTTGTGGTTGATGTGTCAACTCGTCCAATCATAGCTCGCTAGGTTGATGTGTCAACCCCTGTCGGGTACGATGAATGGTGTGGCGGAAGAACGGTGGCTCGACGACGACGAGCAGAAGGCCTGGCGCAGCTATCTGCTGATGCGCAAGACGCTGGAAGCGCACATGGAACGGCACCTGCAGCGCGAGTTCGGGCTGTCCGGATCGGACTTCGAGATCTTGGTCAACCTGTCCGAGTCGGAGACCGGGCGGATGCGGGCGTTCGAGCTGGGGGAGGCGACCCAGTGGGAGAAGAGCCGGATGTCGCACCACCTGAGCCGGATGGAGAAGCGCGGCCTGATCCGCAAGGAGTCGTGTACCGCGCGGTATCCGGAGATCGTGCTGACCGACGAGGGCCGGGCCGCGATCGAGGCCTGTGCGCCCGTGCATGTGGCCCGGATCCGGGAGCTCTTCGTTGACGTCCTCGGCCCGGAGCGGCTGGGTACGCTGGGTGCTGCCTCCGACGACGTGATCGCCGCCATCGCCAAGCACAAACGCACCACCTGCCCACCGGGCATCACCGACTGCTGACCTCCTGCGTCAGCGTCTTCATTCCGTCCCTCGGCTGAGAGCCGTTCTCAGGTGGAATTCAGGAGAACTTGACAGCGGCTTGAGGTTCTCTTGGTGTGCGGCTGAGGCTGTCAGCGCGAGGCTTTCGGCATGGTCTCCCCAGATGCCCGTCCAGATCGGTCCCGGTGGTTACGCCGGGCCGGTGCAGCCGCTGTTGCGACAGCCGTGCTCGGAGTCGGCGGTACCGGCCTCGTCGTAGCCGTGCTGTCCGCGCAGCAGCCGGACAGCAACAGCGGTACCAAGGCCAGCTCCGACGACTCGAGCTTCGACAGCAGCTCCAGCTCCGACAGCACCGACGACCAAAGCAGCAGCGGTGTCGGCTCCACGCAGCAGGACTCGCCCACCCAGGGCGGGAGCAACGGCTCATGACCACCCGAGAGCGGCTGAGCGTCTCGCGGACCTGGTCGGCCTGGAGCTGCACTGTCCGGCTCACAGTCGACGACCCCGCAGTACTGGGTGCCGCGTGTGGCGCGCTCAAGGCGTTGATGGATCGCGTCGACAAGGCCGCCAGCCGGTTCCGGCCGGATTCCGAGCTCGCCGCGGTCAACACGCGCGCCGGCTCGATGGTGCCCGGGTCGCGGCTGCTGGTCGACCTCGTGGACGTCAGCCTGGTCGCCGCTTCCATCAGTGGTGGCGCTGTCGACCCCACTGTCGGAGCGGCTGTAGTCGCAGCCGGCTACGACAAAGACATCGCGGCCGTGCGCAGTCGCCGCCCGCAGACTGCCGGCAGCCCTGTCCCAGCCACTTGCTGGCAGACCGTCCAGCTCAACCGCAAGCTGGCGATGGTCGGCGTACCGAAGGGCACTCTTCTAGACCTAGGTGCGATCGCGAAAGCCTGGACAGCCGACAGAGCTGCTCTGGTACTCAGCAAGCGCCACGGCTGCGCAGTACTAGTAGAGATCGGTGGCGACCTCAGAGCCGCCGGTACTCCGGCCGAGGCGTGGGTGATCGGTGTTGCCGAGCGGGAAGGCGACCCGGTCGCCAAGGTCACCCTGTCGCACGGTGGCCTCACTACCTCGACCCGTATTGCGCGTAGGTGGGCCACGCACAAGGGCGACGCGCACCACATCATCGACCCCCGCACCGGCGAACCGGCTGACGGTCCCTGGCGAACTGCGTCGGTGTGGGCGCCAAGCGCAGTACGCGCGAACACCTTCAGTACTGCGCTCGTCGCGACCGGCGAAGCGGCTCTCGGTCGGCTGACGCTGGCCGGGCACCCGGCACGGCTGGTTGCCGACGACGGTGAGATCACCGAGCTGGCCGGCCGGCCAACGGCGACCAGGCCGCCTGATGACGCTCTGGTACTTGGCCCGCGCGGCCGGGGCGATGGCGATGGTCCTCTTCACAATCGCTGCCTCGCTCGGAGCGCTCGGTGCAGGCAGCCGCAAACCAGAGCAGCGGTTCTGGCTGCAGTACGTCCACCGCTCAGCCGCTGCCACCGGCCTGCTGCTCCTGGTCGCCCACGTGACCGCAGTAATCACCGACAGCTATGTAGACATCAACGCCGCCGTCCTGGTGTGGCCGTTCGGTTCCGGATAGCGCCCGTTCGCGGTGACGCTCGGCGTGCTGGCTATGTACGGCCTGGTGCTCGCCGCAGTGGTCGGAGCCGCTAGAGGACACCTTGCCACTTCGCAGGCATTCACCCAGCGCTGGCGCTGCAGGAGAACCCACCGCTGCTCAGGTCTATCGGTCCGCCTCGGCTGCTCGCGGGACTCAAGGAGGGCCGCGCAGACCTCCAACACCACCTCTGGGCGCACGGCGCGCAACCACAACTCACCAGGGAGGCTTACGGCGAGCTAGCGACAGCCGTCGGACTCAGAGGCCGAGGCGGCGCAGGCTTCCCGGTCGCACTCAAGCTGGCCGACCTTCCGGCGAAGGGCATTGAGGCAGTGGTCGTCAACGGCTCCGAGAGCGAGCCGCTGAGCCGAAAGGACCGCCTCCTGCTCACGCTGGCGCCACACCTCGTACTGGACGGCGCAGCCGGTCTCGCCAAAGCGCTGCATGCCAGGGAGGTCCTGGTAGCGGTCCACAACGCTGAGGCAGCCGCCTCGCTCAGGGCCGCGATCCACGAACGCCAGGACTCCGTAGAGATCCAGGTAAGCGACACCCCAGGCCGGTTCGTTGCCGGTGAGGCGCGGGCTAGTCCTGAGCATCCTGGAAGGTGGTCCGGCCGTGCCTCCTGGCCGCAGAGTGCTACCGACGAGGAAGGGCTATCACCAACGCCCTACCTTCCTGTCGAACGTCGAGACCTTCGCCCAGCTCGCAGTACTGGCCCGGCTCGGGTCCCGCGAGTTCAGCAGCACCGGCCTCACCAGCGAGCCGGGCACCCAGCTCCTGACCGTCGACGGCGCGGTCCAGCGACCCGGAGTTATCGAGACGCCGACCGGAGTGCCATTGGAGACCATTCTCCAGTACGCCGGGGCGCCCGTCGCGGGACCGGTCCTGATCGGCGGGTACCACGGCCAGTGATTGCCGAGGGCGGATGGCATCAGACTGAGTCGCCCCGAGGTCGCACTGGGAGCCGGAATCGTCGTAGCGCTCGGATCAGACACCTGCCCACTCGGTGAGGTTTACCGGGTAGCGCAGTGGCTAGCGAGCCAGTCGGCCGGTCAGTGCGGGCCGTGCGTGTTCGGTACGGCCGCCCTGGTCGACGACTTCGGCCGGCTGTTGAACGGCGACCCGGCCGGCTGGCACGACGCCCAACGGCACCTCGGCCTGGTGCCCGGCAGAGGTGCCTGCGCCCATCCCGACGGCTCGGCCCGGTTCCTGGCGTCGGCCCTCGAGGCGTTCGGGGATGACGTCCGCGCCCACCTCGCCGGCGGCTGCGGCCGCGCAGTACTGGGTGTCCTGCCAGTGCCCGGAGGTGCGTGGTGAGGAAGCTGGAGATCGACTGGACCCGGTGCGACGGGCACGGGCTCTGCGCGACCCTGCTGCCCGACGACGTGACGCTCGACGAATGGGGCTTCCCAGTGCTGACCGGTGCCCCGGTTACGGCTGGTGAACTGGCGAACGCGCGCCGCGCAGTACTGGCCTGTCCGACCCTGGCGCTGCGCTTGAGCGGCCTGTGAAAAGTGATCCGTAAGGCATCGGAAAGGAGCGTCCCGGGATCACACCAGTGACCGAAGTGGACTAATCTCTGAGGGGGCGCACAAGGGCGTGCGGTCCGGCGCACGGAAGCGTCGAAGCCACGTGGAGACGGTGGGGAATGCAGAGCAAGCTGGACGTCCAGAAGGCGGATGTTCTCGCCAAGGCAGTGTTCGCTGGAACGCACGGCAAGGACCAGTCGGTCGATGCCGGGAAGCTGCGAGGCTTCCTCGAGCGGTACTACCGGTATGTCGCGGCCGAGGACGTCGCCGAGCGGCAGCCGACGGACTGTCTGGGCGCTGCCCGGCACCACTACAAGTCCGCCTCGGTCCGCCCGCAGGGCACGGCCAAGGTGCACGTCTTCACCCCGACGGTGCAGCAGCACGGCTGGTCCGCCGACGGCCGGACGGTCGTCGAGATCGTGGTCGACGACATGCCGTTCCTGGTCGACAGCGCCGCGATGGTGATCACCGAGCACGCCCTGGAGCTGCAACTGCTGGTGCACCCGCAGTTCGTCGTCCGCCGCGACATCACCGGCACCCTGCAGGAGGTTCTCGGTGACGAGGCCGCCGCGGACGAGCACGACCTGGTCCGGGAGAGCTGGATGCACCTGGAGGTCGAGCGGATCGCCGACCCCGCCGAGCACCGCGAGCTGGAGAAGGCGCTGCAGTTGGTCCTGAACGACGTCCGCGAGGCCGTCGAGGACTGGCCGAAGATGCACGAGAAGGCGGTCACCATCGCTGCCGAGCTGGACCCGGCGAACCTGCCGGTCGGCGCCGCGGAGGTCGAGGACGCCCGGGAGCTGCTGGACTGGCTCGCCGACGAGCACTTCACCTTCCTGGGCTACCGGGAGTACGCGTTCTCGATGCGCGGTGAGCAGGGTGTCCTGCGCGGCGTCCCCGGTACCGGGCTCGGCATCCTGCGCAAGGACCCGAACCAGGACGAGAACGCCGGCCTGCTGCCGCCCGAGGTGAGTGCCAAAGCCCGCGAGAAGAAGCTGCTGATCCTGACCAAGGCGAACTCGCGGTCCACCGTGCACCGCTCGTCGTACCTGGACTACGTCGGCATCAAGCAGTTCGACGAGAACGGCGAGCCGGTCACGGAGCGCCGATTCATCGGCCTGCTCTCGTCGACCGCTTACACCGAGAGCGTCATGCAGGTGCCGGTACTGCGCCGCAAGGCGATCGAGTTGTTCAAGAGGACCGGCTTCGACCCGAGCAGCCACAGCGGCAAGGGCCTGCTGGATGTGCTGGAGACGTACCCGCGCGACGAGCTGCTGCAGGCACCGGTGGAGGACCTGCTGCCGATCGTGCAGTCCGTGCTGCACCTGCAGGAGCGCCGCGCGGTGAAGCTGTTCGTCCGCCGCGACGTCTACAACCGGTACCTGTCCTGCCTGGTCTACCTGCCGCGCGATCGCTACACGACCGCGGTCCGGCTCAAGATGCAGCAGATCCTCAGCGACGCGATCGGTGCGGAGTCGGTGGACTATGCCGCCTACGTGACCGAGTCCGTGCTCGCCCGGGTGCACTTCGTGGTCCGGATGAAGCAGGGCGAGACAGTGGGCGAGTATGACGCCGACCAGCTCGAGCAGAAGGTCATCGAGGCGACCAGGGCCTGGCAGGACGACTTCACCGTCGCGCTGCACGCCGAGGGCGGCGACGGTGCCGTCACCAGGTTGAGCAGTCAGTACGCGGGTGCCTTCCCCGAGGCGTACAAGGAAGACTTCGACGCCAGGGTCGCCGTCAAGGACGTGATGATCCTGGACGGACTGCCGGCCGCCGACGGCCTGGCGATGTCGCTCTACAGCCCGATCGACGAGGAATGGGAGGGCGAGCGCCGCTTCAAGGTCTACCGGACCGGTACGGCGCTGTCGCTGTCCCAGGTGCTGCCGCACCTGACCCACATGGGCGTCGAGGTGATCGACGAGCGGCCGTACGAGATCCGCCGGCCCGACGGCGGTACGGCGTACATCTACGACTTCGGTCTGCGCACCCCCCGTGAGGTCCAGGAGCGCGAGGAGAACCGCACGCTCTTCTCGGACACGTTCCAGGCCGTCTGGTCCGGCCGGGCCGAGTCCGACAAGCTGAACGCGCTGGTACTGCGCGGCAGCCTCAGCTGGCGGCAGGTGTCGATCCTGCGCGCCTACCAGAAGTACATCCGCCAGGGCGGTACGCCGTTCAGCCAGGACTACATCGAGAACACCTTCCTCAGCCACGTCGACGTGGCCGGGCTGCTGGTCCGGATGTTCGAGACCAGCTTCGACCCGGCGCACGGTGCGGCCGACGACCCGAACCGGCGGACCGCGGTCGACCAGCTGGAGAAGGAGATCGTCGCCGCGCTGGACACGGTGCGGAGCCTGGACGAGGACCGGATCCTGCGGTCCTACCTGACCGTGATCAAGGCGACCCTGCGGACCAACTACTTCCAGCCGGGACCGGACGGGCAGCCACGCGCCTACATCTCGTTCAAGCTGGAGCCGAAGGCCATCCCGGAGCTGCCGCAGCCGCGGCCGGCGTACGAGATCTTCGTGTACTCGCCGCGGGTCGAAGGGGTGCACCTCCGGTTCGGCGCCGTGGCCCGGGGCGGGTTGCGCTGGTCGGACCGGCGGGAGGATTTCCGGACCGAGGTGCTCGGCCTGGTCAAGGCGCAGATGGTGAAGAACTCGGTGATCGTGCCGGTCGGCGCGAAGGGAGGCTTCTACGCCAAGCAGCTGCCCGACCCGTCGGTGGACCGGGATGCCTGGCTCGCCGAGGGCGTCGCGTCGTACAAGACCTTCATCTCTGGGCTGCTGGACATCACCGACAACATCGTGTCCGGCTCCGTGGTGCCACCCCGCGACGTGGTTCGCTACGACGGCGACGACGCGTACCTGGTGGTTGCCGCGGACAAGGGCACGGCGACGTTCTCAGATATCGCCAACGGTGTCGCCAAGGAGTACGGCTTCTGGCTGGGTGACGCGTTCGCCTCGGGTGGGTCGGTCGGCTACGACCACAAGGCGATGGGCATCACCGCCCGTGGCGCGTGGGAGTCGGTCAAGCGGCACTTCCGCGAGATGGGCCACGACTGCCAGCACACCGACTTCACCGTCGTCGGTATCGGCGACATGTCGGGTGACGTGTTCGGCAACGGGATGCTGCTGTCGGAGCACATCCAGCTGGTCGCGGCATTCGACCACCGGCACATCTTCCTGGACCCGACGCCGGACGCGGCGACCTCCTTCGTCGAGCGCAAGCGGTTGTTCGACCTGCCACGCTCGTCGTGGGCGGACTACGACAGCGCGCTGATCTCGGCCGGCGGTGGGATCTACCCGCGGACCGACAAGGCGATCCCGATCTCGGCCGAGGTCAGGGCGGCGCTCGGGCTGCAGGACAACCCGGCGAGGCTGACACCGGCCGAGCTGATGCAGGCGATCGTGAAGGCGCCGGTCGACCTGTTCTGGAACGGCGGTATCGGCACCTACGTGAAGGCGAGCACCGAGACGCACGCGGATGTCGGCGACAAGGCCAACGACGCGATCCGGATCAACGGCGCGGATCTGGGCGCCAAGGCGGTCGGCGAGGGCGGCAACCTCGGCTTCACCCAGCTGGGGCGGATCGAGTACGCCGCCAAGGGCGGCCGGATCAACACCGACTTCATCGACAACGTGGCCGGCGTGGACACCTCCGACCACGAGGTGAACATCAAGATCCTGCTGGACAAGGTGGTCGCCGACGGCGACCTGACCGAGAAGCAGCGCAACGACGTGATCGCGTCGATGACGGACGAGGTCGCCGCGCTGGTGCTGAAGAGCAACTACCGGCAGAACATCGGGCTGGCCAACGCCACCGCTCAGGCCGCCGCGCTGCTGCACGTCCACCAGGACTGGGTCCGCCGGCTGGAGAAGCAAGGTCTGCTCGACCGGGAGCTGGAGTTCCTGCCGAGCGTCGCGGAGTTCAAGCGGCGCAAGGCCGACGGGCGTGGGCTGACCTCGCCGGAGCTTTCGGTGCTGATCGCCTACACCAAGATCGTGCTCGAGGCGGAGTTGCTGAAGACCACGCTGCCGGACGACGACTACCTGGAGTCGAAGCTGGCCAGCTACTTCCCACAGGCGATCCAGGAACGCTTCGCCGGGCCGATGAAGTCGCACCAGCTGCGCCGCGAGATCATCACCACCCAGGTGGTGAACGAGTTCATCAACTCCTCCGGCATCACGGCGTACCACCGGCTCTCGCTGGAGACCGGCGGGACGATCGAGGACGTCGTCCGGGCCAACCTGGCCGCGTCGCGGATCTTCGCGCAGCCCGAGCTGCTGGCCCGCAACGCCGAACTCGACAACGTCATCCACGCCGACACCCAGACCGCGATGCGGCTCGAGACCCGCACCCTGGTCGAGCGGGCCACCCGCTGGCTGGTCTCGAACCGGCGGCCCCCGGTGGACATCGCCGAGCTGATCGAGTTCTTCTCGGCCGGCATCGCCAAGCTCACCGCCGCGCTTCCCGACGTACTGCGGGGCCGCGAGCTCGCGCTGTTCGAGCATCGCCGCGAGGAGCTGATCGGCAAGGGGGTGGCCGAGGACTTCGCCACCCGGATCGCGGTGCTGCCCCCGGCGTACGCGGGGCTCGGCATCGTCGAGACGGCCGAGGCGGACGACCTGGACCTGCTCGAGGTCGCCAAGGTCCACTTCGCCCTCGGCGAGCGGCTGCAACTCGGCCTCTTCCTCGAACGCATCGTCGGCCTGCCGCGAACCGACCGCTGGCAGACGATGGCGCGCGCGGCGCTTCGCGACGACCTGCACGCCGTCCACGCCCGGCTGACCCGCCAGGTGCTCAGCCAGACGGACGCGGCCGCCGAGCCGGAGGAGCGGGTCAGGGCCTGGCAGGACATGAACGCGACCGCCCTGTCCAGGGCCGCCACCATGATGGAGGAGATCGTCGAGACCGAGGGGCCCGAACTGGCCCACCTGTCCGTCGGCCTACGCCTGGTCCGCACCTTGCTGGGCAACCACGCCTGACCCACCTCGCCCGATTGCTTACGTCCGAAGAAGTGGAGTACACGTCCCCTCCGCTTCTTCGGACGTTAGGCTTCGGCGCGTGGCGACCCTCATGGATGTGGCTGGCGGTTGTGAGTATCCGGGCCGTGGGCTGGCGATCGGGCGCGACAGCGACGGGATGCCGTTTGCCGCCTACTGGCTGACCGGGCGAAGCCCCGCCTCCCAGCAGCGCGAGCTCGTCGTGTCCGAGCGCGAGATCGTCGTCCGGGAGACGGGCGGTGGCGCGGCCGACGAACTGCGTCACTACACCGCCGCGATCCGGGACGAGGACTGGTTCATCGTCGGCAACGGCAGCCACGTCCCCGAACTCGCCGGCACCCACGCCGACTTTGTGGATCTCCAGGTTGCGCTGCGAAATCTCGACTACGAACCCGACCCGCCCATCCGTACGCCGCGCATCTTCGCCGGTGCCGTCATCGAGGGCCCTGAGCTACTCGACGTCGTCGTAGGCTCCGCCCGCTCGTATTCGGCGGACCAGGTCCAGCACCCGTCCTTGTTCCTGCGCCGCTCCGAGGAGGCCACCGCCGGCGTCATCACCACGTACTCCGGCACCGCCGCCCAGGTGGTCACCGACGGATATCCGGTAGTCGTCTCCGTAGAGGTCGAGTGGGAGTCCCTCCCCGACCTCCTCTGGAACCGACTCGACCCGTCCCTCCGCATCGCCCTCGTCGTCATCCCCCTGCTCCCCGAAACCTTCGACGAAGCCATCACCCGCGCCCGCTGAGGAATCAGCGGCCGAAGAGGGCGCAACCACCCCAGCCAGCCCGTTGATTCAGCGGTCGGAGACGACTACCTCCACGGAGTACTGGTCGGCGCGGTAACAGTGGTCGCCGAATTCGACGGGGGAGCCGTCGGCGTCATAGGCGCTGCGGGTCATCGTGACCAGCGGCTCGGCCTTGGTGAGATGCAGAGTACGGCGTTCTTCGGCGGTCGCGTTGCGGGCACCGATGCGCTGGCGGGCCACGCTCGGCCGGATGCCGCGAGCGCGGAGCAGGGCGTACAGGCCTTCCTTCTGGAGTGCCTCGACGGTCAGGTCATTCATTGCTGGCGGCAACCAGTTGCGCATGATCGCGAGCGGCACGTCGCCTGCGTACCGGAGCCGGACGATCGCGACCACCGGCGTCCCCGGCGGGAGACCGAGCGCCTCGGCGGCCCGGTCGTCGTGGGCCTCGCACTGCAACGAGAGCACGTCGGTGTGCGGCGTCCGGCCTTCGCGCTCGAGATCGTCGTACAGGCTGGTCAGCTCGGCCTTGCGGTGCACCATCTGGTTGGCGACGGTGGTGCCGATGCCGCGGCGACGGACCAGCAGGCCCTTGTTCACCAGCTCCGAGATCGCCCGCCGGACGGTCGGCCGGGACAGGCTGAGCCGGTCCGACATCGCCTGCTCGTTCTCGAACGGGTCGCCCGGGCGCAGGGTGCCGTCGCTGATCGCGGCGATCAGCTGCTCGGCGAGCTGGTGGTAGAGCGGCACCGGGCTCGCCCGATCGATCTGGATCGGGAGGGCGGCCATGTCCGGATATTACCTGAAGGGGGTTTGTATGTCTCGACATGAAAATGTGCTTACAAACTATTGACACCTCTTCGCGGGCGGACAAAGCTGAACCAGCACCGCCACTGGTCGGGTGCTTCGGGACTCACACAAGCCTTGACGAGAGGTCACAGGATGCGAATCGGGTTGGTCGGAGCCGGACGGATCGGGGCGTTCCACGCCGCGACGCTGAAGGGTCTGCCGGCGGTGGACCAGGTCGTGGTCACCGACGTCGACGCGAGCCGGGCGGAACTGGTCGCGAAGGACCTCGGCCTCGAGTTCGCGGCCGACGTGGATCAGCTGCTGAGCAGCGGCCTTGACGGCGTCGTGATCACCGCGGCCACCTCCGCGCACGCCGCGCTGATCGGCAAGGCCGTCGCCGCCGGGATCCCGACCTTCTGCGAGAAGCCGGTCGCCCTCGACCTGGCCGAGACCCAGCAGGTGGTCGCACTGGTCGAGGCTTCGGGAGTGCCGGTGCACATCGGCTTCCAGCGTCGCTTCGACCTCGGCTACCAGGCCGCGGCCGAGCAGGTCCGGTCCGGCGCCCTCGGGTTCATTCACCACATCCGGGCGAACACGAACGACGCGTTCCCGCCGCCGCAGGAGTACATCCCGACCAGCGGCGGGTTCTTCCGTGACTGCACCGTGCACGACTTCGACATCCTCCGCTTCGTCACCGGCCGCGAGGTGGTCAGCGTCTTCGCCACCGGGGCGAACCGGGGCGAGGCGTTCTTCGGCGAGTACGGCGACGTCGATGCGGCCGCCGCGCTGCTCACCCTCGACGACGGCACCTTCGTGTCGGTCAGCGGGACCAGGTACAACGCGGCCGGCCACGATGTCCGGATGGAGGTGCTCGGCTCGCTCGGATCGGTCGCTGTCGGGCTGGACGAGCACACCGCGCTGAAGTCCGCCGAGGCCGGCGTCAGCTTCCCCGGCGGCGAACCGCACGCCACCTTCATGGACCGGTTCCGGCCGGCCTACGTCGCCGAGCTCACCGCCTTCACCGAGGTGGTGGCCGGGTCCCGCGAGGTCCCGTGCACCGTCCGCGACGCACTTCAGGCCTTCCGGACCGCGGACGCCTGCGAACTGTCCCGACGCGAGAACCGCGTTGTTCTGCTGGAGGAGATCGGCGCATGACCGAGCTAGCTGACCGGATCGCCGGCGCCCCGATCTCGTGGGGAGTCTGCGAGGTGCCCGGCTGGGGCTACCAGTACGACGCGGAGACCGTGCTGGCGCAGATGCGCGAGGTCGGGATCGCCGCGACCGAGTTCGGGCCGGACGGCTTCCTGCCGGATGACCCGGCCGAGAAGGCGAAGGCGCTGGCCGACCGGGGACTGCGTGCGGTCGGGGGATTCGTCCCCGTAGTACTGCATGATCCTTCGCACGATCCGGCGCCGGAGATCTCGCAGGCGCTGGAGGGCTTCGTCGCCGCCGGAGCGAGCACGCTGGTGCTGGCCGCAGCGACCGGCGAGGAGGGGTACGACGACCGCCCGGTGCTGGATGCGACCGGCTGGGTGACGATGCTCGCCAACCTCGACCGGCTCGCCGGAATCGCCGCGGCAGCGGGGATCCGGGCCACGATCCACCCGCACGTCGGCACGATGGTGGAGAACGCGGACGACGTACGCCGGGTGCTGGACGGCTCGGCGATCGGTCTGACGCTCGACACCGGACATCTGCTGATCGGCGGGGTGGACCCGGTCGCGCTGGCGCTGGAGCACACCGACCGGATCCGGCACACGCATCTGAAGGACGTCGATGCCGCCTGGGCCGCGAAGGTGCAGAGCGGAGTGGTCAGCTACACCGACGCCGTCCGGGAGGGGATGTACCGGCCGCTCGGACAAGGCGACATCGACCTGACCACGATCGTCGGCGCGTTGGAGAAGGCCGGGTACGACGGCTGGTACGTGCTCGAGCAGGACACGATCCTGCCTGACCGGCCGACCGACGAGGGGCCGGTAACCGATGTACGGGCGAGCATCGAGCACCTGCGGCACATTGCCGAGGCGGTCTGATGGCTGACGACGTACTGACCATCGGGCGGATCGGGGTCGACCTTTATCCGCTGCAGACCGGCACGCACCTGGAGGATGTCGAGAGCTTCGGCAGGTTCCTCGGTGGCAGTGCCACCAATGTCGCGGTCGCCGCTGCCAAGCATGGCCGCAAGTCGGCGGTGATCAGCCGGACCGGGAACGATCCGTTCGGGAAGTTCATCCATCGGACGCTGCTGGAGCTGGGTGTCGACGACCGGTTCGTCACCGGGGTCGAGGGGCTGCCGACTCCGATCACGTTCTGCGAGATCTTCCCGCCGGACGATTTCCCGCTGTACTTCTACCGGTTCCCGAAGGCGCCGGACCTGGTGATCAACCCGGACGAGCTGGATCTGCAGGCGATCAAGGACGCGCGAATCTACTGGTCGACCGTGACGGGACTGTCGGCCGAGCCAAGCCGGTCGGCGCACTTCGCGGCCTGGGAGGCGCGGGAGCGGAAGGCGATCACCGTGCTGGACCTGGACTACCGGCCGATGTTCTGGGCGGATCCTTCCGAGGCGCACGAGCAGGTCAGCAGGGCGCTGGAGCACTGCACGGTTGCTGTTGGCAACCGAGAGGAGTGCGAGGTGGCGGTCGGCGAGACGGATCCCGACAAGGCCGCGCAGGCGCTGCTGGATCGGGGACTCGATCTCGCCGTGGTGAAGCAGGGACCGAAGGGGACCTTGGCTCGTACCCGTGACGAGCGGGTCGAGGTGCCGTCTTTCCCGGTCGAGGTGGTGAACGGGCTGGGCGCGGGTGACGGCTTCGGTGGCGCACTGTGCCACGGGCTGTTGGCCGGCTGGCCGCTGGAGAAGGTGATCCGCTTCGCCAACATCGCGGGCGCGATCGTCGCCTCCCGGCTGGAGTGCTCCACTGCGATGCCGTCCGAAGCCGAGGTCCTGACTTTGATGGGTGAACACGCATGAGCGCCACCGAGCGGGACCTGCAAGCGCCCGGACAGCAGCCGGCGCAGGGCGCTGGGCGCCAGCCCGGGCAAGGCGTAGGGCAGCAGGCGGTGCAGGGCGCTGGGCAGCAGGATTCGCTGCGAACGTCGGCCGGGCCGCGGACCGAGCCGCGGGCGACCGGCGTGGATCTCACTGAGCTTCGGGTGCGGTATCCGGAGCGGATCGCGGAGGCTTGGCAGCAGCGTCGGCGGCGGCAGATCGTCGGCGAGGACGGGCGGCTGCTGATCGTGGCCGCGGACCACCCGGCCCGGGGCGCACTCGGCGTACGGGACGACGCGATGGCGATGGCGAGCCGCCCCGCGCTGATCGATCGGCTGGTGACCGCGCTGGAGCGGCCGGGCGTCGACGGTGTGCTGGCGACTCCCGACGTGCTGGAAGACCTGCTGCTGTTGGGTGCGCTGGAAGGCAAGGTCGTCATCGGATCGATGAACCGGGGCGGGCTGCAGGGCGCGTCGTTCGAGCTGGACGACCGGTTCACGGCCTACGGTACGGCCGATGACATCGCTGCGCGCAGACTGGACGGCGGCAAGATGCTGACCAGGATCTGCCTCGACGATCCGGGTACGGTGGCGACGCTGGAGAGCAGCGCGCGCGCCGTCACCGAGCTCGCCGAGCGGAAGCTGATGGCGATGGTCGAACCGTTCTGGTCGGTCCGTCGCGACGGCCGGGTGACGAACCTGCTCGATCCGGACTCGGTGATCAAGTCGGTGCACATCGCCGCCGGCCTCGGTGCGACCAGCGCGTACACCTGGCTCAAGCTGCCCGTGGTGGACGACCTCGAACGGGTGATGGAGGCAACGACTCTGCCGACGCTCCTGCTCGGCGGCGATCCGACTGTCGCACCCGAAGAGACCTACGCGTCCTGGGGCAAGGCGCTCAGCCTCCCGTCGGTCCGGGGCCTGGTCGTCGGTCGCGCTCTGCTCTTCCCGCCCGACGGCGACGTCGCCGCCGCGGTAGACCAGGCAAGCGCCCTCGTCCACGGAGGCGCCGCATGACCAACAGCAACTGTCATCCGATTCCTGGCAACTCCTGTTCTGCCGAGGGAGAGCGTTCGTGACTGCTTGGTACCGACCTGCTGGATCGACCGCACGGGACGGGTTCGAGTTGGCTGTCAGTCCGGGCGAACCGGACTGGCACCACACCGGCCTGTACGTCGCTACCCTTCGCCCCGGGCAGTCGATCGAGTTCGAGACGGGCGACTGCGAATATCTGGTCCTGCCGCTGAGCGGCTCGGCCGAGGTGATCGTCGACGGTGAGACCGTGCCGCTCGGCGGACGCGCGGACGTGTTCGCCGGCCCGACCGACCTCGCGTACGTCCCCCGTGGCTCGACCGTCGCGGTCACCAGCGCCGGCGGGGCCCGGATCGCGTTCCCCCATGCGAAGGCCGCGTCGGACTACCCGTTCCGCCGGATCGGCGTGGAGCAGGTCGAGACCGAGCTCCGGGGCGCGGGTGTCGCCTCCCGGCAGGTGCGCAACTTCGGCACGCCCGCCGTCCTCGAGGCGGACTCGATCATCGCGTGCGAGGTGCTCACCCCGGCCGGGAACTGGTCGTCGTACCCGCCGCACAAGCACGACGAGCACAAGCCTGGCAAGGAGAGTGAGCTCGAGGAGATCTACTATTTCGAGCTTCAGCTGTCCGACGATGCCCCGGCGGATGCCAAGGGCAACGACCCGATCGGTTACCAGCGGGTCTACGGCACCGAGGACCGCCCCATCGACGTACTCGCGGAAGTCCGCAGCGGGGATCTGGTGCTGGTGCCACACGGTTGGCATGGTCCTGCGATGGCGCCTCCTGGGTATGACATGTACTACCTGAACGTGATGGCCGGTCCCGGCGCCGAACGTGAGTGGCTGATCAGCGACGACCCCCAGCACGGCTGGGTCCGCGAGCTGTGGCCGAGTCAGCAGCTCGACCCCCGCCTCCCGTTCGGAGCCGAGCGATGACGACGACGCCGGGCTCGATGGCACCCCGGATGGCTGTGACACCTCGGATGGCTGGGGCACCCCGGATGACAGTGGCGGGCCGGACGGCAACGGTGACGAAGCGAACGATGACGGTATTCGGAGGAGTTCGATGACGGTGCGACTCACGGTCGCGCAGGCGCTGGTGCGATTCCTGAGCGTCCAGTACTCGGAGCGCGACGGCGTGAAACAGAAGCTGTTCGCGGGCTGCTTCGGCATCTTCGGCCACGGCAACGTGGCCGGCCTCGGCCAGGCGTTGCTCCAGGCCGAGCTGGAAGACCCCGAAGCACTGCCGTACATCCTGGCCCGCAACGAGCAGGCCATGGTGCACAGCGCGTCTGCCTTCGCCCGCACCCGCGACCGCCTCCAGACCTACGCCTGTACCGCGAGCGTCGGCCCCGGCTCGACCAACATGGTCACGGGCGCGGCGCTGGCCACCGTCAACAGACTCCCGGTGCTGCTCCTCCCTTCCGATGTGTTCGCGACCCGGGTGGCCACGCCCGTGCTGCAGGAGCTGGAGAGCTACTCCGCCGGCGACGTCTCCGTCAACGACGCCTTCCGGCCCGTGTCGAAGTACTTCGACCGGATCTGGCGGCCGGAGCAGTTGCCCTCGGCGCTGCTGAACGCGATGCGTGTCCTGACCGACCCGGTCGAGACCGGCGCGGTGACCCTGGCCCTGCCGCAGGACGTCCAGGCCGAGGCGCATGACTGGCCGGAGGAGCTCTTCGCGGAGCGCACCTGGTACGTCGCACGCCCGTTGCCTGAGGCATCCATTGTCGACAAGGCGGCACAGCTGCTACGGGCCTCGGAGCGGCCGCTGATCGTCGCGGGCGGTGGCGTGGCGTACTCCCAGGCGCAGGACGCGCTGCGCGAGTTCGCCGAGGCGACCGGCATCCCCGTGGCGGAAAGCCAAGCAGGCAAGGGATCTCTGCGTTACGACCATCCGCAATCGGTTGGCGCGGTCGGGTCGACGGGCACCACGGCGGCCAACGCCCTGGCTCGCGACGCGGACCTGGTGATCGGGATCGGCACCAGGTACGCCGACTTCACGACGGCCTCCCGGACTGCCTTCCAGAACCCGGACGTGCGGTTCGTGAACATCAACGTGGCGCGCTTCGACGGTGGCAAACATGCCGGCCTCCCTGTTGTCGCGGATGCCCGGGAAGCCCTTGTTTCCCTGCGATCCGCGGTCGGCGATTGGTCTGTACAGAAAAAGTACAAGGAATTGACCGCCGAACTCGCACGAGTTTGGGACCGGACCGTCGAGCAGGCGTACAACCCGCCTGCGGAGGTTGTGGACAACCTCGCCGACGGACTGCTCACCCAGGGTCAGGTGCTCGGTGCCGTCAACGAATTGTCGGAGCCTCGTGATGTGGTGGTCTGTGCGGCCGGTTCGATGCCGGGCGACCTGCACAAACTCTGGCGGACCCGCGATCCGAAGGGATACCACGTCGAATATGGCTTCTCCTGCATGGGCTACGAGATCGCCGGCGGGCTGGGCGTCCGCCTCGGCGCACCCGACCGGGACGTCTTCGTCATGGTCGGCGACGGGTCGTACCTGATGATGGCGTCCGAGCTCGTCACCGCGGTCCAGGAGAACGTGAAGATCATCGTCGTCCTGGTCCAGAACCACGGCTTCGCCTCGATCGGCGCCCTGTCGGAATCGCTGGGCTCCCAGCGATTCGGTACGGCGTACCGGCGGCGCGGCGGCGACGGGCGGCTGGACGGGGACTACCTGCCGGTCGATCTCGCGATGAACGTGCGCAGCCTCGGCGTCGAGGTGCTCGACGTGAACAGCCGCGCCGAGCTGGAGAAGGCGATCGGTACGGCGAAGGCGGCGACCGGGCCGATCGCGATCCACGTGAAGACGGATCCGCTGATCGGCGCGCCCGACAGCGAGGCCTGGTGGGACGTCCCGGTCAGCGAGGTCTCGGCATTGGAGTCGACCCGGACAGCCTCCGCGGCGTACGAGAAGTCGAAGCAGGACCAGCGGCCCTATCTGACACCGATCGAGGGGCAGAACTGATGGGCACCGTGAAAGTCGGCAGCGCGCCGGACTCCTGGGGAGTCTGGTTCGCTAACGACGAGCAGCAGACTCCTTGGGAGCGGTTCCTCGACGAGGTCGCGGGCGCCGGCTACACGCGGATCGAGCTCGGCCCGTTCGGCTACCTGCCGAGCGACCCCGCCCGGCTGAAGGAAGAGCTGGACAAGCGCGGTCTCGAGGTGACGGCCGGAACGATCTTCGAGCACCTGCACCGGCCCGGACTCGTGGGACTCGACCTGGCGTGACGTCTCGGCCGCCGCCGAGCTGGCCGCGGCGATGGGGGCCAGGCATCTGGTCGTGATCCCGTCGATGTGGCGTGGATCGAACGGCGAGATCGTCGAGCCGCGACTGGATCACGAGGGCCAGGCGCGACACGGCCGGCAGGTGACCGAGCTGGGCCGGCGGATCGCCGCGGAGTACGGGCTGAAGACGCAGTTCCATCCGCACGCGGACGGGCACGTGGACAGTCAGGAGACGGTCGAGCGGTTCCTCGTCGAGACCGACGGGGAGCACGTCAACCTCTGTCTGGACACCGGCCACATCAGTTACTGCGGTGGCGACAACCTGGAGCTGATCCGGAAGTACCCGGATCGCATCGGGTATGTGCACCTGAAGCAGGTCGACCCCACGGTGCTGGCCGAGGTGGAAGCAGCCGGCGTGGGCTTCGACGAGGCGGTGCGGCGCGGTGTGATGTGCGAGCCGCCTCTCGGCGTACCAGAGCTGCCGCCGGTGCTCGACGCACTGGCTGCCCTCGATGTCGATCTGTTCGCGATCGTGGAGCAGGACATGTATCCCTGCCCACCGGAAGTGCCGCTGCCGATCGCGGAGCGGACGCTGTCATACCTGAGGACCCACGGGGGTGGTGTTTCCGTTTGACGACCGGGCAAGGTATCCCTTCCTGGTCACACCCGAACGCCGCGGCGTTACCGCGGGAACGTCTGAAAGGCTGGTTGTAGTCATGGTTCGGTGGCAGAAGAAGGCGGTGGCCGCGGGGGCGGCGCTCGTGCTGGTCACGGCGCTGGGTGCGTGTAGTTCCTCCGGTGGTAAGAAGGAAGAAGAGAAGTCGAGTGGTTCGACCGGCAACGTGGCGAACACGCCACGGATGAAGGTCGCGTTGATCACCCACTCCGGTCCGGGCGACACGTTCTGGGACATCGTCCGGCGGGGCGCCGAAGCGGCTGCCCAGAAGGACAACATCGAGTTGCAGTACTCGTCCGACCCGGACGGCGCCGCCCAGGCCAACCTGGTCCAGACGGCGATCGACTCGAAGGTCGACGGCATCGCGGTCACCCTGAACAAGCCGGACGCGGTGATCCCGAACGTCAAGAAGGCCGTCGCGGCAGGGATCCCGGTGACCGTCCTCAACGGCGGCCTGGACACCTGGAAGACCTCCGGTGCGATCGGCTACTTCAGTCAGGACGAGCGGATCGCCGGCCAGGCGACGGGTGAGAAGCTGAAGGCGCTCGGCGCCAAGAAGGTCATCTGTGTCATCCACGAGCAGGGCAACGTGAGCCTCGAGGCTCGCTGCCAGGGCATCAAGGACAAGTTCGGCGCCGTCGAGAACCTGAACGTCAACGGTTCCGACCAGCCGGGGACGCAGGCGACGATCACGTCTAAGCTTCAGCAGGACAAGGCGGCCGACTACGTGGTCGCGCTGAATGCAGGCATCGCCCTGACCGCGGTTCAGGCGGCCAAGGATGCCGGTTCAGCGGCCAAGATCGGCAGCTTCGACATGAGCAAGGCGATGGCCAAGGCGGTCAAGGACGGAACGGTGGACTTCGCCGTCGACCAGCAGCCGTACCTGCAGGGCTACCTGGCGGTCGACGCGATCTGGCTGAACAAGACCAACGGCGACACGATCGGCGGCGGCGAGGCCACTCTCACCGGCCCGGCGTTCATCGACAAGACGAATATCGATGCCGTCGAGAAGTACGCCACGGCCGGAACTCGCTGAGGTACCGGCCATGGCATCGACGATCACGACCCCGGACAGTATCGACGACCGGGTCTCCACGCGGTCCGTGGGTGTGCGCCTGCTGAGCCGTCCCGAGATCGGATCGCTGGTCGGCGCGGCGGTGATCCTGCTCTTCTTCGTAGCCACCGCGGCACCCTTCCGCGACATCCACAACACCGGGACGATCCTGTACGGGGCCGCACTGATCGGTGTCATGGCCGTCCCGGTCTCCCTGCTCATGATCGGCGGGGAGTTCGACCTGTCAGCCGGCGTCGCGGTGACGACCGCCGGCCTGACCGCCGGCATCGTCGCCTACCAGCTCAGCGTCAACGTGTGGGTCGGAATGGTGGCAGCCCTGGCGCTGGCGCTGCTGATCGGTGCCTTCAACGGTTGGCTGCTGATGCGGACCGGATTGCCGAGTTTCCTGGTGTCACTCGGTACCTTCTTCATCCTGCAGGGCTTGAACATCGCGGTCACCCGGCTGACGTCCGGGGCGGTCGCGTCGAACTCGATCAGCGACATGGACGGGTTCGGTACGGCGCACGCGGTGTTCGCGTCGCAGTTCAAGGTCGGTGGCATCACCATCAAGATCATCGTCGTCTGGTGGATCGTCTTCGTCGCGATCGCCGCCTGGATCCTGCTCCGGACGAAGATCGGCAACTGGATCTTCGCGGTCGGTGGCGACGCCGCTGCGGCGCGGGCGGTCGGCGTACCGGTCAAGAAGGTCAAGATCGGCCTGTTCATGACCGTGGGCTTCTTCGCCTGGTTCACCGGGATGCAGTTGCTGTTCGTCCAGAACGGTGTGGTGCAGTCCGGTGAGGGCGTAGGCAAGGAGTTCCTCTACATCATCGCGGCGGTGGTCGGAGGCTGCCTGCTCACGGGCGGCTACGGCTCCGTCGTCGGCGGTGCGGTCGGGGCGCTGATCTTCGGCATGGTGCAACTCGGCGTCGTGTACGCCGGCTGGAACCCGGACTGGTTCAAGGCCTTCCTCGGCGCCATGTTGCTGCTGGCCACGATCGTGAACCTCGTCGTCAAGAACAAGGCGGAAGCGCGATGACCACTACGACCAGCTTCGCCAACGAGGCGGCCAGCAGCCCGACCACGCCGATCGTGCACCTGGACGAGGTCGGCAAGAGCTACGGCAACGTGCACGCCCTCCGGGGGGTGTCCCTGGCCGTCAGGCAGGGCGAGATCACCTGCGTGCTCGGCGACAACGGTGCGGGCAAGTCGACGTTGATCAAGATCATCGCCGGCCTGCACGAGCACACTGACGGTGTGCTGTCGGTGAACGGCGAGGTCCGCCGGTTCGGTTCGCCGCGGGAGTCGCTGGACAGTGGGATCGCCACGGTCTACCAGGACCTGGCGCTCGCTCCGTTGATGTCGGTCTGGCGGAACTTCTTCCTCGGCAACGAGCTGACGAAGAGGTTCGGCACGCTGGACGCCACGAAGATGAAACGGATCACCGGCGAGGAGTTGACCAAGATGGGGATCTCGATCCCCAACCTCGAGCAGCCGGTCGGGATGCTGTCCGGTGGTCAGCGCCAGTGCATCGCGATCGCCCGGGCGATCTTCTTCGGCGCCAAGGTGCTGATCCTGGACGAGCCGACCGCCGCTCTCGGCGTGAAGCAGTCCGGCGTGGTCCTGAAGTACATCGTGAAGGCGCGCGACGCGGGTCTCGGCGTCGTCTTCATCACCCACAACCCGCACCACGCTTACCTGGTCGGCAACCACTTCATCGTGCTCAAGCTGGGGCGGGTCGCGCTCGACACGCATCGGGCCGAGATCACCTTGGAGCAGTTGACGAACGAGATGGCGGGCGGCTCCGAACTGGAAGCCCTCAGCCACGAGTTGCGGGGCGTGGACGCGTCGGCCGTGGTGCAGCCGGGCAGCGGCACAGGCAAGGTCGATTCCCCACTGGAGAGCAGATGACACAGCAGGACCTCCGGATCGGCATCATCGGCGTCGGGATGATGGGCGCCGATCATGCCGAGCGGGTCGCGCGACGGACCTCCGGCGCGCGGCTGGTCGCGGTGTCCGATCCCGACGTCGCCAGGGTGACCGCCCTGGCGACGGCGCTGGACGGCGTACGGGTGATCGACGACCCGCTGCAGTTGATCGCCGACGCCGGGGTCGACGCGGTGATCATCGCCTCGCCCGGGTTCGCGCACGCCGAGCAGTTGATGGCGTGTCTGGAGCATGGCAAGCCGGTGCTCTGCGAGAAGCCGCTGACGATGGACACCGAGTCCTCGTTGCGGGTGGTCGAGGCGGAGCAGAAAGCCGGCCGGTCATTGATCCAGGTCGGGTTCATGCGGCGCTTCGATCCGGAGTACGCCGCTTTGAAGCAGTTGCTCGACTCCGGCGACCTCGGCCGGACGCTGCTGCTGCACAACGTGCACCGGAACAAGACCGTCCCGGAGACGTTCCGCAGCGAGATGATCGTGCGCGATTCCCTGGTGCACGAGGTCGATGTGGCGCGCTGGCTGTTCGGCGACGAGATCGCCCGGATCACCGTGCACGCCCCGAAGCCGACCAGCCTGGTCGGCGACGGGGTGCTCGACCCGCAGTTCGCGGTGTTCGAGATGGCCGGCGGGGCGATCGCCGACGTGGAGGTGTTCGTCAACTTCCAGGTCGGGTACGAGGTGCGCTGCGAGGCGGTGGCGGAGAAGGGCAGCGCCACGATCGGCCTCGGGGTCGACGTACTGACCAAGCGGGCCGGACACTGGGGAGGAGCGGTGCCGGACGACTTCCGGGTCCGCTTCGGGCTGGCCTACGACATCGAGGTCCAGCGCTGGGTGAATGCCGCGGCGAAGGGCGAGATCGATGGCCCGACGGCCTGGGACGGGTACGCCGCCGCCGCGGTCTGCACGGCGGGCGTGCAGTCGCTGCAGGAAGGACGCCCGGTGGAGGTCGAGATGGTACGCCGCAGCGAGGTGCTTGGCTGAGACTCGACCCGAAAGATCACCGCCTAACCGAACAAGCAAGGCCGAAGAAGCAAGGGATGCAGCTGTGAGCACTGAGCGAATCACCCATCTGATCGGCGGGACCCCGTGGACGGGCGTCTCCGAGCGCACCAGCAAGGTCTACAACCCCGCCACCGGCGAGGTGACGGGCGAGCTGGACCTGGCCTCGGCCGCGACCGTCGACGAGATCGTCAAGGTCGCCAACGACGCCTCGAAGGGCTGGGGCCGGACGTCGCTCACCAAGCGCGCGCAGGTGCTGTTCGCCTTCCGGGAGCTGCTGAACGAGCGCAAGGAGGACATCGCCGCCCTGATCACCGCCGAGCACGGCAAGGTGCTGTCCGACGCCCTCGGTGAGGTGACCCGTGGTCTGGAGGTGGTCGAGTTCGCCTGCGGCATCCCGCACCTGATGAAGGGCGGCTTCAGCGAGAACGTGTCGACCAACGTCGACGTGTACTCGATCCGCCAGCCGCTCGGCACGGTCGCGGTGATCTCACCGTTCAACTTCCCGGCGATGGTGCCGCTGTGGTTCGTCCCGATCGCGATCGCCTGCGGCAACAGCGTGGTGATCAAGCCGTCCGAGAAGGACCCGTCCGCGGTCAACGCGATCGCCGCGTTGTGGAAGGAAGCGGGCCTGCCCGAGGGCGTGATGAACGTCGTGCACGGTGACAAGGAGGCCGTCGACCGGTTGCTCGAGCACCCGGACATCAAGTCGGTCTCGTTCGTCGGCTCGACCCCGATCGCGAAGTACGTGTACGAGAAGGGCACCGCGAACGGCAAGCGGGTGCAGGCACTCGGCGGCGCGAAGAACCACATGGTCGTGCTGCCCGACGCGGACCTCGACCTGGCTGCCGACGCCGCCGTGAACGCCGGCTTCGGATCGGCGGGGGAGCGCTGCATGGCGATCTCCGCACTGATCGCCGTCGAGCCGGTCGCCGACGACCTGATCGGCAAGATCCGCGAGCGGATGGCGACGCTGAAGACCGGTGACGGCACGCGCGGCTGCGACATGGGCCCGCTGGTGACCGGCGCCCACCGCGACAAGGTCGTCGGATACGTCGAGGCCGGGGTTTCCGCTGGTGCGGAGCTGGCGGTCGATGGCCGCGAGGGTCCGTTCGACGGTTCCGACGACGGCTTCTGGCTCGGCCCGACGCTGTTCGACAAGGTCACCCCGGACATGTCGGTCTACACCGACGAGATCTTCGGCCCGGTGCTCTCGGTGCTCCGCGTCCCGTCGTACGACGCGGCGCTGGAGCTGGTGAACTCGAACCCGTACGGCAACGGCACGGCGATCTTCACCAACGACGGCGGCGCCGCCCGGCGGTACCAGACCGAGGTCGAGGTCGGCATGGTCGGCGTCAACGTCCCGATCCCGGTGCCGATGGCGTACTACTCCTTCGGCGGCTGGAAGAACTCGCTCTTCGGTGACACCCACGCCCACGGCACCGAAGGCGTCCACTTCTTCACCCGCGGCAAGGTGATCACCTCCCGTTGGCTGGACCCGTCCCACGGCGGCCTGAACCTAGGCTTCCCCACCCACGACTGACCTTCTTCGACGGCACCCAGGCACAGGGCTTGGGTGTACCGTCGTTGGCAACCCCCGGGGCAGCAGGAGTACCGCGGCGAACGAAGCTCGTTGAGCCGATTCAGCCCATCTCATCCAGCCCTGGAGTGCGTCATGGCCAAGAACAAAGGCGGACGCGAAGTCCGCAAGCCGAAACAACCCAAACAGGCGAAGTCCAACGCGAGCGACAGCTCGATCATCCCGCCGACGAAGCAGGGACGTAAGTAGATAGGTCTGTCTGCGGCGGCCGGACGAGCGCCAAGCTCAGCCGGCCACTCGCAGTATGGGTCAGTGCAGTACAGGTCAGAGCCGGCTGACCGGGCGAGGCTGCAATCCCGCGTCCCGGTAGCAGGCGTCGATGAGCTCCATCGTCGCGACCGCGTCGTCGGCGTCGATCGGCAGCTCGGCGCCGTCGCGGAGGTGTGCGGTGAACGCCTCGAGCTGATACGCGTACGACGACTTGCGGCCGAGCTGCTCGACCCAGGTGTCTTCCTTCGTCTTCACCATCACCCGATCGTCCAGGTGCGGCAGGACGAAGCTCGGCGCGAACGCCTCGCCGCGCGTTCCAGTGATCCGCAGGCTGAAGTCGAGCTCCTCGGCCGCCATGCTGGTCCGCACCGCGCCCGTCGCGCCGTTGGGGAAGACCAGATCGGCATTGAGCCACTCGTCAACGCCCGGCAGCCGCTTGCGCTCACCGGCGCGCGCGTTCGCGAGGGTCGGCGCACCGCCACCCCACGGCGCGAGCATCCGAGCAGCGTGCAAGGCGTAGCAACCGACATCCATCACCGCACCGCCCGCCAGCGCAAGTGACCAGCGCGGATCGTCGTCGTCCGGCGGCGGCATCACCATCGTCGCCTCGACGTGCCGCAGATCGCCGAGCTCGCCCTTGGCCAGCAACTCGTGCAGCCGCCGGGTCACTGGATGGAAGAGGTAGTGGAAGCCCTCCATCACCACGACGCCGGCGTCGCGGGCAGCGTCGCGAACCTCCGCGGCCTCGGCCGCATTGCTCGCCGACGGCTTCTCCGTCAGCACATGCTTGCCTGCGGCAATGGCTCGCAGGTTCCACGGCCCGTGCAGCCCGTTCGCCAGCGGGTTGTAGATCGCCTCGACCTCGGGATCGTTGATGACGTCCTCGTACGACGCGTGGACGCGTTCGACCCCGTGTTCCTGTGCGAAGGCAGTCGCCCGATCGGAATCTCGCGCGGCGACCGCGACCAGCCGGGCGCCGGTCAGCCGGGCCGGTTCGACGATCGCCCGACCTGCGATCCGGGCGGCGCCGAGGATTCCGATGCGAAGCGGTTCCATGCCTTCTCCTTCAGCTGTCGTCCGTACGGCGGCGTACGGCGTACTCGTCGAGGGCGGTCTGCAGGCGATCGGCCGGCCAGTCCTCGTCGAGGGCCTGCCGGACCAGCTCGGCCTGGGTCTGCGGAGCGAGACCGCCGATCGGCTGGTCCCGATCCAGGTTGGTCGGAAAAGCGTAACCTTCGGCGCCGGCCCGCGATGATGTTGTCCAAAGTTGCCGGCGGGAAGGCGCCATCCTGCCGGAGCTTCCGTAGGACGGGATAGAGGGTGACCGCCATCCGGACCCGGTCGACGCTCTCCATCGCCCGGCCGAACGCCGACGAGATCTGCAACAGGTTCGCCATCCGGAAGATTCCCGCCGACCGGTTGCTACCGGCCGCGTGGAACAAGGCCGGGTTGAAGAACACCGCGTCGCCCTTCTCCAACGGTAACTGCACGTGATGGGCGACGAAGTGCTCGCCGAACTCGGGCTGCCGCCAAGCCAGGTAGCCGAGTTCGTACTTGTGCGAGTGCGGCAGGTACAGCGTCGGCCCACTCTCCACCGGCATGTCACAGTGCGCGACCGCCCCCTGCAAGGTCAGCACGCTCGACAACTTGTGCACATGAGCAGGGTAAAGAGCGGCGACCTCGTTCGACTGGAATCCGAGGTGGTAATCGCGATGAACGGTCTGACCTTCACCTCCCGGATTCACAACGTTCACCTGCGAAGTCACCTGGTACGCCGGTCCGAGCCAGGCCCGCGCGGTCAACGCCAGCAGGTCGTTGGCGTAGTACGCGGCGAACACCTCGGGCGCGCGCACGGCCAGCTTCTCCAACGCGTTCCAGACCCGGTCGTTCGCGCCCGGCTTGGCGAAGTGGTCGCCGGCCGCCGTACCGGCCGTCTGCTGATCGCGGATCATCGCGTTGAACTCGTCCGTCGTGGCGTCGACGATGTCCTTGCCGAAGGCACCCTTCAGCACGACGATGCCCGGGCCGTCGCTGAGCGCGTGGACCAGTTCGGCCTGCACCTCGCGCTGATCCTCCTTGCGGATCCGGTCCGCGTCGTACAGGGGGACCTGCTGCTCGATGCGGTCCGCATACTCATAGTCGGGCGTCTCGTCCCGCAGTACTTCGAGGAGGTCGGCCACCTTGGCGTCCTCCGGATCCAGCCAAACATCGGTCATCGTCGGCTCCTCTCGTCGGGTCTAGCCATCAAAGCCGTGGGCCGGTGGTGGTGCGACGGACCAGGCGGGGTGCGATCGGGGTGGGGGTGGTGTGGTCGGACGTGGTGGTTCTGGAGTGGGCCTGCTGGAGGGCCTGGTCGGCCAGTGCAGGGGTGTTCTGCGCGATCGTGGTGAGGTTGATGTGGGACAGGGCGGCGATGGTGGTGTCGTCGTAGCCGATGACCGAGAGCTCGGTGGGCACCTGACGGGACTGGCGGACGGTGTCCAGGAAGCCGACGGCGGAGCGGTCGTTGAAGGTGAAGACCGCGGTCACCGTCGGGTGCGTGTCGAGGAGTTGCTTCGCGGCCAGGGCGCCGTCGTTCTCGGTGGGGCCCGCCGGGATGACGAGTGGTGTCAGGCCGGCGCGGCGCATGGTGGTCCGGTAGGAGGCGCGGCGGTCGGTGGCGCCCGGTGATCTAGCGCCGTCGATGTGAGCGATCTCGGTGTGGCCCAGGCCGATGAGGTGCTCGGTTGCCAGCCGCGCACCAGCGGTGTCGTCCGTCCGTACTACGTCGACCCCCGCCGCGCTGACCTTGCGGGCCACGACGATCACCGGCTGGTCGGCTGCAAGCGACGCCAACGCGGACGGCGCGAGCATCGGACCCAGCAGAATCAGCGCCTCGCAGCGGTAGTCCAGCAGGGACTGGATCGCGCGAGGTTCGTCGCGGGTAGGAGCGACGGCGCTCAGTGCGAGCTCGTAACCGGCCGACTCGGCTGCTGTGTAGAGGGACTCGACCAGGTCGCCATGGAAGGGCTGCCGTACGTCGAACGTCACGCCCAGCAACCGGGTGCGGGTCCGGCCCAGCAACCGGGCTCGGTGATCCGGGCGGTATCCGAGCTTGGTGCCCGCGGCAAGGACCCGGGCACGGGTGGCTTCGCTGGCGCCTGGCGCGTCGCGGTAGACGATCGAGACCAGAGCGCGGGAGACTCCGGCCAACGAGGCAACGTCTTCCATCGTCGCGGGGCGATCCCGACGAGCCATCCGTGGTACCTCCTGAAGTTGTTGCCCGGGCGCGGAAACGATTACGGCGGTCAAGAGTCCGAGAACTCTTGACGGAGCTATCAAAGCAGTGCTCGCTAGCTTCTGACTAGAGCGCTCTAGTACCCAGAGCCGCGCTCGTCACACAACGGGGCACCCAAGCGAGGAGATCGACCAGATGCACACCGACCATGGGCTGGAAGTCGTCCGGATCGCGTTGATCGGGGCGGGCAGGATCGGGACCATGCACGCCGGCAACATCGCCCGGAGAGTGCCGGGCGCCGAGCTGGGGACCGTCGCGGATCCGCGGCTGGACGCGGCCCAGCAGGTGGCGTCGAAGTACGACGCGACCGCGACCGCGAACGTCGACGACGTGTTCAAGGATCCGGACATCGGCGCGGTGGTGATCACCTCGATCGCGGCCGCTCATGCCGAGCTGATCGAGAAGGCGGCCGACGCGGGCAAGGCTGTCTTCTGCGAGAAGCCGGCCGGCCTGACGCTCGCGGAGATCGATCGGGCGATCGAGGTCACCAAGCGCGCCGGCGTGCCGTTCCAGGTCGGGTTCAACCGCAGGTTCTCGAAGGACTTCGCGGCCGCGTACCGGACCGTCCGGGAAGGCGGGATCGGCACACCTCAGCTGATGCGGTCGGTCACTCGCGACCCCGGCCGGCCCGCGGGATTCGTCAATGCGGCCAACGTGAAGCCCTGGACGATCTTCCGGGAGACGCTGATCCACGACTTCGACACGTTGCTCTGGCTGAACGAGGGCGCCGAGCCGATCGAGGTCTACACGAAGGCGGACGCGCTGGTCGCCCCGCAGTACAAGGACAGTGGGCTGATCGACACCGCGGTCGTGATGATCACCTTCGACAACGGCGCGATCGCGACCGCCGAGGCGAACTTCTCCGCCCTCTACGGGTACGACGTCCGCGGCGAGGTGTTCGGCTCGAAGGGGATGGTGACGGCCGGGCGTCACGCGAGCAGCCCGATGCAGCACTACCACGAGCACGGGATGCAGCAGCAGACGTTGCGCAGCGACGAGGAGATGTTCACGGACGCCTACGTCCAGGAGGTCTCCGACTTCACCGACGCGGTCCGTACGCGGAGCACGCCGCCGGTGACCGGCGAGGATGCCCGCCGGGCGCTCCGGGTCGCGCTCGCCGCGATGAAGTCCCACGAGGAGCACCGCCCGGTGAAGCTGGCGGAGATCGGATGAGGCTGGCCGTCTGCGCGGAGATGGTCTTCACCGACCTCGAACTGACCGACCGGATCCGCCGCATCGACGAACTCGGCTTCGACGTCGAGATCTGGAACTGGCACACCAAGGACATCGACGCGCTGATCGCGACCGGCGCGACCTTCTCCTCGATGACCGGCTACATCAGTGGCTCGCTGACCCACGACCAGGACCAGTTGCTCAAGACGGCGGCCCAGTCCGCCGAGGTGGCGAAGCGACTCGGGTGTCCCCGGCTCAACCTGCACGGCACCGAGCTCGGCGATCACGGCCTGCCCCGCTTACCGCAGTACGAGTTGACGGGTGCGATGTGGCTCGCGGCCGAGCAGACGCTGAGGGACCTGGCGCGCCTCGGTGCGGAGTACGACGTGATGTTCGTCCTCGAGAACCTCAACACCGAGATCGATCACCCTGGTGTGCCGTTCGCGAAGGCGAAGGACGTGCTCGCGCTGGTGCGGGCCGTCGATCACCCGAACCTGCGGATGATGCTGGACGTCTACCACGCGCAGATCGGCGAGGGGAACCTGATCAGCCTGATCGAGCAGGCCGGGCCGTACCTCGGGGAGGTCCAGGTCGCAGACGTTCCGGGCCGCTGCGAGCCGGGCACCGGCGAGATCAACTATCCGGCGATCGCGGCGGCGCTGCGCAGGATCGGGTACGACGGCACGGTCGGGCTCGAAGCCTTCGCGGAAAGCGACAGCGAGCTCGCGCTGCGCCGGTTCCGGGACGCCTTCAGAAACGAAGAGATCTGATCAAATCCGTCCCTCGACTCGACGATGGGCCGCTGACGCCCCAAGATGTGCCCATGAGCACCGTCCAGGTCAGCGTCGATCGCACCAGTCGCACCCCGCTTCACGTTCAGCTTGCTCAGCAGCTCGAAGCGGCGATCCAGGGCGGCGACTTACCGGTCGGCTCCAGGCTCAGTAACGAGGTGGACCTCGCAGAGGCCTACGGATTGAGCCGCCCGACCGTGCGGCAGGCCATCGCTCGCCTGGTCGACCAGGGCCTGCTCGTACGCAAGCGCGGTGTCGGCACTCAGGTAGTCGGCAACTCCGGTCAGGTGCGCCGCTCGCTGGAGCTCACCAGCCTGTACGACGACCTCTCGGCCGCACACCGTAAGCCGGAGACCGAGGTGCTGCGCTTCGGCATCGCCCCTGCCAGCGCAGAGGTCGCCACTGCCTTGCAGTGCGAGGTGGGAGACCGCGTAGTACGGCTGGAGCGTCTGCGGCGAGCCGATGGCGAGCCGCTCGCGCTGATGCGCAACTGGTTGCCGCCGGAGATGCTGGACACGGACCCGGCGACGCTGGCCGAGCGCGGCCTCTACGAACTACTCAGGGCCGAAGGAGTTCGCCTCAAGGTGGCGCACCAGACCATCTCGGCCATCCCCGCCACAGCAGAACAAGCCCGGCTCCTCTCCGAGGAACCGGGCTGTCCGCTGCTTGCGACGACGCGGATCACGTACGACGATCACGGTCGGGCCGTCGAGTACGGCTCACATCTTTTCCGTGCTTCCCGTTACGTCTTCGAACACACCCTCGTCCACCGCTGACCGATCACTTGGACGGCCGACGGTAGACGACGCGCGGGCGAGACCCTACTTGGTGCCGCCAGGGAAGATCCAGAGCTTGCTGTCGGCCATATTCGTCAACTGCTCGACCGTGTACGCCGGAGCTGCCCGAGTGTGCTTGACCTCGGGCTTCTCGCCCAACCCGTTGAAGCTCGACATGTTGATGGTGCGCCCGTCGGGAAGGTACAGCTGGATGAAGTTCCCGACGATCCCGTACTTCTGCTGTCGGGAGTCGTCGTAGGACGGGACATTGTTTGCCCAGGCGAGCACCGAGCCGTCGGACCGGACCTTGCAGTGGGACAGACCCTCCTCCGGGCACTTCTTGACCGGGGCACTGGTTGTCAGCAGGGCGTCCACCGACGAAGCGCCCTTGCCGTCGTTGGTGACATAGGAAGCCCCGTTGTAGCCGTTCTGGCCGCCGCCCCAGGTGTGGGGCTGGCTCAGCTGCGGGTGGCCGGGGATGACCTTCTTCAGGGTCGCCAGGGTTGCGGGCAGCGGTACCACCGGCGGCTTGGGTTCAGCAGCGGGCTGTTGGGTGATCGTCTTCTTGGGTGGGTAACCCCAGTTCTTGCTGCCGGCGAGCTTCGCCAGTTCAGTCAGCGTGAACAACGGTTGCTTCCGCGTGACGGGGCTTCCCTCTCCAGCGGCGCTCATGCTCGTCAACGCGACCTGAGTACCGTTGGGCCGAGTGAGCATGACGTAATTGGACGACGCTTCCTTGAGGTGGCCGTTCCGGCTGACCGCTTCTCGCGTGACCGCCTCCAAAGCGCTTCCATCGGCCTGGATCGTGCAGGTGTGCGGGAGGCTGTTGGAGCAGTCTGTCGGGTTGCCGTAGGCATATCCCGTGGTGACCATCAGCCACGACGCACCATTGCCGTCGTCGACGACGATCGAAGCGGAGTTCTGGCCCCCTAGTCCGCCGTCCATCGACGTCGGCTTGGAGATCTGGAGACCGGCGGGGACGAGCTTGCGCAGCGTGGCCAGGGTGTCCTTTCCCGTCGCCGGTGCGGCGGGCTTTGCCGGTGTCGTGGCTGCCGCGGCCGGCGCACTGGCAACGGGTGCCTGCTTGTGGTCCGGGCTGCCGAGGACCTGGGTACCGCCGAAGACGATGCCGGCAGTTACCAGTACTGCGGTGGTGCCGCTGAGGCTGAGCAGGGCGGTACGCCGACGGCGTAGTACGGCACCGCGTTTCATGCCGCGTTCGACCAGGTCGGTGGACTCGGGTTCGAGGGTCTCGGTGGCCCGGCGCATCAGGTCGGGCAGGGAATCGTTCATGTTGTTCATCGGAGCTCCTGGTACATCAGGTCAGAGGGTGATCAGGTGGACGGCGTCTTCGCCGAGGACAGTCCGGAGCCGGTCCAGCGCCCGGGAGGTCCTGGTCCTGATCGCACCGGCGTTCTTGCCGAGATCCAGCGCGACCTGTTCGACGCTGCGATCTTCGAAGAACCGCAGCACCAGTACGGCGCGATCGAGAGGGGCCAGTTCGGCAAGTGCGTTCTGCAGTGACAGCCGCAGCGCGTGATCGCCCGGCCGTTCGGCTCGTTCCGGCAGGTCGGGGGTCGGCTGCTCGGTCCAGCTCCGCCGTCGCCGCTGCGAGATGAATGTGCGGACCAGCACCGTCTGGGCGTACGCCGGTGGGTTGTCGATCCGCTGGACTCCCCGCCAGGCCCGGAACATCTTCGCCAGTGTCTCCTGGACCAGGTCCTCGGCGTGGTGCCGATCGCCGGCCAGCAACCAGGCCGTCCGGTACAAGTGAGGTGTTCGCGCTCGGGCGAACTCCTCGAAGTTCTCCGCGTTCGGTCTCATCGCAGCCTTTCCGTCGTGGTCTCACTCTCTATGACGCTTCAGGCCAACGAGCCCGTTACAGTCCCCGTACTCCGGGCGCCGATCGGTTGCGGGGAGGTGCAAAAGGTGGCCGGGTGGGTGAGTGGACGGATACGTTCGGTGAACCTGTGCCCGTGTGAGAGTTATCCACAGGGCCCGGCAGCGGGTTGGCGCCGGTGGGCTCCGGCTTGAAAGAATGATCGCGCAGGGTGATCAGCGGGTTGCCGGACGAGACGCCACGGGGAGACGGATGACAGCCGACAGACTTGCCGCGCGCCGGTCCGGCTGGGACGGCGCGGTCGAGCTGATCGACGCCCAGGTCCGCGACGTGGTCCGGCGCGAGGGCATCGACCCACTCCGCAACCCGGCCGCGGTGAGCACCATCGTCGCGACCGTCATGAAGGAGTACGACGAGCGCAGCCTGACCGGGATCGTGCCGCCGATCGGCGATCTGGAGGCGGTCAGCCGCGAGGTGCACGACCGGGTGGCCGGGTTCGGCCCGCTGCAGCGGTATCTGGACGATCCGGCCGTTGAGGAGATCTGGATCAACGAGCCCAGCCGGGTCTTCATCGCCCGCGATGGCCGGCACGAGCTCACCACCACGGTGCTGACCGAGGAAGAGGTCGCCGACCTGGTCGAGCGGATGCTGAAGACGACCGGGCGGCGGATCGACGTGTCCCAGCCGTTCACGGACGCGCGGCTGCCGGACGGGAGCCGGGTGCACATCGTGCTCGGTGGCATCACTCAACGCTATGCGGCCATCAATATCCGCAAATTCACAGTCCGGGCGACCCGGCTGGCGGATCTCGTCGCGCTCGGTTCGCTCACCCCGCACGGGGCTGCCGTCCTGGACGCGGCCGTTGCCTCCGGCCTCAATATCCTGGTGTCCGGCGGCACCCAGGCGGGCAAGACGACGATGCTGAACGCGCTGGCCGGGTCGATCCCCGGCAGCGAGCGGGTGATCAGCTGCGAAGAGGTCTTCGAGATCAAGCTGCCGATCCCGGACTGGGTCTCGATGCAGACCCGGCAGGCTGGTCTGGAGGGCACCGGCGAGGTGCGGCTGCGCGACCTGGTCAAGGAATCCCTGCGGATGCGGCCGTCCCGGATCATCGTCGGTGAGGTCCGCGGTGAGGAGTGCCTCGATCTGCTGCTGGCCTTGAACAGTGGACTTCCCGGCATGTGCACGATCCATGCGAACTCGGCGCGCGAGGCATTGACCAAGATGTGCACGCTGCCGCTGCTGGCAGGCGAGAACATCGGGTCCCGCTTCGTATTGCCGACTGTTGCCGGGTGCGTGGATCTGGTCGTGCATCTCGGGATCGCCTCGGACGGGCAACGGCGGGTGCGCGAGATCGTGTCGGTGAGCGGCCGGATCGAGGATCAGGCGATCGAGACGGAGACGCTGTTCGGCACCGTCGACGGGCAACTGCGCCGGGCCGAGGGCCAGCTGCCCCATCCCGAGCGGTTCCAGCAAGCCGGGTACTCGCCGGCCGGTCTGCTGACCGAGTTGCCGCGTGGGGTGAGCTGATGGGCCTCCTGCTCGGACTGTTCTTCGGGATCGGCCTGTTGCTGGTCGGCTGGTCCTTCCTGTCACCGCCGGACGCGACGCCACGTGGCGACGGCCGGCTCATCAGGCGGAGCCGCGACCTGCTGGCGAGTGCTGGAGTCGAAGGAGTGACACCCGCTGCCTTCATCGGCGCTTGCCTGTTGACGGGGGTCATCGCCTTCGTGCTGATGTTCGTAGTGTCGGCAGCGCTGCCGGTCGGGCTGGTGTTCGGGGTGATGGCCGGCGGAGTTCCGGTGGCGTTGTTGAAGAGCCGGGCCCGGAAGCGGCTGGCGGAGTTCCGCGAGCTCTGGCCCGACGTGGTCGACAACGTCGCGTCCGCGGTACGGGCCGGTTTGTCGTTGTCCGAGGCCCTGGCGCAGGTCGGGGAGCGGGGACCACTGCCGTTGCGGGAGCCGTTCCGGCGGTTCGGTTCGGACTACGCCTCGACCGGGCGGTTCGCGGACTCGCTGGATCGGTTGAAGGCACGGCTCGCGGATCCGGTCGGAGATCGGGTCATCGAGGCGCTCCGGATCGCGCGTGAGGTCGGTGGCGGCGACCTCGGGCGACTGTTGCGTTCGCTGTCGAGCTTCCTGCGTGACGACGCGCGGACCAGATCCGAGCTGGAGGCCCGGCAGTCCTGGTCGGTGAACGGCGCCCGGGTCGCGGTGGCCGCACCCTGGCTGGTGCTCGGGATGTTGTCGTTCCAGGGCGATGTGATCCAGCGCTACAACTCACCGGTGGGAGCGTTGATCATCGGCGTCGGCGCGGTCGTCTGTGTCATCGCCTACAGATTGATGCTGCGGATCGGCCGACTCCCCGAGCCCGAGCGGGTGCTGCGATGAGCCCGGGGCTGCCGCGGGGCGATCGGCTGTCAGAGTCCGGGTCGCTGCTGCAAGTGAGACGAGGGCTGCCGCATGACCGTTGGCTGTCCGGGCGGCGGGTGCTGCGATGAGTCCCTTGGTGACGGGAGCGCTGCTCGGGGGACTGTTCGGAGCTGGGCTGTTGCTGGTTGTGCGGCGGCTGCCGTTTCTGCGGCGTCCCTCGGTGGACGACCGGATCGGGCCGTACCTGCGCGATATCGGTGGGTCGGAGGTGTTTCTCGGCGTGGTCGATTCGAGTTCGCCGTTCTACGCGGTTCTGCGGTTGTTCGGGCCATCGCTGCGAGCCGGGGCGACGCGCTTGGAGCGGTTGCTCGGTGGCGCGGCCTCGGTCCGGCGCAGGTTGTCGCGGGCCGGGATCGACCGCACGGTTGAGGAATTCCGGATCGAGCAGGTGCTGTGGGGTGCGGCCGGCTTCGGTCTCGGTCTGCTGGTCGCGTTGGTCGCGCTGTCGCTCGGCGTCGGCAATCCGGTCGGGCTGCTGGTGCTGTCGGCCTTCCTCGCTGTGATCGGCGTTCTGTCGCGGGATACCTACCTCACCAGCCAGGTCCGTCGCCGGGAGCGGCGGCTGCTCGCCGAACTGCCTACCGTGGCAGAGCTTCTGGCGCTGTCGGTGGCGGCCGGTGAGGGCCCGGCCGCGGCGCTCGACCGGGTCGCGCGGTCGTGCCGTGGCGAGCTGGCCATCGAGTTGCAACGCGTGCTCGCGGAGACACGTGCGGGCGAGCCGCTGGTCCGCGCGCTCGACGCCCTGGCCGATCGGACCGGCCTGGTCGCCCTGTCCCGCTTCGCCGACGGGTTGGCGGTCGCCCTCGAACGAGGAACCCCGCTGGCCGACGTACTGCGGGCGCAGGCGGGCGATATCCGCGAGGCGAGCAGGCGCGAGCTGATCGAGTCCGGTGCCCGCCGCGAAATTTCAATGATGGTCCCGGTGGTGTTTCTGGTGCTCCCGGTGACCATCGCATTCGCCTTCTACCCAGGCGCTGTCGGCATCCGGCTGATCGCCGGATGAATTGAGGAGAACTGATGTCCCTACTGCTGACCAGGTTGTTCCTGACCCTGGTGCTGACGCCACAACCGGCCCGGAAGGAGCGCGGCGACGTCCCCGGCTGGGTGCTGATCACCGTGATGACGGCCGGTCTGGTCGTCGCGATCTGGGCGCTGGCCGCCGACCAGCTCAAATCCATGCTCGAAAAGGCCCTGGACTCCGTCACCAGCAAGTGATGAGGTCCTCCAGGAACGAGCGCGGATCGGCGGTGGTCGACTTCGTGATGGTGTCGATGCTCGTGGTCCCGTTGTTCCTGGGGATCATGCAGGTCGGGCTGTTCCTGTACGTACGGAACACGGTGACGGCGGCGGCCTCGGAGGGCGCTCACTACGCCGCGGTTCTGAACCGCGAACCGGCCGACGGGGAAGCGCGCACCCGGGAGTTGGTGGACGGCGTAGTACGCAATGAGTTGATCGACTCGGTCACCGCGGAAACAGTGGATGTCGACGGCCAGCCAGGCGTTCTGGTCGTGGTCGAGGCCCACCTGCCACCGCTCGGTCTCTGGGGGCCGGGGATCGGCTTCCATGTGGAGGGCCACGCGATCAAGGAAACCGGCCAATGAACCGCGGCATCCTTCGCTTGAACCAGGGCACACTTCCCTGGTTGCTCGGCGGCATCGTCCATCGCGAGCTGAAGCTGGTGCGGCGGGTTGTCTCGCGACGACGGCGTGGTGAGCAGGGGAGTGCGGTGGTGGAGTTCTCCTGGTTGGCGTTGTTGTTGATGGTGCCACTGGTCTACGTGATGCTCGGCGTGTTCGACGTTCAGAGAGCGTCGTACGGTTCGACGGCTGCGACTCGCGCGGCGGCGCGGGCCTTCATCATCGTTCCGGCGGGGGTGTCCGAGGACGAGGCACGAGCGCGGGCGTTCGAAGCCGCGCGGCTGGCGATGAAGGATCAGGGCGTCGAGCTGAGCCCCGGCCAACTGCGGATCAGTTGCGATCCCGCCTGCCTCGAGCCGGGTTCGACCGTCACCGTCGAGCTCGACACCGAGATGCCGCTGCCACTCATCCCGTCCGCGCTTGGCGGCGAACGCCCCGCGGTCCACCTCAGCTCCGTCCACACCGAGCCGTACGGCGACTATCGCGAAGCCAAAGGCACCCGATGAGAACAACCCTTCCCCGGCGGCTCGCAGGCAGGCAACACCGACGGCTCCGGCGGCGGTCACGCCTGACCACGATGCTCCCCGTTCCGCCCGGCGCCCGCAGTACTGCGGGCAGCCGTCGTCGGAGGGATGAGCGGGGTCAGATGACTGTGCTGATCATCGGTTTCGCGGCGATCGTGTTGTTGATGATCGTGGTGGTGACCGACATCTCGAAGGTGTTCCTGGTCCGGCGGGATCTGGATGCGACGGCTGACGGCGCGGTGCTGGCTGCCGCGAACGGGCTGGCGGCGATCTATGCGCAAGGCGGGTCCGGTGAGAACGCGGAGATCGACCCGGACGAGGCGCGTCGGCTGACCGCGGAGTACCTGGATTCTGTTGACGCGAGCAACCGGTTCGACGGCCTCGGCTGGCGGGCGGACGTGACCGGGACGACTGTCACCGTTCAGCTCTCCTCGGCGGTCGATCTCCCGTTCCAGCCACCAGGCTGGCAGGGCAGCGCCGACATCGCCTCGGACGCAACCGCCGTTGTGCCGATTCGTTGACCCCGGCAACGACTCGGGCCGGACGACACGAAGCTTGATCCAGTACGGCGTGCGCTCACTGGAGTTGGCGAGATACACCGCGCGTTGCCCCGGAGGTGACAGGGTGCGACGCGCGTTGGGTGGGGGGTGTGGATGGGGGTGCGGCACGATGGGGGAATGCGGATCGACCTGGCGGGGCCTATCTGTCCGGCATGATGGAGCGCGGGTTCGGCCGGGTGATGAATATCGCCAGTGACTCGGCCGTGGTGATGCCGATCGAGAGGGTGCACTACGGCATGACCAAGACCGCCCTCCTCGCGGTGACCCGCGGCCACGCGAAGGTGGCGGCAGGCACCGGTGTCACGGTCAACTCGGTGATGGCGGGACCGACGCACACTCCTGGCGTCGAAGAGTTCGTCGGCGAACTGGTTGGCGACGATCTCCCGTGGGACGAGGCACAGAGCCAGTTCATGAAGGAGCACCGCCCGTACTCGCTGATCCAGCGCCTGATCGAGCCGGCCGAGATCGGCAACATGGTCGTCTACCTCAGCTCGACCCAAGCCTCCGCCACTACCGGCGGCGCGATCCGGGCCGACGGCGGATACATCGACTCGATCCTGCCCTGATACCCGTCCCCGGACAGGCGATCGAGGCGAACTGGTTCAGCGGGTGAAGACGTCCAGGTGGTCGTGGAGCCAGGTGGGGAAGGTGCGGCCGGGGCGGGCGGTCAGGAGTTCGACGGTGGGCTCGATCGGGTGCGGCGAACCCACGCGGGAAGCCCAGTAGGACAGCAGTAGTTCGAGCTGGGCAGGGTTGCGCATCGAGGAGCCCATTTCTTCGCGGGCCTGCTCGAGGGTGAGGTCGACCGCCTTGATCGGTACGCCGGTGAGCTCGGTGATCAGCTCGATCTGGTGGCGACGCGTCATCGATTCGGGGCCGGTCATCGGGTAGTGCTTGCCGTCGTGGCGGTCGCCAGGGCCGTCGAGCAGGACCTGGATCGCGACGTCGGCGATGTCTTGTTCGTGGATCGGGGCTTCTTCGGCATCCAGGTAAGGGAGCCGGATCTGGCCGGTGGCGCGGACCGAATAGGACCAGTAGATCGCGTTCGTCATGAAGGTGCCCGGCTGCAGGAACGTGGTCGCGTACGAGCCGGCGGCGATCGTGCGCTCGGTTTCGGCGTGCGGGTCGGCGGAGTTGCCGTTGTCGGCGTGGGAGGCCAGCGAGGAGAGCAGGACCACCTGCTTCACGCCGGCCGCCTCGGCTGCTTCGGCGAACAGGGCGGCCGACGACGGGTCGGAGTACAGGAAGACCTGGGAGACGTCCTTCAGTACGGCGGCCAGGGAGGCGGGGTCGGTCGTGTCGAGGGCGACGGCGCCGGGGAGATCGGCCGGTTCGCGGCTGGCGACGCGGACGTCGAGGCCGGCGGCGGTGAGGCCGGTGTGGACGGCTCGGGCGATCTTGCCGCGGCCGCCGGTGACGAGAATGCTCATTTGACTTGCTCCAAAAATGTAGTGACTACAAGAATGGAAGAAGTAAAGCATACGCGACTAAGATCTGTCGACATGGATGCGACGGCGGAACCGGGTGGGCGGCGGGAGCGGAAGAAGCAGCTGACCCGATGGGCCATCTCGAATGTGGCCACCGAGCTGTTCATGGAGCGCGGTTTCGATGCCGTCACCGTCGCGGAGGTCGCCGCGGCGGCGGACGTCGCGGTACAGACCGTCTTCAACCATTTCCCCACCAAGGAAGACCTGGTCTTCGACGAGACCGGCTGGTGGGCCGGGCCGGCGGAGGCGATCCGGGAAGCGCCGGCCGGGGTCGACGTGATCGAGGCGCTACGGCTGCGGTATCTGGCCCAGATCCGGAACCAGTTGGCCGTCGGGCATCTCGCGACCTGGCGCCAGTTCAACAGCACCATCGAGTCCAGTCCGGCGCTGCTGGCCAGGCGGCGGCGCATCGCCGAGGAGATGGAGGTGCTGCTGGCCGAGGCTCTGCAGGAGCGTGACGGTCGACTCTCCGACCGGATGGCCCGCCTGATCGCCGCCCAGTACGCCGCCGCGCAGAAGGTTCTGGAGGGCGAGTTGGCCCGATTCGTTCCGGTCGATCCGTCACCGGAGCAGCTCGAGGAAGCTGTTGCCGGCCTCGAGCAGGCGATCGACGAGGTCTTCGCGGTACTGGCGAGAGGCTTCGAGTTGGCTGCGCGGTCAAAACACTGATTCTCGACCGGAGTCACACACCGGGTACGCTGCTTGGTTGTGGCTGGACCTGATTTCGACACTGACCTGAAGGCACTCGACGCGACGCTGACGTCCATCGAGAAAGTCCTCGACGTTCCCTCGATGCGGCGCGACCTCGCGGACCTCGGTGAGCAGGTCGCGGCGCCGGATCTGTGGGACGACCAGGCCAACGCGCAGAAGGTGACGTCGCGGCTGTCCCGGCTGGAGTCCGACCTGGACCGGCTGACCGGTCTGCGGACCAGGGTCGACGACCTCGGCGTGCTGATCGAGCTGGCCCGTGACGAGAACGACGCCGACACGCTGGCCGAGTCCGAGCGCGAGATCTCCTCGCTGGCCAAGTCGATCCAGTCGCTCGAGGTGCGGACGCTGCTGTCCGGCGAGTACGACGAGCGCGAGGCGCTGGTGACGATCCGCTCCGGTGCCGGTGGCGTCGACGCCGCGGACTTCGCCGAGATGCTGCAGCGGATGTACCTGCGCTGGGCCGAGCGGCACGGTTATCCGACCGAGGTCTACGACACCTCGTACGCGGAAGAGGCGGGTCTCAAGTCGACCACCTTCAGCGTCAAGGCGCCGTACGCGTACGGCACGCTGAGCATCGAGACCGGTACGCATCGGCTGGTCCGGATCTCGCCGTTCGACAACCAGGGCCGCCGGCAGACCTCGTTCGCCGCGGTCGAGGTGGTCCCGGTGCTGGAGCAGACCGACGAGATCGAGATCCCGGAAGAAGACCTGCGGATCGACGTGTATCGCTCGTCGGGCCCCGGTGGTCAGAGCGTCAACACCACCGACTCCGCCGTCCGGCTGACCCACATCCCCACCGGCACCGTGGTCTCGTGTCAGAACGAGAAGTCGCAGCTGCAGAACAAGGCCAGCGCGATGGTCATCCTGAAGGCAAGGCTGCTCGCGCTGAAGAAGGCCGAGGAGCGCGCCGAGATCGACGCCCTTCGTGGCGACGTGCAGGGCTCCTGGGGTGACCAGATGCGGTCCTACGTGCTGCATCCGTACCAGATGGTCAAGGACCTGCGGACGCTGTACGAGTCGGGTAACACCAGCGGCGTGTTCGACGGTGAGATCGACGAGTTCATCGAGGCCGGCATCCGCTGGCGTCGTACCGGCCAGCAGGCCTCCGACCAGAATTAGCCTCGGTGCGGCTGGAAGATCTACGCGCGGACTGCGGTAGCTGCCACGGTCTATGTTGTGTCGCGCTGACGTTCGCGAAGTCCGCCGATTTCGCGATCGACAAGGATGCGGGCGAGCCGTGCCCGAACCTCCAGCAGGACTTCCGCTGCGGGATCCACGAGAAGCTGCGGCCCGAGGGTTTTCAGGGCTGCACGGTCTATGACTGCTTCGGCGCGGGACAGAAGGTCTCGCGGCTGGCGGGACCGAGCTGGCGCGAGCAGCCCGGCCAGAAGATGTTCGCGGCGTTGCCGATCATGCGGCAGTTGCACGAGTTGCTCTGGTATCTGACCGAAGCCCTGCAGTTGGACCAGACGCGCGAGATTCACCAGCAGTTGCGGGAGCTCCGGGACCACGTCGAGGAAGTGACGCTGCAGGACCTGGAGACCGTGGATCTTGAGGCCGAGCGGCAGGCGGTCAACGAGCTGCTGCTGAAGACCAGCCGGCTCGTCCGGGGGAAGCAGCCGAAAAGCAAGGAACGCCGCGGAGCCGACCTGTTCGGGGCCAAACTCCGCGGCGCGGATCTGCGGGCTGCGAACTTGCGGGGTGCCTACCTGATCGCGGCCGACCTGCGGGAGGCGGACCTCCGTCAGGCCGATCTGATCGGCGCTGACCTCCGCGACGCCGATCTGCGCGGCGCCGACCTCACCGGCGCCCTCTTCCTCACCCAGTCCCAGGTCAACGCCGCCCGCGGCAATACGGCTACCAAACTGCCCTCCGCCGTACTACGACCAGCCCACTGGGTCTGACCGTTGCTGGTGGTTGGCGTTAGGGAAAGCGTGAGGGCCTAGCGCGCTCGGGTGGCTAGCGGAGCTTGGCGGTTACTGGGGTCATCAGGAGTGAGATCGCGGTGATTGCCAGGGCTACTGCGGCTAGTGCGCCGCCCTGGCCCCAGGAGGTTCCTGCCAGCGACAGGTACGCCGTACCGACGGTTGCGGCGCCTAGTGCGAGACAGGTCTGCTGGCTGGTGAGCAGGATGCCGCTGCCGAGTCCTGCTTGCGCCGGTGGCACCTGACCGACGACTACACCGATCAGCGGGACCATCACCAGGCCGCTGCCGAAGCCCGCGATCAACATGGGAATCGCCAGCGTCCACGGCGTCACGTCGGGCCAGACAGTGAGGGCTACGACCGCCAGTACGGCGTACCCGACTGACTGCACGATCCACCCGCGCAGGATGAGCCCAGCGCCGTACCGCTGCTGCAGGCGAGGTCCGTAGATCGAGGTGATCAGGAAGCCGACAGCCATCGGCAGCAGGCTCAGACCGCCTTCCAGCGGAGACATTCCGGCCTCGCCCTGAGTGGCCAGTGCGAACACGAACATGAAGCCGCCGAACGTGGTAAAGAACCCGACGGCCAGCAGCAAGCCGATTCGCATCGCGCGCAGCCGCAGTACGGTCGGTGGGATCAGCGGGGCCCTGCCGGCCTTCTCGGACCTGTGCTGGTGCAGACCGAGCAGTGCGACCGCAGGGATCGTCGCGGCGAGCGAGACCCAGGTCCAGAGCGGCCAACCGAGTGGGCGGCCTTCGGTGAGCGGCAGGAGCAGCAGTACGAGAGTCAGAGCGAGTAGAGCCGCTCCGACGATGTCGACGCGTTGCGCGTTGTGCGCACGCGTCTCCGGTAGCAGCTTGACTGCCGCAATCAGAGCAACGATGCCGACCGGCACGTTGACGAGGAAGACGGAACGCCAGCCGAGGTCGAAGACGTTGGCCTCGATCAGTACGCCGCCAAGAATCTGGCCGAGTGCGGCAGCGGCACCACCGGCTACACCGAACATGGCCATCGCGCGGGCCCGGTGCTCGCCGGTGAGCAGGCTGCTGATCGACGCGAGCACCTGCGGGGTCATGGCCGCGGCAGCAGCGCCCTGCACCACGCGGGGCCGCCAGCAGTACGCCGATGGTCGGTGCGAGCGCGCAGATCAGCGACAGCACGGTGAAGCCGGCCAGCCCGATCATGAACAGGCGCTTGCGGCCGAACCCGTCGCCGAGGCGACCACCGACGACGAGCAGGGTGGCATTGGCGATGCCGTAGCTGCCGACGACCAGTTGGAGCTCGCCGGAACTGGCGTGCAGGTCCATGGCGATCGCGGGCAGTCCGACGTTGATGATGAAGAAGGAGAGCATCGGCAGGAAGGCGCCGAAGAGCAGCGTGGTCAGCGCCACCGGGCCCAGCGGCGACGCTGCCGTGGGCTCAGCGGTGGTGCGGTCGGAGAGGACCTGGTCTGTCATAGGAACCAGCTTGCGGCTGATTCGAGCCGGGTGGTGAGAGCCTGGTTATCCTGGTATTGGCAGCACCCGGCACCAGTCTGGGAAACACAGCCATCAGCCCGCAGGATGGAGAGGTGAGTCTCCTGACCAGCATCCCAGCCACCACCGACAAGACAGCACCGAGTGGCGCGCCGGTGCCTACAGGTGGCAGCGACAAGGGGGAGCGGCGGCGGGAGTTGGCGGCGTTCCTGCGGAGCCGGCGGGAGCGGATCCAGCCGGACGAGGTCGGCTATGCACCAGGCGGGCGTCGCCGTACGCCGGGCCTGCGGCGCGAGGAAGTCGCCCAGCTCGCCGGGGTCGGCGTCACCTGGTACACCTGGCTCGAGCAGGGCCGGGACATCAACGTGTCCGCCCAGGTGCTCGACGCGATCGCCCGCACCCTCCGGCTGGACCGGCTGGAGCGGAACCACCTCTACACGCTGGCGGGGATGACACTCGGCCCGGCCAAGCTCGACTGCACCGCGTTGCCCGGCTCGATCCAGCGGATGCTCGACCAGGTCTCGCCGTATCCCGCGATGGTGCTGAACACCCGGTACGACGTACTGGCGTTCAACGACGCCTATTGCAAGGTCGTGATCGACATGGCCACGGTCCCGGTGGAGGAGCGCAACATCCTCTGGCTGACCTTCGTCTCACCGGAGTGGCGCTGTTCGTTCGTGGACGGGGACTCGACCAGGTTGCACATGGTCGCCGCCTACCGGGCGGCGCTGGCCGATCACCTCGGCGAGCCCGAGTGGCAGAACCTCACCGAGCGGCTGCTGCTGAACTCGCCGCTGTTCGCGGAGCTCTGGGAGCGGTACGACGTCGCGGCGCCGAGCACGAAGGTCAAGTTGCTGGACAACGAGCGGGTCGGGTTGCTCCGGATCGAGCCGGCGAACTTCTGGCTCAGCCAGCTGGGGCAGTTCCGGGCGACGGTCTACACCGCCGCCGACGAGGACACCGAGGAGAAGCTCCGCCTGCTGGTCAACGGCTGACGGCCGGCTGGTTGTCGGCTGGGTGGTGGCGGTCGCGGGCTGACGGTTGCCGGGGCGTCCAAGGTGCCCCCGGCAACCGGGTTCAGGCGACCAAGTTCAGCCGACCGGGATGCCGGGGTTGGTCAATCCGCGGCCGCCGGTGATCGTGTTGGAGCGATCGATGCTGACCTTGCACGATGAAGCGTTGTAGTTGGTGATGTTGAACGCGTACCGCCCAGAGCCGGTCGCGCCCGTCAGATCGGACCTGTTGTCGCGGAACACTGTGCCGCAGCCCCAGCCGTTCTGCTGGGTGTGCGTCTCGTAGCCGTTGTTGGTGGTGTTCTTGCCGGTGTTGTTCTCGATCAGGTAGTTGTTGCCCTTGACATCGATCCAGCTGTCGTCGTAGTTGGCGCCGGTCAGGCCGCGGCCGTCGAAGCTGTTGCCCGCGACCCGGCCGCCGGTGGTGCCTTCCTTCAGGTCGACCGCCTCGCCGCCGACGTCCGGGCCGATGGTGTTGTCGAGGATCTGCACGTTGTCCGACTTGTCCGAGGTGCCGCCGGCGCTGCCGACGTACACGCCCTCGCCCATCCCGCGGCCGTCGTTCCCGGTGTCGTAGATCTTCGAGTTCCGGATCGTTCCGTAGGTGCTGCTGTTGCGGAAGTGCACTCCTTCCATGTCGAGGCCGTGCACGGTGACACCGTCGACCGTGACCCGGGTCGCGGAGTCGATCATGATGCCTTTCTGGCCGCCGGTGATGGTGAGTCCTTTCACCTGCCAGTAGCTCGCGCCGTTCAGGTGCAGGCCGTAGCCGCCGCTCGCGGTGAGGACGGCGTCGGCGCTGCCGGTCAGGGTGATCGGCGCCGACGAACTGCCGGACACGGTGGTCTTGAAGTTGCCGGTATAGGTGCCATCGGCAAGTTTGATGGTGTCGCCGGCATGGGCGTTGGTCAGCGCGGTCTTGAGTTGCGCGGCGGTGCTGACGTTCACGGTCGCCGCGTGGGCGGGCAGCGCTGGTAGTGCGGCTGCCAGCAGGAGGGTCGGTACTGCGGCTGCACGGAACAGTCTCATGGGAGGAGCCTTTCGGGTGACGACGGAAGGGGCGTTGCGCCGTACACAAGGGATGCGACCCGGGGCCGGCGACGGGGCGGTGCGCCGGCCCGGGACTTGGACTCAATTTGTCTCCTGCTGCGGTCTGGGACGGGGACAGGAAGGGGATTCTCGATATGATTAGGAAAGTTTCCTAATAGTTCACCGGAACCTAGCGGGGCTGCGTTCCGCTGTCAATCGGTCGCGAAGGGTGATGAAACAAATTCCCGCCTGCCGGAACGCGATAGCCGGACTAAGCCGTGTTGCGGGACTTCCAGCCGGATTTCAGAGCGGCCAGAGTGGCCGTGATGGCGGGGCGGCGAGAGGTGGCGGTGCGCCAGACGGCGTACAGGCGGCGGCTCGGGGCCGGGTGGAGCGGTACTGCGACGACGCCGTCCGGCAGTGGGCCACGGCCGAGCCGCGGCAGCAGGCCGATTCCGATGCCCTGGGCAAGCATTGCGAGCTGGGTCTGGTACTCCGCGACCGAGTACGCCACGTCGGGTTCGACGCCGGTCTTGCGCATCGTCGCGATCAGCCAGCCATGGCAGATCGAGCCGGCCGGCTGGCAGATCCAGCGCTCGCCGACCAGGTCGTCGGCGCGGACGGATTCCTTGCCCGCAAGGCGATGCGAGGTCGGCACCAGGATGTCGGCGGGATCTGAGCCGAGCTTCACTCGGGACAACTCGTCCGGCAGCGTGAGCGGTGTGTTGTGCCAGTCGTGGACGACGGCGATGTGGATCTCGCCACGGTTGACCGCGGCAACGGCCTCGAACGGATCCGTCTCGGCGACCCGTACGTCGAGGGCCGGGTGGTCGGTGATCAGCTTCGGGAGGACAGCCGGGAGCAGTCCTCGTGCTGCCGTCGGGAAGGCCGCGATCGTCAGGGAGCCGATCGCCTGGCCGCGTTGCTCTTCCAGCGTCAACTCGGCGTCCTCGACCAACCGCAACACCTGAGCCGCCGTCGCCGCCAACTGCTGGGCGGCGTCGGTCAGCACGATCCCGCGACCCCGCCGTTCCAGCAGAATCGTGTGGGTCTCGCGCTCCAGCTTGGTCAGTTGCTGGGAGACGGCGGATGGTGTGTAGCCAAGTGCCTCGGCTGCGCTGCCGACCGATCCGTAGACAGCCACCGCGTGCAGCGCCCGCAATCGGCCGAGATCGATCATTTAGCACTCCTACAGTGATAGCGGTAGCAAGATTCGCTGGTCCTAAACAGTAGCCCAGCCCAGACTTGGTGACCATGAACCCTCGTCACGTCCTGCTCGCGGTCGCCGTCGCCATCGTCTGGGGGATCAATTTCGTTGTCATCGAGGTCGGCCTGCAGGACTTTCCGCCACTGCTGTTCTCCGCTCTACGCTTCTTCTTCGCAGCGGTGCCGGCCGTGTTCATCCTCGGCAAGCCGCGAGTCGCCTGGCGGTATGTGATCGCCGTCGGCCTCGTGCTCGGGGTGGCCAAGTTCGGCCTGCTGTTCGTGGGGATGTCGCACGGCGCCCCGGCGGGATTGTCGTCGCTCGTCCTGCAGAGCCAGGTGATCTTCACGCTGCTGTTCGCAGTACTGGTACTGCGTGAGCGGCCGCGGAAGACCCAACTGCTCGGGATCGCGATCGCGTGTGTGGGGATGGTTCTGATCGTGCTCGACCATGGGCTCAAGGCGCCCGTGGGTGCGCTGCTGATGGTGATCGCGGCCGCCGCCTGCTGGGGTGTGTCGAACATCGTCACCCGGCACGCCAAGCCGCAGGACACGCTGCGCTTCATGGTCTGGGTCAGCGCGGTCGCCGTAGTACCGCTGATGCTCCTGTCGCTGGCAACCGAGGGCGCGCACGCGGATGCCGAGGCCTTGAAGTCCATCAACCTGACCGGCGTCGGCGCGATCGGCTACCTCTCCTTCGTAGCCACGCTATTCGGTTTCGGCGCCTGGGGCTTCCTGCTCCGCACCTACGACGCCAGTACGGTCGCGCCCTTCTCCCTCCTCGTCCCGGTCGTCGGCATGGCCGCCGCTTGGGCATTCCGCGGCGAGGCAGTAGGCGCGCAACAGGGCATCGCAGCCGCCCTCATCATCGGCGGCATGGCCTGCACAGTCCTCCGCCGGCGCACCCGACGGGACAGCGGAGTACTCACTCGTACTGGTTGGCCGGCGGTGTCACAGTCCTCACCCCGGTGATTGTCAGAGCGGCGATGTCGCCGTCCGCGCGCTTGGTCGGCTCGGCCCATTCGCCGGTCACCGTCACCCACTGGTTCTTCGGCGGCGCGACCTGGCCGCGCGCCTCGACCATGAACGCGGTGCCGTCGGCCACGCAGCAGGTCAGGCCGATCCGCGACACGTACCACGTGCCGTTCTTGCCCGGGGTGACGAACCCGGTCAGCTGGAAATTCCGGCCCTTCATGCTCTCCTTCTCCCACACGGCCCAGACGGCGTAGTCCCGCACCGCCAGCGGTACCGGGGTGTCGCCCTGTGCGCTGTCAGCCAACCAGGAGTTCCCCTTGGGTGCGGCCGGTTTTGACGACACCGGCGACTGCCGCTGTGCCGCATCAGCCCCGAGCGCGGGCGGATCGACAACCAGCAAGGCAAACACCGGGATCAACAACAGCCAAGCGGCACGAGGCAGCCCGTGATGACCATGCCCGTCATCACCCCGTACTGCGTGGTCGGCGTCGTCCTTCTTCCTCGTGTCGGCGAGAACGTCGACGACGGCCAGCACGATCAGGATCGCCCCGGCCGCGAGCAGCATCCAGCGCATCCCAGGCTTCACGTACCGCAGATAGGTGCCCGTGGTCGCGAGTTGCGCCACCGCGGCCCCGACGAACACGACGACCAGGCCTGCGACGTTGCGCCTCACAGCAGCCACCATCCGACGAGAAGACTGGACAAGACCGCCACCACGAAGGTGGCCGGCGCGAACCTGACGGCGAACTTCGGCCCGAACGTCCCGGCCTGCAACGCGATCAGCTTCACGTCCACGATCGGGCCGACCACCATGAACGCGAGCCGCGCGGTCGACGAGAACTGGCTCAGGCCGGGCCGCCACGAACGCGTCCGCCTCCGAGCAGATCGCCAGCAGTACGGCGAGTAGTCCGAGCACGATGACGGAGACGAGCAAGTTGCTGGCGACATGGTCGAGCCACTGCCGCGGTACGACGACATTCAGCGTCGCGGCCGCAGCAGCGCCGACGACCAGGAACCCGCCCGCGTGCAGGAAGTCGTGCAGCATCGACGAGCGGAACACCTCGAGCTTCCCGGTGCCCTCCGGATGCCGGTTCTTCGGCATCTTCAGCCAGTCGCTGCCTTTGCCGGTCAGCAGCCACAGCCAGCCGAGGATCATCGAGACCCCGAGCGACGTGACGGCCCGCGCGATGACGACCTTGGGCTGCCCCGGGAACGCGACGGCCGTCGAGGCCAGCACGACCGGGTTGATCGCTGGCGCGGACAGCAGAAACGCGATCGCCGCGGCCGGCGTTACGCCGCGATTCATCAACGCGGCCGACACCGGCACGGAGGCGCACTCACAACCCGGCAGCACCACCCCGGAGACACTGGCCACCGGTACTGCGAGGGCCGGGTGCTTCGGGAGCGCCTTCGCGAAGAAGCTGGCGGGGACGAACGCGGTCAGCGCGGCCGACAGGAACACCCCGAGGACGAGGAACGGCATCGCCTGGACCGTGACCCCGACGAACATCGTCGCCCAGGTCCGTACGCCGTCGTCGGTGAACGCGCCCGCGAAGATCTTCCGTCCGAACAGCGCGAGTCCCACCAGCAGCACCAGCGTCGCGGTGAACGCGATCGAGGAACCGGCGGGCTCCTCCTCTTCAGGCGCCTTCTCAACTACCTCGGCAGGCGTCGTCATGGGCGGCATCCTGACACAACAAAACGCACCCGAACGAGCACTCACCGCACCCGTGAAATGAAAATCACCGTCATCACGGCAAATAGTCGACCCACCCCTCCGGCAGCACCGAACGGCAGCGGGGGCTACCTGGTGCGTGGCAGGGTGGAGGTATGGATGCCAACGTCGTGGAAGCAGTCGGGAAGCTGACCGAGCGCTGGGTGCGAGAGCTGCCACCCGGCAACACCGTGGTGTCCGGATTGGGGCTATGGCCCCTGCTCGCCTTGCTGGCGACCGCAGCCGATGAGCCAGGCCGAAGCGAGCTGGCCGAGGCTGCGGGTCTCGACGCGGACAGTGCCGCGAAGAAGGCAGTCGAGTTGGTCGACGCCATCGACGGATCGGCCGACCTGCATGCCGCGCTGGCGGTCTGGGTCCACGAGCAGCTCAAGTTGAGCGAGTCGTTCGACACCGTAGTACCGGCTGCGCTGACCGGCACCCTCACCGGCGATCTGAGCGCTGACAAGGCGAAGCTCGACGCCTGGGCCGCCGAGCACACCGACGGCCTGATCCGCGAGATGCCGATCGAGGTGACGCCGGACCTTGCCGTAGTACTGGCCTCCGCGCTGTCCCTCAGGACCACTTGGACCAAGCCGTTCAAAGAGCAGATCAAGCGCCAGTACGACGGCCCGTGGTCGGGCGGCTCCTGGCACTGGCTCGAGCGCACCGACCGCGAGCTCGATTCCGTACGCCGGTACACCGACCCCGCTGCCGGTCCGTTGACCGTGATCACCGTGCAGGGCGATGCCGACGTCGACATCCTGCTCGGAATCGGCGCGGCCGACGCCCAGCGTTCCGACGTACTGGCCGGGCTCGTCGCAGCCTCGGCGAAGCCTGCCGAGGGGGAGCCGGGGAGTGCCCTGATCGAGCAGGGGGAGCCGGGTCAGGAGATCGCGCCCGGGCTCAAGATCGGTCTGACCACGACCTCGGTGCCGGATCTGAAGCTGTCGCTGCCCTCGTTCAACGTGAAGGTCGAACACGACCTGCTGGCTCAGCGGGAACTCTTCGGCCTCACGACGGTGACCGGCCCGCCGTCCGGGAGTGGTCACTTCAGCGGGATCAGCCCCGACCAACTGGTGGTCGCATCGGCGAAGCAGACCGTGCTCGCCCGCTTCTTCGCCACCGGTTTCGAGGCGGCCGCCGTCACCGCGATGGGCCTGATGCGGACCTCGATGCCCACCAACCAGGCTCGTCGGCTCGACGTCGAGCTCGCGCGCCCGTTCGCCTTCACCGCAGTACTGCGAGCCAGCCGGCTCCCCATCGTCACCGGCTGGATCGAGCAGCCCACCGAGCCGGGCTAAGCCGGTAGGGTAAACAGCTGGTTGAGCAGCGTCGACGCTTCGTCGACGCCCTCGCGGTCGCCGGTGAGGAGCAGGTCGAACAGCAGGCCGCGTGACGCCGCGAGGCCCAGTCGCGCGTACGCCGGGGCCCGGTCCGGGGCGATGCCGGCGCGGATGCAGAGGTCGATCAGCGGTGGGAGCCAGACGTTGATCAGGTCCGCCTTGAGCGCCTCGGTGTGCGGCTGGTCCTGCATCGCGTGGGCGGAAAGCTCGAAGAACAACGGGCCGTAGACCAGCGCGGCCTCGGTGACGCGACGCCAGAACTGCTCGGCCTGCTCGGCGATCGTCCCCTCCTCGAGCGAGGCGAGCAGATCCCGCTGCTGCTGCTCGACCGTGCGGACCACCTCGGCGAGCAGGCCCTCTCGCGAGCCGAAGTGGTAGATCAGCATCCGGTGGCTGGTGCCGATCGACGTCGCGATCGCGCGCAGGCTGGCGTCGCCGATGCCGTTGCGAGCGAAGTGCTCAACCGCGTCCGTCAGCAGGGTCTCGCGGCTCACGCCTGCTCGCTGACCTTCTTCAGGCTTTCGGTCTCGAGCGCGATGTACCGCTTGGTCAGGTTGGCGTAGAGCTTCCCGAACAGCCAGCCGAGCGGGCCCTCCTGGATGATCGTCGCGGTCGCCACCGTGCCCTCCGGCGTACTGACCACCCGGTGCACGCCGGTGGTCTTGATCCCGGGGCCGCGGGAGACCCACTCGAAGTACTCGCCTTCGGCCAGGTCGGTCACCTCCCAGATCGCGACCGGGAGCTTCGGCTGGCGGATCCGGGTCCGGGCGCCGAGGTGGATGCGGCCCTCGTCGAGCCGCTCGACCTGGTCGACCGTCGGGGTCCACTCGGGCCACTTGGCGACGTCGCTGAAAACCTCCCAGACGCGTTCCGCCGGGGCCTGGACTGTGATGGAGTGATCGAAGCGCATGTACCAAATGGTACATCTTTCCGCGACGCGCGCAACGGTCAGCGGAGCGTGAACGGTAGTCGGACGGAGCGTAAGAGTCCGATCAGTTCGGCGATTGCAATCTGCTGGCGGTCCGCAGGCCCAGGTAGGGTCTGCCGCATGACAGAGAAGAACCTCACGGAAAACGAGCAGGACCCGGGTGCGAACACGCAGATGTTCCGCGCCTTCGTCAACGAGGCCACCACCGAGGCAGCCGAGGAGCCGAAGGTCAACGGCCGCACGCTGGCCATCGTCGGCGGCGTCGTTGTCCTGATCGCCGTCATCGCCGCGATCCTCGTTCTCTGATCTCCCGGTGACCCGCCGCCGAGGCACCACGGACGCGGCGCGCTGCCAGTGACCACCGTCGACGTCCACGTCGTACGGGTGTTCGTCGATCCCTCCGGTGCCTTCGGGAACCCGCTGGGCATCGTCGACGGCGCCAAGGTTCCCGCTGCGGCCCGCCTCGGCGTCGCGGCCGCGCTCGGCTACAGCGAAACCGTCTACATCGACGACCCCGCGACCGGCGAGCTGCAGATCTTCACCCCCAGCATCGAGATGCCCTTCGCCGGGCACCCCACCGTCGGCGTCGCTTGGTGGCTGCGGTCCCAGGGCTACGACACCCCCGTACTGCGGGTGCCCGCCGGCGAGGTGCCCGTCACGCACTCGGGCGACCTCACCTCGGTCCAGGCCGACCCTTCGTGGGGCAGCGCCTTCACCTGGCGCGAGGTACCTTCGGCGGCCGACGTCCTCGCCGCGGACCCGGCGTCCTACTCGGACGATCACACCTATCTCTGGTCCTGGATCTCCGAGGCGGACGGCACGATCCGGTCGCGCATGTTCGCGCCGGCCATGGGCATCGCCGAGGACGAGGCAACAGGTTCGGCCGCCACGCAGTTGACCGCGCGCCTGGGCCGCCCGCTCCACATCACCCAGGGCGCCGGCTCCCAGCTCCTCACCACGGTCGTCAGCCCGACCGCTGTCACCGTAGGCGGCCGAGCCGCCGCTGCTGCCTCGCACACCTTCACCCTCTGACAGGCCTTCTCCCGAGAATCGTTGACTGGGGGAGCCCGCGGATAGAGCATGGGGACTCGGCTACGTGGGAGGTTGTTGTGGCGGACGTTGTACGGGCGGCGCTGGTGCAGACCAAGTGGACCGGCGACCAGGAGTCCATGACGAAGGCGCACGAGGACTATGCGCGGCAGGCCGCAGCCGCCGGGGCGAAGGTGATCTGCTTCCAGGAGCTCTTCTACGGGCCGTATTTCTGCCAGTTGCAGGATCCCAAGTTCTACGAGTACGCCGAGTCCGTGCCCGGGCCGACCACCGAACGCTTCCAGGCGCTGGCCGCCGAGCTCGGCATGGTGATGGTCCTGCCCATGTACGAGCAGGAGCAGCCGGGCGTGCTCTACAACACCGCCGCGGTGATCGATGCTGACGGCAAGTACCTCGGGAAGTACCGGAAGAACCACATCCCACAGGTGAACGGCTTCTGGGAGAAGTTCTACTTCCGCCCCGGCAACCTCGGCTACCCGATCTTCGACACCGCTGTCGGGCGGATCGGGGTCTACATCTGCTACGACCGGCACTTCCCCGAAGGCTGGCGGGCACTGGGCCTCGCCGGCGCCAAGATCGTCTTCAACCCGTCGGCCACCAGCCGCGGTCTGAGCTCGTACCTGTGGAAGCTCGAGCAGCCCGCTTCCGCCGTCGCGAACGAGTACTTCATCGGCGCGATCAACCGGGTCGGCATCGAGGACGACTACGGCGAGAACGACTTCTACGGTACGTCGTACTTCGTCGACCCCGAAGGTAAATTCGTCGGCGAGGTCGGCCACGACCACGATCCCGAGCTGATCGTCCGCGACCTGGATCTCGGCCTGCTCGACACCGTCCGGGATCGCTGGCAGTTCTACCGCGACCGCCGCCCCGACGCGTACGGCGACCTCACCAAGCCGTAGCCGGGTTGCGTCCGAAGTAGCGAGGGTCAGGCCCCACCCTTCTTCGGACGCAAGGAAACAGCCGAACCAATCGAGGAGCGCCGAGGATGTCGTTGCTGGTCAAGGGTGGAACCGTCGTCGGGCCGACCGGTGCGCAGCCGGCCGATGTGCTGGTCGAGGGCGAGAAGATCGTCGCGCTGTTCGACCCGGCGTACAGCCAGACCGTCCAGGCGGACGAGGTGATCGATGCAGGAGGCAAGTATGTGATCCCGGGCGGGATCGACGCGCACACGCACATGGAGATGCCGTTCGGTGGCACGTCGGCCAGCGACACCTTCGACACCGGGACCAGGGCGGCCGCGTTCGGCGGCACCACCACGATCGTCGACTTCGCGATCCAGAAGACCGGCGAGGTGGTCCAGGACGGGCTGGACGCCTGGCACACCAAGGCCGACGGCAACTGTCACATCGACTACGCCTTCCACATGATCCTCGGTGGGGTCGACGACGAGTCCCTGAAGGCGATGGACTCGCTCGTCACCGAGGGGATCACCAGTTTCAAGCTGTTCATGGCCTATCCCGGGGTGTTCTACTCCGACGACGGCCAGATCCTGCGGGCGATGCAACGGGCCCGGGAGAACGGCGCGATGATCATGATGCACGCCGAGAACGGCATCGCGATCGACGTACTCGTCCAGCAGGCGCTGTCGCGAGGTGAGACCGATCCGATCTACCACGGCATCACCAGGCCGGAGGCGCTCGAGGCGGAGGCGACCAGCCGGGCGATCTCGCTCGCGTCGGTGGCGAAGGACTGCCCTCTCTACATCGTCCATCTGTCGGCCAGCAAGGCGCTCGAAGCAGTGGCCGCCGCGCGCAACGACGGCCGCAACGTGTTCGCGGAGACCTGCCCGCAGTACCTGTACCTGACGCTGGAGGATCAGCTCGGTGCGCCCGGTTTCGAAGGGGCCAAGTGGGTCTGCTCGACACCGCTGCGGAGCAAGCACGAGTCGCACGCGCGCGATCTGTGGAAAGGCCTGCGCAGCAACGATCTCGCGATGGTGTCGACCGATCACTGCCCGTTCTGCTTCAAGGACCAGAAGGAGCTCGGCCGCGGCGACTTCTCCAAGATCCCGAACGGGATCGGCGGCGTCGAACACCGGGTCGACCTCGTCTACCAGGGCGTCGTCGACGGGCAGTTGTCGCTGGAGCGCTGGGTGGAGACGATCGCGACCACGCCGGCCCGGATGTTCGGGCTCTACCCGCAGAAGGGGATCGTCGCGCCGGGCTCCGATGCCGATCTCGTCATCTACGACCCGAACGGGACCACCCGGATCAGCGCCGAGACGCATCACATGAACATGGACTACTCGGCGTACGAAGGGGTGGAGATCCAGGGCCGGGTGGGCACGGTGATCTCGCGGGGCACCGTGATCGTGGCCGATGGCAACTACCATGGCCGCAAGGGGCACGGACGGTACCTGCGCCGCGGGCTGTCGTCGTACCTGGTCTGACGAGGGGGCAAACCGGTGGACTTCGGAGTGGTGTTCCAGTGTGATCCGCCCGCGTCGGCGGTGGTGGAGCTCGCGGTCAAGGCCGAGGAGGCCGGTTTCAGCCACGTCTGGACGTTCGACTCGCACCTGCTCTGGCAGGAGCCGTTCGTCATCTACAGCCAGATCCTGGCCGCGACCGAGCGGGTCGTCGTCGGGCCGATGGTGACGAATCCGGGCACCCGCGACTGGACCGTGATCGCGTCCCAGTTCGCGACGCTGAACGAGATGTACGGCAACCGCACGGTCTGCGGCATCGGCCGCGGCGACTCGGCGTTGCGGACCCTCGGCGCGAAGCCCGGGACCATCGCCGAGCTGAAGGAGTGCGTCGAGGTCGTCCGCGAGCTCGCCTCCGGCCGGGCCGTGGAGTATCGCGGGCAGCAACTGAAGCTGGCCTGGGTGGAGGACGGCTCGCTCCAGGTCTGGGTCGCGGCGTACGGGCCGAAGGCGCTCGCGGCGACCGGCGAAGTCGGCGACGGGTACATCCTGCAGCTTGCCGACCCGGATATCGCGGCCTGGATGATCGCCGCCGTACGCCGCTCCGCCGAGCAGGCCGGCCGCGATCCCGACGCGATCACCTTCTGCGTGGCGGCCCCGGCGTACGTCGGCGACGACCTTGCCCACCAACGCGACCAGACCCGCTGGTTCGGCGGCATGGTCGGGAACCACGTGGCCGACATCGTCGAGCGGTACGGCGCGACCAGCCAGGTGCCGACGGCGCTGACCGACTACATCGCCGGCCGCAAGGGCTACGACTACGCCGAACACGGCCGCGCCGGCAACACCCACACGGACTTCGTCCCCGACGAGGTCGTCGACCGCTTCTGCATCCTAGGCCCGGTCGAGAATCACCTGGCCCGCCTGGAAGAACTCAAGTCCATCGGCGTAGACCAGTTCGCCCTCTACCTCCAACACGACGCCAAACAAGAAACCCTCACGGCCTACGGCAAACACATCATCCCAGCGTTCTGACCGCTTACGTCCGAAGAAGTGGAGGACACGTCCCTCCGCTTCTTCGGACGTAAGGCAGGTCAGCGTTTACGGGTAGACGAAGAGGCTGGTCGGGTCGAAGGTGGTGCGGACCTCGGCCAGGCGGGCGAAGGTTGCTGGCGACCAACTGGCTTCGTACGAGCCTTCGAGTTCCAGGCCGCCGGCGAAGTTGATGTTGTTCTGGGCCGAGGTCCAGGGGGCGAGCTGGGCGAGGATGCCGTCGACGATGGGCGGCAGGACGTCCGCGAACAGGTTGGGGTCGGGCACGCCGACGAAGGAGAGGCTGAAGTCGGCCTCTCTGCCGCCGACCGCGCTGCCCTCCGGCACGTCCCGGCGGGTTGCGCCGCCGAGGTGCCGCAGTTCGACCGCGACGATCGGGATCTGCTGCTCCGGACCGACGGCCTGGAGCAGAGCGGAGACGAAGCCGTCGTCGATCCCGTCCAGGAGCAGGCCGCGCACCCAGCCGGGGCCGGGGTCGCGCGGGTCGTTGTGGATCTGCGCGATGTTGGCCGCCGGCATCTCGCCGACCGCGTCGATCAGCGTCGGTGCCAAATCGCGGATCGGCCGGAGCAGCCGGTCGCCCTCGGCCGGGTCGCCGACGAAGGCGTAGCGCAGGTTCAGCAGGGTCTTGCCCCGCAGCGGCTCCGGGATGACCTCAAGCGGTGGCAGCCGGAGGATCGCCACGGACGACGAAGCGGACTCGGGCGCCGTCTTGGTCCAGTCGGCCCAGGCGCCGAGGACCGCAGCGATGTGCTCGGCGTCGAAGAACATCGCACCGCCGTACAGGGTGGTGAGCGGGACGAGCTCGAAATCCATCGAGGTGACGACGCCGAAGCCGCCCTTGCCACCGCGCAGGGCCCAGAACAGGTCCGGATTCTCCTTGGCGTTCGCCGAGACCACGTTGCCGTCGGCCGTGACGACCCGGAACCCACGCGCCCAGTCGGAGGAGTATCCAAAGGTGCGGGCCAGCGGGCCGAGGCCGCCGCCGAGCGTGTAGCCGACGGTTCCGACAGTGTCGGAAGCGCCGGTGATCGGGGCGAGACCGTGCTCGGCCGCGGCCGTGATGACCTCGGCCCAGTCGAGGCCGGCGCCGATGCGCGCGATCCGGCCGTCGATGCTGAGGTCCTTGAGACGGGACGTGGTGATGAGGATGCCGTCGGTGACCCCTGCGACGGAGCCATGGCCGGTAGCGAGCACACGCACCGGTACTGCGTACTTCGACGCGACGCGGACGGCCGCGGCGACATCGGCCTCGGAAGTGGCGCCGACGGCCACCTCGGGTGAGTGGACAGCGATGGTGTTGTGGGCAGCGACCTCGGCGGTGAAGCCTTCGTCACCGCGCGTCAGGACCGGGCCGGCAATGCTGGAACGGAGTTCGTCGATCATGCCCCAGTCTGTACAGACGCCGGGTCATTCGCTGATCCCGGAACGCTCCACCCCTTCGACGATCCAGCGTTGCAGGAAGACGAACATGATCACCAGCGGCAGGATCGCGATGCCGGCGGCAATGAAAAGCTGCGGGAGATCGATGGTCTGCGCGGTGAGGAAGGTCGACAGCGCGATCTGGACGGTCCAGGAGTTCTGGTCCGGCGCGATCACCAGCGGCCAGAGGAAGGCGTTCCACGAACCGATGAAGGTGATCGTGCCGATCGCGGCGATGAAGCCCGTCGAGTTCGGCACCACGATCCGCCAGAACGTTCCCCAGTACGCCGTACCGTCGAGCTGCGCCGCTTCCTCCAGTTCGCGCGGGAAGTTCAGGAAGTACTGCCGGAACAGGAAGGTCGCGAACGCCTGGAAAAGACCCGGGATGATCAGGCCGCGCAGCGTGCTCACCCAGCCGAGCGAGGACACCAGCACGAAGCTCGGCACGAATGTCACCGCCGCCGGGATCAACAAGGTGGCGACGATGAAGTAGAACACCGCATTCGCATACCGGAAAGGGATGCGGGCCAGGCCGTAGCCCGCGAGCCCGGAGATCACCAGCACGCCGACGGTCTGCACCACCGCGATCACGAGCGAGTTGAGCAGGCTCCGCGCCATCGGCACGGCCGGGTCCTTGAACAGGTCGGTGATGTTGTGCCACTGCAACGACGACGGGAACAGCTTCCAGGTCGGCGAGGTGATGTCGGCCTCGGTGGACAACCCGTTGCGGAGCACCAGGTAGAAGGGCAGCAGGAAGAAGACGGCGCCGACCCCGAGTACGACGTACCGCAGGACCGAGCCGGTCTTGTAAGCTCCCGAGCGCTGGATGTTCGCCATCTCAGTCCTCCCTCCGGCCGAGGCCGAGAATCCGGTTCTGGCTGAGCGCGATCACGGCGATCAGGAGGGTGAGGATCACGGCGCCGGCGCTGCCGTGGCCGAAGTCCTGACCCTGACCGAGCGCCGCGTAGTACAGGTAGACGAGCGGTGGTCGCGCGTACGGCGGGTAGCTGCCCGAGCTCGACAGCAGGTTGTAGAACTCGTCGAACGCCTGGAACGCGTTGATCAGCAGGAGAAGCAGCACCGCGGTGGAGGTGGCGCGGAGCTGGGGGAGGGTGATGAAGCGCAGCACCCTCGGCCCGCTGGCGCCGTCGATCGCGGCGGCTTCGTAGAGCGTCGGCGAGATCCGTTGAAGACCGGCCAGGAACAAGATCATGTAGAACCCGGCCTGCAACCACATCCGCGCTGTCACGATCACCAGCCAGTACCACGGGGGCTGGGTGACCGAGAGCCACGCGATCGGTTCGACGCCGAACCAGCTGAGCACGGTGTTCATCAGGCCGAAGCGGACGCCGGAGAAGATCGACAGCTTCCAGACCAGCGACGCCACGACGTACGAGCAGGCCGTCGGCAGGAAGTAGACCGAGCGGAAGAACGTGCGCGCGAACCGGGCGCGATTCACCAGCAGGGCAAGGCCGAGCGACACCACGAAGGTGGTCGGCACGATGAACAACGCGAACAGGATGAAGGTCAGCAGGCTGGACCGGAACGCGCCGTCCCGGATCATGTCCAGGTAGTTGCCCAGGCCAACGAACTTGGTCGGGGTGACCGTGTTGTGCGCGTCGAAGAAGCTCAGCACCACCGACCAGATGATCGGGACGTAGACGAACACGATCAGCCCGAGCACGAACGGCCCGACGAAGATCCCGAACCACAGGTTGCGGTCGTACCGGCCGCGCAGCCGCCGCCCCAGCGACGCCCGGCCCGTCGCCAGGGCGGGCTGCTGCAGACCTTGCGCAGTCATCAGCCGGTGATGCGCTTCAGTTCCGCGTCCACGACCGCCTTGACGGCTTTGATCTCGGTGGCCGGATCAGAGCCGTTCTTGATGATCCGGCTGAGCGCGTCGGAGTACGCCGTACCGGACTTCGAGGTCCACAGCAGCGGGGTCTGGGCGTGCCCGTTCTCGTTGACGAACTTCGCCGCGTCGGCCGCCGGGCCGGATTTCAGCTTGCCGGCCTTCTCGACCAGGCTCTTGCGGGCCGGGATGTGGAAGCCGTACGACTGGGCCCAGTCGAGCTGCTTGTCGGTCTGGTCCACCCACAGCCACTTGATGAACTTCTTCGCCGCGTCGACGTTCTTCGACTTGGTGCTGACCGCGGCCGCGTAGGCGCCGACCGGGACACTCGGCGCACCCGTGCTCGCGTTGAGCTTCGGCCAGGGCAGCACGCCGAAGTCGTCCGGCAGTGCCTTCTGGATCTGCGGGAACGTCCACAGACCGGTGAACTGCATCGCGGTCAGGCCCTGCGTGAACGCCGACGGGTCGGACCAGTCGGTCGGTGCGCCGAGCAGCAAGGACTTCGAGGTGAACAACTCCCGGAGCTTGCGCAGCGACTCGACCGCGGCCGGGTCGTCGAACCCGAAGGTGTTGTCGTCGGTGAGGTAGTCGAGGCCGGCCGACCAGAGCGCCGGACCGCCGAGGATGCCGACGCCGCCGTCGTTGCCGACGAACAAGCCCTTCACCTTGTCGGTGGTGAGCTTCTTCGCGGCCGCGAGTAACTCGTCCACGGTGGTCGGCGGCTGGACACCGGCCGCCGAGAGCAGACTCTTGCGGTAGACGAGCAACTGCATGTCGGTCACCTGCGGGATCGCGTAGAGCTTGCCCTGGTAGGTGAGCCGGGAGATCAGCGACGGGGTGAAGTCGCTCTTGGCATCGCCGAGCAGGTCGCTCAGGTCGGCGACCTGGCCGCCCTTGATCATGTCGATGGTCGGGCCGTTGCCGTACTCGAACACGTCCGGCCCACCGTCGGTGAGCAACGCCGAGGCGGTCTTCTTGTCGTAGTCACCCGGCGACCACTGCACGGTCACGGTCGCGTCGGGGTACTCCTTGGCGTACTTCTGAACTGCTTGCTGGGTGCCCGGCTCGCCGTACTGGTGGTACCACTGCGCCAACGCGGGTTTGCCGCCGCTCGAACTGTCCGAAGTGGAGCGGCCGGTGTTCGAACCACACCCGGTCACGGCCAGCGCTGCCAGCCCACCACCCACGGCCAGGAACCGCCGCCGCCCGAACCCGTTGCCCTCAGCACCCGACATCTCGCCGTACCTCCGCTCCGGCGCGGTCCGACCACCGCGCGTCATTCCCCGACCCTACGACCAGAGAGGGCTGTCCGGTCCCCATTCTCAAACCCGCGCCGATGCCGCCGAAAATCTCGCCGCCGGATCTTCCTTCCGCGATAGCATCGCCGTCATGTCTTCTCCCCGTGCCTAGAGAGCGCTCGCTGTCGCCGAGCCCATTCGCCGTACCCCGCTCCCTTGATGGAGCCGGGGCTCTCTAGGAGCGTTTCTCGTGACCAGCACAACTCGTGCTGGGAGCTACCGCGACGTCCTGCTGCTGCCCAACGCGCTGCGCACCTTCGCGCCCGCGCTGTTCGGCCGGCTGTCGTACGGTCTGCTTCCACTGTCCATTCTGTTCACCGTTCAACAGACAACCTCTTTCGCAGTCGCAGGCATTGCTGTCGCTGCCTTCGGGCTCGCCTCGCTGTCGATGCCGCTGAAGGCTCGCCTCGTCGACCGCTACAGCCAGCGTCGGGTCCTCCCGCTCTTGGCTGCCGTCTGCACGGCCGGGCTGGCAGCGGTTGCCTGCCTCCGTACTGCGAACGCCCCGCTGCTGGTGGTCCTCGTCGGCATCACCGGCCTGTTCGCCCCACCGCTAGGCCCGTCCATGCGATCGGCCTGGCGCCTCATCACCGACGGCACCACCCTCAAGGAGCGTGCCTACGCGCTGGACTCGATCTGCGAGGAGTCCCTCTTCTTAGGCGGTCCACTCCTTGCCGGAGTCCTGATCAGTACGGCGTCACCCGCTGCCGCACTCGCCTGTACCGCGGGCCTGATGATCGTCGGCACGTGTGTGATGGCGACGAGCCCACTGGCGCGTCATACGAGCCCAGCGCCACCTCGGCAACACCTGTTGGGTCCGCTGCGCGAGCCCGGACTGCGCCGGATTCTGCTGGTCATCCTCGTCACGGCGTCCGGAGTCAGCGTCGCCTATCTGTCTCTCGCCGGAGTCGCCCAGCAGCAGGGGCACCCAGGAGCGGCCGGGTATCTCGAGGCGGCGATCGGTGCCGGGAGCGTGGTCGGCGGGCTGAGTTGGGCGCGGCGGAAGCACACCCGATCCCGGTCGAGTCACCTTGCGGGGCTGATCGGCGTACTGGCCGCAGGTCTGCTCGCCGCCTCGCTGACCACGAACCTCATCGTACTGGGGCTTGTGATGGGTCTGGCCGGGGTGGCGGTCGCGCCGCTGTTCGTCGTCTCCTATCTCGCCGCGGACGATCTGACTCCGTCGCATCAGCGAACGGAGGCGAGTACGTGGATCAATACCTCGAACAACCTCGGCAGCTCGGCGGGCGCATCACTGGCGGGGCTGACCATTGACCACACCGGGCCTTCCCGGAGCTTCCTCGCAGGGGGCATCCTGCTCGCTCTGACGGCCGGCACAGTCCTGCTGGCTCGACGGCATTTGAACCGCTAATCGCCGACGCCCGGCGTCAGGCTCCCAGTACGAGCTGACGCCGGGCGCTGGTCAGTGAGGTGTCAGGCCGTGCACTGGCTGGACGCAGCGACGCTGCCGCCGTCGTTCAGGTTGCCGTTGTACATCCAGCCTTCGATGGTGGTGTTGGCGATCCGGACGTGGGTCCATTTGTGGCCTTCGCTGTTCTGGACCCAGCAGTGGTAGAAGAGGTCCTTCGAAGTATCGACCTGCTTGACCACATCGCAAGACTGGTACGGACCGGTCCGGATCGGCGAGGAGCTGATGACCTTGCCCGCCCCGGAGCTCCGGTTCTGCCAGGCGGGGTGGCTGCCGCAGTCGGCGCTGGCCGACTGGGCGTTCAGGGCGATGAAACCACCGGCCACCAGCGGCAGGGTTACTGCTGCGGTGACGAGGCGACGGATGCTACTCGGAGTACTCATCTGATTATCTCCCGTAGTCGAGGGCGGTCGCGGTGACACTAGCCGGGAGAAGTGGTCGATGAATAGACCTTTGAAAGAAATATCAAATGCATTCTTTGGTCAAGCGATTGTTTTTCCGAATAAATGCATCTGGTATTTCTCGGATTTACTCAGGCGTCGGAGAGGCGGGCAATGGTCGCGCCGGCGCGGCGGACAATAGGAACAGGGCCGGCCGGTAGCACATCTCCGATGAATGTGTAATGCCGAAGAATGTCGGGGTCGACGTCGCCGGGGCGGGAACGGCTGTGATCGCGGACCCAGTCGATGATGTCGCCCCAGCCCGGTGCCGCCAGCGAGCCGCCGAAATGCTGGACCGAGAGGCCTGCACAAAGGTTCCCGAAGGCCAGGCGGTGGGCGAGCGGCCAGCCGCGAAGGGTGCCGAGGACGAGGGACGCCAGGAAGACGTCGCCCGCGCCGGTCGGGTCGTAGGACCGGACCGGGAGAGCCGGGATGTGCTCCTCCTCCCCGGTGGCCGAGTCGATCGCCAGTACGCCGTCCGAGCCGTTCGTCACGACCGCCAGCGGCACCCGCTCGGCCAGTTTGTGCAGCGCTGCCTTCGGGGTGTCGGTCCGGGTGTAGGCCATCGCCTCCCCGGCGTTCGGGGTGAAGGCGTGGAAGCCGTCCAGTACGTCGAGGACGGCGGGCGACCAGACGTCGGTCGGATCCCAGCCGACGTCGCCGAACAGCAGCGCGCCGGACTCGCGGACCTCGGTCGTCCAGCTCGGCAGTTCCTCCGCCACCGGGACGATCGCGGACCTGGTCCGCAGTCCCGGGCCGACCAGCTTGCTCGGGTCGCCGGGCGCCTCGTGCGCGTGGGTGACCATCGCGCGGTCCCGGTCGATCGACATCGACACGGTGACGGGGGAGTGCCAGTGGCCGATCCGGCGCGAGTGCGACAGGTCGACCTTCTCCTGGTCGGCCAGCGTCCGCCAGCAGAAATCGGCGTACACGTCGTCGCCGAAGACCGCGGCCAGTCCGCTGCGCAGGCCGAGCCGGCTGGCGGCGATGGCGAAGTTGGCGACGCCGCCGGGGCAGGAGCCCATCCCCTCGGCGAAGATCTCGGTCCCGGTCGTCGGCGCCGACTCCAGGCCGGTCAGCACGATGTCGAGGAACACGGTCCCCTGGACGAAGACGTCGTAGGTTTCCGGCTCGTCCATCACGGTGAATCCGTTCCTGTCGGTAGCTGGTGCTGTGCTGTCCTTCGTAGCATCATCGACCGGTCATCACCACGGATTTAGGAGAAAGCAATGAGTTGTGCCCCGTGTCGGAGGTTCCGCTGCGCTACCGGCGCCCGGGCACGCACCTGGACACCGCTATCGCTAGCGGAACCTCCGACACGGGGCACTGGGGTGTGTCTGTGATCCCGACCTGGATCTCGGTGGTCGGGGTGGTGATGACCGTGCTGAGCCCGGTGCTGGCGTTGGGCGGGGTCGCGCTGGGCGGGTATCTGAGCCGCAAGGCCGATCGTGAGCTCGATACCTGGCGGCACCGGGAGGAGACGATGCGGATGGTCCGGTGGGCCGTCGAGCAGATCCTCGAGGGTGACGAAGCCGGAACGGACGCCGGTGTGGTGACGCTACGCTCACTGATGAGGTCGGAACTGTTACAGCCGGAGGACTACGATCTGGTCGCCGCGCTGACGGCCGCCGTTGCGATCGACCGGGTCGGCCCGGCCGCGTACGCTGAACTCGAGAACGCGGACACCGAGGTTGTCGAGGGAGGCGCCGGTGAGTGAGAAGAAGACCGTCAAGGTCTCCCGCCAAGCCATCGAGCTGGCCCGGCTGCACGTCGAAGCGGCCCGCAAGGCCGGTCGCAAGCCAGAGCCGGGCCTGGCCCGGATCGCCGGCGCCCGCCCCGCCACCGGGCCGGAGGCAACCCCAGCCTGACGTCCGTACTACGGACGCCCGCGCGCCCCGAAGTACCGGCTATCGGTCCCGTCGGGCGGCACGCCGTAGAACCCTAGGGCCTCGTGTCGGGGGTTCCGTTGCACTAGCGGACCCCCCGACACGAGGCCCTACACTGATCGCGGCCGCTCCGGTGGCGTACGGTGCCCTCGTGGTGACCACTACGTTGCTCCCTGTTCCCGACCACGGCCGGACAATCCCGTGATCCGCTTCGAGAATGTTTCCAAGACCTACGAGGGCCAGTCCAAGGCTGCCCTGCTGAACGTCGACGTCGAGATCGAGAAAGGCGAGTTCGTCTTCCTGGTCGGTACCTCCGGGTCCGGCAAGTCGACGTTCCTGCGCCTGGTCCTGCGCGAGCACCGGACCTCCAAGGGCCACATCATGGTGGCCGGCAAGGACCTGAACCGGCTGGCCAGCTGGCGGATCCCGCAGATGCGCCGGCAGATCGGCACCGTCTTCCAGGACTTCCGGCTGCTGCCGAACAAGACCGTCGCCGAGAACGTGGCGTTCGCGCTGCAGGTGATCGGCAAGCCGCGCCAGCACATCCGCAAGACGGTCCCCGAGGTGCTCGAGCTGGTCGGTCTGGACGGCAAGGAGGACCGGATGCCGGACGAGCTGTCCGGCGGTGAGCAGCAGCGGGTGGCGATCGCCCGCGCGTTCGTGAACCGGCCGATGATCCTGATCGCCGACGAGCCGACCGGAAACCTCGACCCGGGCACCTCGATCGGCATCATGAAGCTGCTGGACCGGATCAACCGGACCGGCACCACCGTCGTGATGGCCACCCACGACGTGTCGATCGTGGACCAGATGCGCAAACGCGTGATCGAGCTGGAGAACGGTCATGTCGTCCGCGACGAGTCGCGCGGCGTCTACGGCTACCAGCACTAGGGCCGCTGCACCCCTGGTTCCCCGACCTACGACGTTACGGACTGACTTGTTATGCGCTTGAACTACATCCTCTCGGACCTCGGTATCGGGCTGAAGCGGAACCTGTCGATGACGATCGCGGTCGTCGTCACCATCTGGGTGTCGCTGTCGCTGTTCGGCAGCGCCCTGCTCGCGCGTGAGCAGGTCGACCTGATGAAGGGGAACTGGTACGACAAGATCCAGATCTCGGTCTTCCTCTGCACCAAGGACTCCGGCGGCCGCGGCTGCGCGGGCACCGAGGTGACCACGGAGCAGAAGAACCGGATCAAGCAGGTGATCGAGTCGAGCCCGGACACCGCGCCGGAGGGCGTCTTCGGGGAGACCAAGAAGGAAGCGTTCGACCAGTTCAAGAAGCTGTACAAGGACTCGCCGATCGTCAGCACGGTCACCGAGGACCAGATGCAGGAGTCCTTCCGGGTCAAACTGAAGGATCCACAGCGCTACCAGAACCTGGTCAGCGCGGTCGCGGGCCTGCCCGGCGTCGATACCGTCCAGGATCTACGCCAGTACCTGGATCCACTCTTCAAGGCGCTGAACGGGTTGCAAGTCGGTGCGCTGGTGGCCGCCGGACTCCTGCTGGTCGCCGCGCTGATGCAGATCTCGAACACCATTCGGCTGGCGGCGTACGCGCGCCGAAGAGAGATCGGCATCATGCGCCTGGTGGGCGCCTCGAACTTCTATATCCAGCTGCCGTTCCTGCTGGAGGCCGTGCTGGCAGCGCTGATCGGCGCGGTCCTTGCCTGCGGCACCCTTTGGGTCGGCGTGTACTTCGTCGTCATGCAGCGGGCCGCGGAGACCTTCCGCGTCTGGCAGTGGGTCGGCGCCGCCGAAACCTTCCAGGCCACCCTGATCATGGTGGTGGTCGGTCTGGTGCTCGCCGTGGTCCCGACATTCCTGACAACGCGGAAATACCTCAAAGTCTGACCCAGGTGACCTATGGTCGGTGTTGTGCCTTGACAAGAGGCGGCACGACACCATCACCCATAGCAAGGGGTCGACTGTGGTCCCGCACTTCCCCGGTGCGAACCCGCGCAAGCGGGGGAGCATCAAGCGAGACGACAGCATCGGCGCCACCGGAACACCGGACGGACGGATCCTCAGGCGACGCCTGGGCGGCTCGCCCGGCCGGCAGACGGTCATCGCCGCTTGCTGCGTTGTCCTGTCCCTGTCCGCCGGAGTTCTGGCGGCGGTCCCGGCTGCCCAGGCAGACCCGCCGGACCCCGCCGCGAAGAAGAAACAGCTCGACTCGCAGATCCAGAGTCAGCGGGGCGAGCTGAACCAGGCGTCCGACCAGCTCGCCAAGTCCGTTGCCGCGTACACCCAGGCCGAGACGCAGTACCAGGCCGTCCAGGTGAAGTACGCCGCGGCGCAGGGCCGGCTGGCGGCCGCGAAGGCTGCCGACACCGTTGCCGCGAGCAAGCTCAAGGTGGCCGAGGCGGCGCTCCAGACGGCGATGGACGACGTCGCCTCGGGTGAGCAGCTGATCGAGGCGAAGAAGGCCGTCGCGGGTCGCGCCGTCAGATCGGCGTACCAGCAGCAGAACACCCTGGTCGGGTTGAGCATCGTCCTGCGAGGGGCATCGCCGGCCGATCTGGCCACCGGGATGCAGGTCCAGCGCAATGTGTTCGGCATCCAGGGCAACGCGATCACCAACCTGAACAACGCTCAGGCGCAGCTCGCGAACAAGCGGGTCAAGGTCGCCGCGGCGGAGCAGGCGGTCGCCGACCAGCGCGCCGAGGCGGCTCGTACGGTCAAGGAGGTCACCGCGCTGACGCTGCAGGTGGCCGCGGACAAGGCCGAGGCGGCCAAGGTCGCGGCAACCAGGCTGACCGCGCAGCAGGCCGCCGAGAAGGAGAAGAACAGCGAGCTCGCGCAGTACAACGCGCTGGTCTCCGAGCGGACCAGGGTCGAGCAGATCCTGATCGCCCGGGCTCGCGCCGAGAAGGCTGCCGCGGCCCGGCGAAAGGCAGCCCGGGAGGCAGCCGAGCGGGCGAAGGCGAAGAAGGAGCATCGGCCGCCGCGGGACGTCCCGGACGATCCGGGTAACTCCTCGGGCCTGAGCTTCCCGATCAACACGTACATCACCTCGCCGTACGGGCTGCGGTTCCACCCGATCCTGCACGTCTGGAAGCTGCACGACGGCACCGACTTCGGCGCCGGCTGCGGTACGCCGATCCACGCTGCCGCGAGCGGGGTGATCACTGACCGTTACTACAACGGTGGCTACGGCAACCGGTTGTTCCTGTCGAACGGCGTGATCCGGGGCGACTCGATCACCACCGTCTACAACCACCTGTCCCGGTACAACGTCAGGGTCGGCCAGCACGTGAAGAAGGGCCAGGTGATCGGGTTCGTCGGTACCACCGGCTACTCGACCGGCTGCCACCTGCACTTCATGGTCTACCAGGACGGTCGCGTGGTTAACCCGATGAAATGGTTGTAGGCGACCTGAGATACTGGTCGGATGGTGAAACAGACCGGCCACAAACCGATCGCGCAGAATCGTAAGGCGCGACACGACTACCACATCGACGACGTGGTGGAGGCCGGACTCGTGCTGACCGGGACCGAGGTGAAGTCCCTGCGGCTGGGTCGGGCCTCCCTCGTCGACGCGTTCGCCGCTGTCCGCGGTCGCGAGCTGTGGCTGCAGGGGATGCACATCCCGGAGTACACGCACGGCACGTGGACGAACCACGAGCCACGGCGGACGAGGAAACTGCTGCTGCACAAGGACGAGCTCGAGAAGCTGATCAAGGCTGTCGAGCAGCAGGGTGTCTCGCTGATCCCGCTGGCGCTGTACTTCAAGGACGGCTACGCCAAGGTCGAGCTGGCTACCGGCCGGGGCAAGAAGGACTACGACAAACGCCACGCCCTCGCCGAACGCCAAGCCAACCGAGAGGCCCAGCGAGCCCTCTCAGACCGCTCCCGCCACTGACCCCGCGCCGGCTCGCTCGCGTTCCCAGCCAGGTATCCACCTTCGGGGTTGGTGGTCCCGACCCCAGCGCCTTCCTTCCCTTGTTCTTGGGGTTGGCTCAGGGGTTGGTCCGGGCTGAACCCGATGGGGTGACACGTGTTTCGGCGGGACAGTGGGTGCATGTCCACTTCTGATCTGCTGGTGACGCCGGCCCAACGGGACCGTGCGGTCGAGATTCTGCAAGAGATGTACGCCGACGGCCGGCTGGATCATGGCGAGTTCGACACCAGGATCGAACTGGCGTTGAAGTCGCGGACCCGGGCCGAGCTGAACGGCACCTTCGACGGACTGGTCTCGCGCCCGGTCCCGACGTACGCGCCCGCCGCCTTCACCCGGCCCGCCCCGCTCGTGCGAACCGACAGCCAGGGCCGCGGGATGGGTTCGATCGCCCACTGGCTCGGCTACCCGACCTTCTTCGTCGGCCCGGCGCTGATGGTCGCCAGCAGCGGGAAGTCGAACCCGGCCGTCCGCAAGCACGCGGTCGAGGCGCTGAACTTCCAGCTGACCGCCTTCGCCGCATTCGCGACGCTGGGGATCGTCACCAGTGTGGTCGGGTTCGCCGGCTTCCTGTTCCCGCTGCTCGGCCTGCTCTGGTTCGTCCTGACCGGCGTCGGCGGCCTGGCCACGCTGCTCGGCTCCAACTTCCGCTACCCGTTCACGCTGCGCCTCGTCCGCTGACTCCGGGGAATCCCAGGTGCGGGTGACTTGTTCTAGTTGATAGTGTTGAGGCTTCGCGGCCAGTCAGGGTGCTTTCGGGTCGCGGGGTTTGACAACTCAAGAGGGGGTGAACGGTTTCGACTTTGGACGTACGTTCCAAGAGAAGCGGGCCGAGGACCCAGGGTTATCTCGCAAACGATCCCTGGAAAACAATAACTGCCAACGCTAACGCGCGCAGTAGCTTCGCTCTCGCCGCCTGACGGCCTGAGCTAAAAGAAGCGGTCAGCCCGGGGTTGCTTCCGACCCGGTTCCTGGCCTCAGCTAGGAAGCTTGCTTCGTCAACTCGGTCACGGGGTTGACGCGGGACATTTACAGTGACTGAGTCTGTCAGCAACTTTGTCTGTGAGAGTGCTGGGGCTGAGAATTAGCGATTTACAGACTGCGCCCGGAGAAGTCTTGGGTCGACGCTGAAGGACGCGGGTTCGATTCCCGCCACCTCCACCCCTTTGAGTCGAACAGACAAGCCCCGGCAGCCACAGGCTGCCGGGGCTTCGTCATGCGCCTTCCGCGGACCCAGCTTCGTGTCGTGATGGGCGGGATACGGCGTTCCAGCACGAGATACAGCGTTTTAGTTGCCTCGATCATCTGGTGGTCACGTCCAGATCAGCTGCCGGATCTCCGCACCTTCGACTACCCAGCGCACTGAAGCAGGTGGATGTCCGATTCGTTATGTGAAGTCCCCGGCGAGCCGCGGCCCAGTGGCTTGCGTCCGGCGAGGAATGCGCACCAGAATGCCGGGGGTGTGTCACTTGGGGGTGGCCTGGGCGCAGTTGGCCGGGCCGAACGAGGACGCACGACTCATCGCAAGCCCGTCCCTTTGGACCGGCGTGACCAGTGGAGAGAAAGAAACCTGTGAACGACGTAGCGAAGTCGGAGCGCTCTGGTGCGCTCAAGGCAGTAAGTTCCAGGGGCGCGGCTCTGCTCGGTGGCGCCGGTGCGATCGCGCTGGCGCTGGGCGGGCTCACCGTGGTCCTTGCCTCGCCGGCCTCGGCCGACGGGATCGTGAAGGACGGCAACCCGACCTGCGCGGTGCTGGTCCCGGGCTCGGAGGAGATCAAGTTCGACCCGCCGACCGCGGGTGTCAAGTCCGAGAACGGCGTCACGGTGACGATGGCCGTCCGCACGCTGCTTGCCGACGACCCGGCGCACGCGGGTGACCAGACCGGTTCCACCGTCATCGACTTCACCGCCGTCGGTGGCACCGTGCTCGGTGCGATCGTCAAGGGCGGTCCGGTCGCGAACTTCTACGACTACCGGCCGGACGGCGTCCTGCTCGGTACCTCGCTGCACCCGCCGGTGAACGAGTCGAACAAGAATCTGCCGTTCTACGGCCTGAGCCACGTCAACTTCTGCTACGGCAAGCCGACCACGCCGACGCCGACTCCCACGCTGACGCCGACGCTGACGCCGTCCGAGACTCCTTCGGAGACGCCGAGCGAGACGCCGTCCGAGACCCCGTCGGAAACCCCGTCGGAAACCCCGTCGGAAACCCCGTCGGAAACCCCGAGCGAGACTCCTTCGGAGACGCCGAGCGAGACCCCGTCGGAGACTCCTTCGGGAACGCCGACTGTGAGTCCGTCCGAGACGCCGACCGCCACGCCGAGTCAGAGCACTCCGGTTGTCGTGCCGACCGAGGTCGACGCCGGCCTTTCCGGCCCGGCGTTGTCGAATGCTTCCGCCAGCTCCAGCCACCAGGGAATCTGGGGCGGAGTATTGCTGGCCTTCGGCGCCATCCTGCTGGCCGCAGGTGTGCTGAAGTCCCTGAAGCGCCGTGGTACCCACGCCGCCTGAAACGCCCGGTAGGCGTCGCCGCCAGGGACGCTCCCGTTCACCACGGTGGACGGCAGCGATCCTGACGGCCGGCGCCGCGCTGGTTCTTTTCGGGGCTTACGTGCAGTTCGGGCGTGACACCTCGGCCGCCGATCAGGGCGGCCGGCCCCGGAGCCCGGCTGCGACAGCTCGGTCCTCGCAGCCGGCTCCAAAGGTGAAGCCGCCGGCATCAACCGCCGGTACGCCGACCGCCGGGCCGACGAAGAGCACTACCTCGTCGGCTGGGCCGAAATCGACCCCGTCCAATCGCCCCAAGGCGGGTACCCCGATCCGGGTGTCCGTCCCGAGCCTCGGCGTCTCGGCCCGAGTGCTCGGCATCCGCGCCCATGGTGGCGCGTTGATCCCGCCGTCCAACCCGAGCCTTGTCGGCTGGTGGTCCGAGGGTGCCCGCCCCGGAGCGGCGAAGGGCTCGGCGATCATCACCGGTCACACCGTGCACACCGGTGGCGGCGCCTTCGACGATCTCGAACAGCTCCGGGCCGGCGACGCCGTCACCGTGTCGACTGGCAAGGGCACGATCAGGTACTCGGTCGTGAGCGTCGCGGTGTACCGCAAGGGAGCCCTGGCCAAGCAGGCCGCGCGCCTGTTCGACCAGGGGGTGGCCGGCCGGCTGGTCCTGGTCACGTGTGAGGACTGGGACGGCAGCAAGTACCTGAGCAACGCGGTCGTCATCGCCAAGCCGGTCGGCTGACCTTCAAGAACTTGCTTCGTCATGCCTGCAGCTCTGCGAGCTGCTGCTGCGCCTCGGCCAGTTCGGGCACCTGGAGGTCGGTGAAGATCTTGACGGCCTCTTGAAGGTAAGGCAGCGACTCGCCGGTGCGGTCGAGGGCGGCAAGGGCTGCTGCGAGGCGTTGCCGGGTGGTGCCGCGGTCGATGCCCTGGTCGAGTTCGTCCGCGAGGCCGATCGCGGTCCGGAACAGTTCCACGGCCTGCGAGTAGTCAGCCCTGAGGTGGGCGAGCTTGCCGAGACCCTGGGTCGCCTGGAGGCGAAAGGTGCCTTCGCCCTGGTCCCGGGCGGCCCGGTCGGATTGCTCGAAGAGTTGCAGCGCTTCGTCGTACCGGCCGCTGGACAGCTGGATCTCGGCCAGGCTCAGCAAGGCGCCGATTTCGGCGATGGCCTCGCCGACCTCACGGGTGTATTGGAGGCACTGACGCTGGAGGTCCGCCGCCTCCTCGTAGCGGCCGAGCTTCCAATAGGCGCCGGCGAGGCTGGCGCGCGCATAGTTCACCACCGTCCGGGTCTGGAGCTTCTCGGCTGCCGCGAGCGCCTCGCGATACTGCTCGGCGGCCTGCTCCAGCCGGCCGAGGTCGAAGTGGACGTCCCCGAGGCCGACGCCGGCATTGATCGCCACCTGGTGCTCGCCGATCTCCTCGGCCACCGCGAGGCTGCGGGCGTAGGTGATCGTGGCCTCGGCGAAGCGGGCCGAGGTGCACTGGAGGTCACCCAGCCCCAGCAGCGCCTGGCATTCGCCGGACCGATAGCCGGTCGCGAGTGACAGCTCGAGGACGCGGTCGTACTGCGCCTTCGCCTCCGCGTTGCGCCCGCTCATCCGGGCGATCTCGCCGAGCCCCATCGCGGCGACGATCTCGCCCACCTGCCAATCCGCGCGGCGCGCGGCCGCCAACGCTTCGGTGTAGGCCTCGATCGCCGGGTCCAGCAGGCCGCGGATCTGGAGGCCTAGCGCCACCATGGCACCGAGCCGTGCCACGCCGACCGCGTCGCCATCGTTCTGAGCCGCCGCCAGTGCGGCTCGGTAGAGCGGCACGGCCTCCGTCACGCGAGCGCGCGATTGGAGGTGCCGGTGGATGGTGCCGCAGAGGTAGGGATTGAGCTGGGCGTCGTCCTGGGCGAGCCTGAGGAGGGTGTCGGTTTCGCGGTCGAGCCAGCGTTCGGCCGACCTGGCGGTGCTCAGGTCGCCGGTGAGTCCGCGGGGGCGGCGTTGCTCCTCCGAGGGGTAGAGCAGGTCCATCGCCGTCGTCGCCGTACCGGCGTAGTGCGTCTTGAAGCGCTCGACGGCGGCCGATCGGCCGGCCGTCCCGTCCTCGTCGACGGACAGCAGCGCGGAGTAGGCGCGGACCAGGTCGTGGAAGGTGTAGACGGCCGGTTCGTTCTCGATCAGGAGGTGGCCGTCGACCAGGTCGTCGAGGATCGGCCGGACCTCCCGCACCGTCAGGTCGGTGCCGGCGGCAACTACTGCCTCGTCCATCGCCGCGCCCGGCGCGAGACTCATCAGCCGGAAGAGCCGCTGGTGTCCGGCCGGGAACTGCCGGTAGGACAAGGCGAAAGCGGCCGCGACGCTCTCCTGCCCGGCTCGCAGATCGGCGAGCGATTCCGCTGGTGAACCAAGCCGGCCTGCCAGCCCGGCCAGGTCACCGTCGTCGTAGCGAGCGGCAACGATCTGTACTGCGAGTGGCAGGCAGTCGCAGAGCTCGACGACCCTGCGCAGCAGCCCCGGATCCCCGGCCGCCCCGGCCAACTCGGTGAACAGGGCAACGGCCTCGTCCGTACTGAGTGGGTCGATCGAGAACGGCCGGGCGGACCCGAGTCCGGTGAGCCGCGATCGGCTGGTGATCAGGACCGCGCAGCCCGCCGTGCCGGGAAGCAGTGGGCTGACCTGTTCGGCCGAGACGGCGTTGTCGAGAACGATCAGCATCCGCCGGCCGGCGAGCCTGGTCCGGTAAAGCGCCGACCGCTGCTCCAGTTCGTCGGGAATCCGCTGGCCCGGTACGCCGAGCGTCCGGAGTACGCGGGCCAGGATCGCTCCGGCGTCCTCCGGTTCGACGCTTTCGGTGAAACCGTGCAGATCGATGAAGAGTTGGCCGTCGGGATAGTCGTCCACTACTTCGTGGGCAGCCTGTACGGCGAGCGCGGTCTTGCCGACTCCGGCCATTCCGTCGATCGTCACAATGGCCACCCCCGGATGCGGAACGCCGCCCGGTGACAAATAGCCCGAAATGGTGTCGAGGACCTCGCGCCGGCCGGTGAAAGTGGCCGGGGCGGGCGGCAACTGCGATGGCGTCGCGGTGCCCGGCCGGCGTCGCGCCGACTCGGCGAGGGCAGTTGCGTTCGGCCCGCTGAGTCCGAGCGCCTTCGTCAGTTCCTCGATCGTCTCCCGGCGGGGGAAGCGGCGCTGCCCGCGTTCCAGCAAGGAGACGGCCTTGGGGCTGAGCGAGGCGCGGTGGGCGAGTTCTTCCTGGGAGATGCCGGCCGACTGCCGGTGGTGGCGGAGCAGTTCGGCGAAGGAGGTCACGGCGCCAAGCTTAAGCAAACAACCGATTTTGCCGGGAAAGCGCTCTATTTTGAGGTGACAACGCAGTCAATGGCTGGCTTGTGCCAACGGCAGTAATGCGCCTTGCCCAGGATATGAGACGGGCATAGTGTCCGTCCGCGATCCACTGGCGGTGGACGAGGGGGAAGGGGATCAGTGCGGCCCAGTGGTGTCCGGAGCGTTCAGGCGGAACAGGTGCAGCCGCTTGCCAGCCCGGCGAATCGCAACCCGCCCTGCACCATTTCCTGAAAGGGCCACGCCCATGGTCTTGTTTCAGCGTTCCCGGAAGGCCGCCACATTCTTCGCGGTCACCGGTCTGACGGTCGCTACCGTCGCCGGTCTCGGAGCGACATCGTCCAACGCCGCGTCCAACGCGGCCCCACCGAAGCCTACCGAGGCCCAGTCGAAGGCCCTCGCGGCCAAGGCGGCGTCGTCGTTGGTGGCCAAGTCACCGGCCGGTCTGCATGCCGGCAAGAACGACAAGTTCGTCGCCAAGACGATCATCTCCGAGAAGTCCGGACTTCAGTACGTCCCCTACGTGCGGACCTTCAAGGGCCTGCCGGTCGTCGGCGGTGACTTCGTGGTCGTCACCGACGCCAACGGCGTCGTCAAGGACACCTCGGTGGCCCAGACGGTCACGATCCCCGACCTGTCGACGACGGCCCGGGATCACCGCCGCCTCGGCAAAGGCGACCGCGACCAAGCTGCTCAAGCAGGTGACCTCCAGCACGCAGCCGACGTTGGCTGTCTATGCGCTCGGCAACAAGCCGAGCCTGGCGTGGGAGTCCCGCGTCACCGGTCGCAACGCCACGGAGCCGTCGAGTCTGTCGGTCTACGTCGACGCGAAGACCGGCAAGGTGCTCGGCACGCAGGAGCACGTGATGGCCGGCAACGGTACGGCGGCGTACAGCGGTCCGAACCCGGTCCACCTGGACACCACGCTGTCCGGCAGCACGTACTCGATGAAGGACCCGGGCACCACCAACCTGTCCTGCCAGGACGCGGCGAACAACACCACGTTTTCCGGGCCGGACGACTTGTGGGGTAATGGGAACGCCACCAGCCGCGAGACCGGTTGCGTCGACGCGTTGTTCGCCGCGCAGACCGAGCGGCACATGCTGACCGACTGGCTCGGCCGCAACGGCATGGACGGCAACGGCGGCGCCTGGCCGATCCGCGTCGGCCTGAACGACGTAAACGCCTACTACGACGGCAGCCAGGTGCAGATCGGTCACAACAACAACAGCCAGTGGATCAGCTCGATCGACGTGGTGGCACACGAGATGGGCCACGGCATCGACGACCACACCCCGGGCGGGATCTCCGGCAGCGGGACCCAGGAGTTCGTCGCCGACGTCTTCGGCGCGGGCACCGAGTGGTACAGCAACCAGTCGTCGGCGTACGACCCGCCGGACTTCCTGGTCGGCGAGGAGATCAACCTGGTTGGCCAGGGTCCGATCCGCAACATGTACAACCCGTCGGCACTCGGCGACCCGAACTGCTACTCGAGCTCGATCCCGAGCACCGAGGTGCACGCCGCAGCCGGTCCCGGTAACCACTGGTTCTACCTGCTGTCGCAGGGCAGCAACGGTTCGCCGGCCAGCCCGACCTGCAACAGTTCGACGGTGACCGGCATCGGCATCCAGAAGGCCATCCGGATCATGTACAACGCGATGCTTCTGAAGACGAGCAGCAGCTCGTACCTGAAGTACCGCACCTGGACGCTGACCGCGGCCAAGAACCTGTACTCGCCGAGCTGCACCGAGTTCAACACCGTCAAAGCGGCGTGGGACGCGGTGAGCGTTCCGGCACAGGCGGGCGACCCGACCTGCTCCACCAGCGGCGGGGTAACCGTCGGCAACCCGGGCAACAAGAGCGCCACGGTCGGTTCTGCGATCGCGTCGTTCACCCTGTCTGCCTCGGGCGGCACCGCGCCGTACACCTGGTCCGCCACCGGTCTGCCGGCCGGAATCACCATCGGTTCCTCCACGGGCACCGTTTCCGGTACGCCGACCACCGCCGGTACCTACAACGTGACCGCGACGGCCACGGCGAGTGCCGGTGGATCCGGTAGCACGTCCTTCACCATCACGGTCAACCCTGTCGGTGGCGGTTGCTCCTCGCCCGGCCAGAAGCTCGGTAACCCCGGCTTCGAGACCGGTACTGCGGCGCCGTGGTCGGCGTCGGCAGGCGTGATCGACAACTCGTCCGGTCAGGCCGCACACGGTGGCTCCTGGAAGGCGTGGCTCAACGGCTACGGCACGACCCACACCGACACCCTGAGCCAGTCCGTCGCGATTCCGGCCGGCTGCCACGCGGTGCTCTCGTTCTACCTGCACATCGATTCGGCCGAGACCACGACCACGGTTCAGTACGACAAGCTGACCGTGAAGGCGGGCTCGACCACCCTGGCGACACTCTCCAACCTGAACAAGGCTGCGGGCTACTCGCTGAAGTCGTACGACGTGTCGTCGCTGGCGGGCCAGACGGTCTCGTTCAACTTCACCGGCACTGAGGACTCCTCGCTGCAAACCTCCTTCGTCATCGACGACACAGGCCTCAACCTGAGCTGACGAAGAGGGCACTACCAACACAAACAGCCGGCCGCCTCACCCTTCGGGGGTGAGGCGGCCGGTGTTGTTGTCCACAAGGGCTTTCAGTTCAGGTTCATCCTGGGTTCGCCGTTGAGGAGGCCGGTGCCGGCGATGGTGCAGGTGCCGCCGCGGTTGAGGTTGTAGGACTGGCGGACGCAGGAGCGGAGGGCCAGCTGGGCCCAGTAGTTGGGGTGCAGGGACTCCTGGATGAAGTAGTTCGAGCCGATCGTGGTGACGGTGCGGATCTGGTTGATCCACTCGGTCTTGTCGACGGCGGCCGGCTGGGTCCACGACGACAGGCCGACCTCTTCGTACAGGCCGACGGTCGACTCGCAGAGGCGGCGGCCGTTGAAGGCGGACTGGAGTTCGAGGATGCGGGTGTTGGCGAGGCCCGACTGGCCGACGGCGGCGCGGACGGTGTTGTTGATGGTCGCGAGCGCGGTGCTGTTGGCCCAGTCCGCGTCCGCGTTCCAGAAGCCGCAGCCGCCCGTGTTCTGCCGGCCGTAGCCGCTCTCGCCGTAGCGGAACCCGCTCGCGGTCGGGATCGGTGACGGGTAGGTCTGCACCTGCAGGGTCCACGCGTTGTCTGCGTACCCGGCGTTGCGCATCGCCGTCCGCAGGTTCTGGAACGAGGTCGCGATCCGGGCCCGTACGGCGGTGACGTTGGCGGTGGTGAAGTTGGCGACCACCGACGAGTCGTCCTTGCAGTAGTCCTTGAACCAGGTCGGCGAGGTGAGGAAGTCGGTCACGCAGGAGGTGACGACCGAGGCGAAGTTGAAGTCGTTGCCGCCGATCGACGCGACCACGAGCTTCACGTTGTGGGTCGAGGCGAACTGCTGCAGGAGTTTCGCCTGGCCGAGATGGCCGTTGCCGTCGTCGTAGAAGTCCAGACCGGGCTTGAAGTTGTCACCGGTCGTCGTGGCGGTGCTCGCGCCGGAGCAGGCCAGGTTCAGGCCGCTGACGCCGGCGCCGATGTAGGCCTCGGCCGACCGGCTGCGGTGACATCGCGAGATCGTCTCCGCGGTGCCACTGGCGTTGTCGTGGTAGGCGTGCGCGCCGAGTGCGTCGGCCGGTGCCTCGGAGTTGTTGGAACTGCCGGCCCAGCGGCCGGCCTCGCCCGAGATGTAGGAGTCGCCGACCGAGACGACGTACGGCGTACCGGTGCCCGGGCCGTCGGCGCGGGCGGTGGAAGTACTGACAACCAGGGCGGAAGCTGTCAGGAGGACTGCGCTGGCGACGGAAAAGCTGCGATGGATCTTCATCGATTGGCCCCATCTCGACCGTTTGGGCGGGCGATGGCCGTTCGGACCCCGTGATCGGCCATCTGGCTCGGGAATCTACCGCCGGGTAACGGCGGATGGTAGACCGAGAGTGGTGGCATGTTTTCGCCCTGTCACGATCTTGCCAATTTCCGCGCGCCCGGACCCGGCGTGGGGGAGCATGTCGGCATGTCAGTCGAGGGGCCGCAGTTGCCGGTAGGGACGCAGGTCGTACTACGGGTCGCGCGGCCCGATGCCGACGGCGGTACTGCGCAGCGCGGCGCGACCGGGCGGGTCAGCGGAGTCACCCCCGACGGTCGCTACACCGTGCACCTGGTCGACGGGCGCGACGCCACCGCGGGACGGGACCAGCTCAGCCTGCGTACGGCGTACCAGGACGAAGCTGTTGCGGTTGACCAGGTCGACGGCGACGAACTGGTGCGGGAACACACCGTGTACGCCGTGGTGGTCGGATCTCGTGCTTTCGGGCTCGACACGGATGCCTCAGACACCGATACGCGGGCCGTGTACGTCGCGCCGACGGAGGCGTTCTGGTCGCTCGCGAAACCGCCGACGCATGTCGACGGGCCCGAGCCGGAGTGGTTCTCGTGGGAGGTCGAGCGGTTCTGCGAACTGGCGCTGAAGGCGAATCCGAACCTGCTCGAAGTGCTCCACTCGCCGCTGGTGGTCAAGCAGACTCCGCTGGGTGAGGAGCTGGTGGGCCTGCGCGAGGCGTTCCTGTCGCAGCTCGCGTACCAGACGTACTCCGGCTATGTGCTGAGCCAGTTCAAGAAGCTGGAGGCGGACTTCCGGCGCGACGGTGCGCCGAAGTGGAAGCACGTCATGCACCTGATCAGATTGTTGCTGGCAGCCCGCACTTTGCTTGCTGAGGGCAAGTTGGTTGTCGACGTCGGGCCGGATCGCGAGCGGCTGCTCGCAATCAAGAGGGGCGAATCGTCCTGGCCGGACGTCGAACGCTGGCGGCTGTCCCTGCACGAGGAGCTCGACCAGGCGCTGGCGAAAACCGTGCTGCCGGCGACGCCCGATGTCGGTAGGGTCGACGCCTGGCTCAGGTCCGTCCGGAAGAGGAGCATCGGTGACGCGTGACATGCGAACGCTCGACTACACCGAGCTCCGCGGCATCGTCGGAGACCAGCCGTACGACCTGCTCTTCGCCACCGTCTCCGGCGCACACCTCTACGGCTTCCCGTCCAAGGACTCCGACGTCGACCTCCGCGGTGTCCACGTGCTTCCGGTCGCCGAGGTCGTCGGACTGACCACGGGCCCGGAGACGCTGGACCGGACCTGGTTCCAGAACGAAGCCGAGGTCGATCTCGTCACCCACGACCTGGCCAAGTTCCTCCGGCTGATGCTGCGCCGCAACGGCTACGTGCTGGAGCAGGTGCTGTCGCCGCTCGGGGTGGTGACGAGTCCCGGGCACGAAGAGCTGGTCGCGCTCGCGGACGGGTGTCTGACGAAGTGGCACTCGCATCACTATCGCGGGTTCGGGAAGACGCAGTGGGCGCTGTTCGGCAAGACGGGGGAGCTCAAGCCGCTGCTCTACACGTTCCGGGTGCTGTTGACCGGGATCCATCTGATGCGCACGGGCGAAGTACAGGCTGATCTGCGGGAGCTGGCCGACCAGGCACCGGCGTACCTGCCGGAGTTGATGGCCGCCAAGGCCGAAGTCGAACATGGTCCTGTCGACGGGCCGGCCGCCGAGCTGATCGAGCGAGACGTCCTGCGACTGCAGGCGTTGCTCGACGAGGCCGAAGCGGAGTCGAAGCTACCGGACGCCCCCTCGGCGGGGGCGGCGCTGAACGATCTGCTGGTTCGTACGCGCCTCGCTGCGCGCTGACGGCCGCTGCCCCCGGGCAGGGCGGGCGAGGGCTCCAAGGTAGTTACTTAACCTCGTGAAGCTATTGACATCCCTGACGGCAGGGTAAATAGTTCCGTCCTGAAACCAATCAAAAGGCAGAGTGAATCAACAGTGTCGAACATCAAGGTGCTGCAGCTCCGCTCCGCGGGCGTGAGCCTCCTCCTGGACTGCTCCGGTCCGGCCCTGCCGTCCGTGCTGCATTGGGGCGCGGATCTGGGTGAGCTGAGCGACACCGCTCTGGTGGACTTCCGGCGGGGAGCGGGCGCGATCCAGGTCGGCAACGGCCTCGACGAGAACCAGCCGGTCGCGCTCATCCCGGAGTACTCGTCCGGCTGGTTCGGGCTGCCCGGCCTGAACGGGCACCGCGACGGCCAGGACTTCTCCGCGTCGTTCCAGCTCACTGAGGTTGCTCAGACCGGCAACACGGTCCAGGTCACGGCGGCCGATCCGCAAGCCGGACTGAGCCTGGCGCTCGTGGTGGAGCTGACCGACTCGGGCCTCGTCCGGGCAAAGGCGGAGCTCACGAACACGGGCGGTTCGCCGTACACGGTCGATGGGCTGGTGCTCGCGCTGCCGGTGCCGACCGAGGCGACCGAACTGCTCGACCTGACTGGCCGGCACATCGGTGAGCGGCACCCGCAGCGGAGTGCGTTCACCCAGGGTCTGCACCTGCGTGACAACCGCCGCGGCCGGACCGGCGCCGACGCCACCCTGCTGCTCTTCGCCGGTACGCCGGGCTTCGACTTCGGCACCGGCGAGATCTGGGGCGTGCACACCGCCTGGAGCGGCAACCACCGCTCGTACGCCGAACGCGGGATGAGCGGGTTCGCCGTCATCGGTGGCGGCGAACTGCTCCTTCCCGGCGAGGGGCGCCTGGAAGCCGGCGGGAGCTACAGCACCCCGTGGATCTACGGCACGTACGGCGTGGGTCTCGACCAGCTGTCGACGCGCTTCCACGCCTACCTGCGGGCTCGGCCGAGCCACCCGACGACGGATCGGCCCGTCGTACTGAACACCTGGGAGGCCGTGTACTTCGACCTCGACCTGGACAAGCTGAAGGCGCTCGCGGACGCGGCGGCCGAGGTCGGTGCCGAGCGGTTCGTGCTCGACGACGGCTGGTTCCGTGGCCGCCGCGACGACCACGCCGGCCTGGGCGACTGGTACGTCGACGAGGGGATCTGGCCGAAGGGCCTGCACCCGCTGGTCGACCACGTCACCGGGCTCGGCCTGCAGTTCGGTCTGTGGGTGGAGCCGGAGATGGTCAACCCGGACTCCGACCTGGCTCGTCAGCAGCCGGAATGGATCCTTGCCACCGGCAACCGGATGCCGCTGACCGCGCGCCACCAGCAGGGCCTGAACCTGGGCATCCAGGCCGCCTACGACTACTTGCTCGAGCGGCTGGACAGCCTGCTGAGCGAGTACGACATCAGCTACCTGAAGTGGGACCACAACCGCGACTTCGTTGACGGCGGCAACCAGTTGACCGGGACGGCCGGGATCCACGAGCAGACGCTCGCGCTCTACCGGTTGCTCGACGAGCTGAAGCGGCGTCATCCCGGCCTGGAGATCGAGTCCTGCTCGTCCGGTGGCGCGCGGGTGGACCTCGCCGTTCTGGAGCGGACCGACCGGGTCTGGGGAAGCGACAGCAACGACGCGCTGGAGCGGCAGAAGATCCAGCGGTACACGCAGTTGCTGCTGCCGCCCGAGCTGATCGGCTGCCACGTCGGCCCGCCGAAGGCGCACACCACCGGCCGGACCCAGAGCCTGGCCTTCCGGGCCGCCACCGCCTTGTTCGGCCACTTCGGAATCGAGTGGGACATCAGCAAGGCGTCGCCCGAAGAGCGGGCGGAGCTGGCAGGCTGGGTCGCGCTGCACAAGGAACTCCGGCCGCTGCTGCACACCGGCAGGGTGGTCCGCGCCGATCGCGGCTCGGACGACTTCCTGCTGCACGGAGTGGTCGCGCAGGACGGTTCCCGCGCGGTGTACTCCGCCGTACAGCTGGCGCAGTCGATCACCTCCGACGTGGGCAGGGTCCGGCTGCCGGGTCTCACCAAGGACCGCGTGTACCGGGTGCGAAAGCTGGTCACGCCGGGAGCCGAGCCGCGGCACAGCGCAGCCTGGTGGAGTGACGGCGTGGAGCTGAACGGTGCTGCGCTCGCGGCGGCCGGCGTACAGGTTCCGGCGCAGTGGCCGGAGAGCGCGGTTCTGCTGGAAGTTCTGGCCATCGACTAGAAGGAGATCGCCCGTGACCGTGACGACGAGTCCCCCTCGAAAACGACGAAGTCCCGGGGATCTGAAGGTCGCGATGATCTTCCTGGCTCCGGCGACGCTGGGGTTCGTGGTGTTCTACATCTGGCCCACGCTCCGCGGCGCGTACCTGAGCTTCACCGAGTACAGCCTGCTGTCGGCGCCGAAGTTCAACGGGCTCGACAACTACGAGCGGATGGTGCACGACAGCTTCTTCTGGAACGCGCTCGGCGTCACGGTCGAGTACGTGGTGATCAACATCGGCCTGCAGACCGTGCTCGCGGTCGGCATCGCGATGCTGATGTACCGGCTGACGAAGTCGATCACGGTCCGCGCGGTGGTGCTGCTGCCGTACCTGGTGGCGAACGTCGTGGTCGCGCTGGTCTGGTACTGGATGCTCGACTACCAGGTCGGCATCGTGAACCAGGCGCTGAGCTGGATCGGGATCGACCCGGTCGCCTTCTTCGGTGACTCGCACTGGGCGATCCCGACCGTTGCCCTGATCAACGTCTGGCGGCACATGGGCTACACGGCGCTGCTGGTGTTCGCCGGTCTGCAGATGATCCCGACCTATGTGTACGAAGCGGCCGAGGTGGACGGATCGACCGAGATGAAGACGTTCTGGCGGATCACCCTGCCGCTGCTGCGGCCCGTACTCGTGATGGTCCTGGTGGTCACCATGATCGGGTCGTTCCAGCTCTTCGACACCGTCGCGGTGACGACGCAGGGCGGGCCGATCAACGCGACCCGGGTGATCTACTACTACATCTACGAGCGGGCCTTCACCCGGTTCGACTTCGGCTACGCGTCGGCGATGGCGCTGGTGCTGTTCGCCATCCTCGCGCTCGTCTCGCTGCTGCAGCTGCGGTTGCTGCGCGCCAAGGAGAGTGATCTGGCATGAGGCGTGAGCTGAACCCGGGCCGCGTCGTCGCCTGGGCCTGCCTGATCGTGTTGATGCTGCTGACGCTGTTCCCGTTCTACTGGATGCTCCGTACCGCGTTCTCGGACAACACCCAGTTGCCAGGGCATCCCAGCTCGCTGCTCCCGGTGGAGTCCACCCTCGGTGCCTTCAAGCGCGTACTGGGGCTGTCATCGGTCGCCGAGGCGCAGGCACAGGGTGGTTCCGGAGCCGCGGTGAACTTCTGGCTCTACTTGCGCAACTCGCTGATCGTGTCGACCGTCACCACGGTGTGCCAGGTGTTCTTCAGCGCGCTCGCGGCGTACGCGTTCGCCCGGTTGCGCTGGCCCGGCCGGGACAAGGTGTTCGCGCTGTTCCTGGCCGCGCTGATGGTTCCGCCGATCTTCACCCTGCTGCCGAACTTCGCGCTGATCAAGAACCTCGGGCTGCTGAACAGCTTCGCCGGCATCATCCTGCCGACCGCGTTGATGACGCCGTTCGCGATCTTCTTCCTGCGCCAGTTCTTCCTCGGCATCAACCGGGAACTGGAGGAGGCGGCGATGATCGACGGCGCCGGTCACGGCCGGATCTTCTTCGGGCTGATCATCCCGATGAGCGCCGCGCCGATCACCACGCTGGCGATCCTGACCTACATCAACTCGTGGAACGACTACTTCTGGCCGTTGCTGGTCGGTCAGCAGGAGAAGGTCCGGGTCCTCACCGTCGCGCTCGGGGTGTTCCGCTCACAGACCCCGCAGGGCGGGCCGGACTGGGCCGGGCTGATGGCGGCGACCCTGATCGCGGCGCTGCCGATGATCCTCCTGTTCGTGGTGTTCGCCCGCCGGATCACCAACTCCATCGGTTTCTCCGGGATCAAGTGAGGTCTGCGATGAGCTTCTCGAGACGGACACTGCTGAAGGCCGGACTGGCCGGACTCGCCGCATCGGCTGTCGCCGGCTGCAACAACGGGGCCACCGATCGTGGTGCCGGTGAGGTCATCTACTGGCTCTGGGACTCCGCCCAGCTACCGATGTACACCGAGTGCGCGAAGGTGTTCCAGCAGCAGAACCCGCAGTACCAGGTGAGTGTCGAGCAGTACGGCTGGAACGACTACTGGGGCAAGCTCGTCACCGGGTTCATCTCCGGAACGGCGCCCGACGTGTTCACCTCGCACTCGGCGAAGTACCCGCTGTTCGCGGACAAGGGCCAAGTGCTGGCGATCGACGACTTCGTTGCTGCTGACAACGTCGATCTCGACATCTACCAGAAGGGGCTGGCCGATCGATGGATCGGTGCCGACGGCAAGCGGTACGGGTTGCCGAAGGACTGGGACACCGAGGTCTACTTCTACAACTCCGGTCTGACCGACGCGGCCGGGATCTCCGCCGAGCAGCTGAACTCGATGACCTGGAACCCGTCCGACGGCGGCACCTTCGAGCAGATCGTCGCGCGGCTGACGGTGGACTCGAAGGGCCGGCGGGGCGATCAGCCCGGGTTCGACAAGAACAACGTCAAGGTCTACGGACTCGGGTACGGCGATGCCGGCGGCGCCGACGGGCAGACGAGCTGGAGCTGGTACGCGGCGTCGAACGGCTGGGTGTACTCCGAAGGGCAGCCGTGGGGCACCAAGTTCTTCTACGGCGATCCCAAGTTCACCGAGACGATCGGGTGGTGGCGTGGCCTGATCACCAAGGGGTACATGCCGACGTACGCGCAGGCCAAGTCGGGCGTCGACATCACCACGAGCTTCGGCGCCGGCAAGTACGGGCTGACGCCGAACGGTTCCTGGATGCTCGGCACGTACGCCGGGCTGAAGGGCGTGAAGACCAAGCTGGCCCGGCTCACCCAGGGCCCGAACGGCAAGCGGATGTCGATGATGAACGGTCTGGCGGACACCATCTGGGCGGGCACCAAGCGGCGCGAGGCGTCCTGGGCCTGGGTGAAGTTCCTCGGCTCGCAGACCGCGCAGGACATCGTCGCCAGGGCCGGGGTGGTGTTCCCGGCCGTCAGCGCCTCGATGCCGGCCGCCAATGCGTCGTTCGCCAAGGCCGGCTGGGACGTGACGCCGTTCCTCGAGCCGGTGGAGGCGGGGAACGTGTTCCCCTACCCCGCCAACCCGAACGCCGCCGACGTCTCCGCGGTGATGACGCCGGCGATGGAATCGGTGATGTCCTTCGCCTCCGACCCGGCGTCACTGGCCAAGGCCAACAACGACGTCAACAAGATCCTCGCTGCGAACGCCTAGCTGGCGCTGCTGTAGCGGCGGCTGGCCAGCTGCCAATGCAGGATCGTGAGTAGGACGCCAACAGTCAGCAGGAGTAGACCTGTCGACAAAGCAGCAACGGTGCCGGCCAAAACCTTGGCCGGCACCGCTGCTATCAGGCCCGCCGGAACGATCGTCGCGAGGACGAACTGAACGGACTTCGGGAAGTAGGCCAGCGGGTACCGCCCGGCTTCGCGGGCCTGGAGCGCGACCTCGTTGATCGGCTCCGCGCTCTCGAACCAGAACGCCAGGTAGACGAGGTTCGCCCAGAGCAGGCTGAAGCCGATGAACCCGATCGCTGTCCATCCTGCGGCTCGGACAATCAGTTCTGGTGTTATCGGTAGGTGTGCTGCGTGGGCGCCTGCAGCGGCCAGACCGAGGCCGGTGACGACGCGGCCGAGCTCCGCAGGCTCCATCCATCTCAGCGCCGCGAAAAGCTGTGCGTTCACCGGGCGGACGAGGATGAGGTCCAGTTCGCCTTTGCGCACGTAGCCGTCGATGCGGCGCAGATTCGGGGCGACGAAGCAGTCCATCAGACCGGTGCAGGCACCGTAGATGCCGACCACGATCAGGGTGAGCGGGCCGTTCCAGCCGACCGCGGCAGCCGCCGTACCGGTGAGGATCAGCACCGGGATGAGGCCCAGGACGAGTTCTGCCGTGGAGGCGATCGCGTTGGTGACCGTCTGGCTGCGGAACTGCAGGTCGCGCCGGATTGCTTGCTTTAGGCAACTCCACCAGAGCCGCGCGTAGCGCTTCATGCGCCGGCTCCTTGATAGCTGCGCAGCCCGATCCGCCAGACGAACACCGCCGCGCCGACGAACGCGGCGAACCAGGCGAACTGCAGGGCGAAGCTCCCGCGCGACGGGTTGCCGAGCAGGACCTCGAGCGGGAACGACACCATGAACCGGAACGGCTGGGCGTCGAGGAAGCTCCTGACCGCCGCGGGGAAGAGCGCGAGCGGGATCAACGCACCCGACAGGATCCGGGCCAGGAGCGAGCGCAAGCGGTCCACCGCGGAGACGTCCTCGAACCAGAACGCCAGCGACCCGATCACGATGTCGAGCGAGAAGGTCATCGCGGCGGCCATCAGGAGTGAGATCGCGAACGCGAGCCACTTCCCGACAGTTGTCGGCAGGTCGACCTGGTTGCGGAAGATGAATCCGAGCACAGCCGCGAGCGGTATCAGCAGGAACAGCTTGATGACCTTCTCGGCGAGGTTGTTGGCGAGGCCGTTGAGATGGGTGGAACACGGGCGGACGAGCCAGGAACTCAACCCACCAAGGCGGATGCTCGCCGCCAGGAACCCCGAGGTCCAGCTGCTGGTGAGCATCGCGACGATGCTCACGAGGACGAGATAGGTGGTCAGGAACGACTCGGTGACCGGTGGCTTGGCGCCCTGGGCGATCGCGCCCCGCCATACCAGCAGGGAGATGGCCGGGGCGACGATGTTGCTGAGCTGGAGCATCGCGAGCCACCAGCGGTAGTGCAGCATGATCGTCACCTCGCGGACGACGAGGATCCGCAGGACGCGGGCGAGCCTCATGCGTCCGCTGCCGCTTCGGTGAACAGCTTCGACATCACCTGGTCGAGGTCGGCGTCGACCCCGGCGTCTGCTCGCTCGCGAAGCGCTTCCAGGTCGCCGTCGAAGATGGTTCGGCCGTGGTTGACGACGGCGATGCGCTCACACAGCGCCGCGACGTCGTTCATGTCGTGGCTGGTCAGCACGATCGTCGTACCGAGGTCGCGGTTCAGCTCGGCCAGGAAGGCGCGGACGCTGAGCTTCGCGACGACGTCCAGGCCGACGGTCGGTTCGTCGGCGAAGAGCAGGTCGGGGCCGTGCAGCAGCGCGAGGATCAGCTCGCAGCGCATCCGTTGCCCGAGCGACAGCTTGCGGACCGGGATGTTCAGGATGTCTTCGACTTGCAGGCGCTCGGCGAGGTCTTTGATGGTGGCCTCGAAGCGTGGTTCGGGGATCGCGTACATCTCCTTGTGGATCAGCAGCGAGTCGTACGTCGAGACGTCCCACCAGAGCATCGACTTCTGGCCGAACACGACGGAGATCCTGGAGAGGAAGTCGTAGCCGCGCTTGGCCGGGCGGTGACCTAGGACCTCGAGGTCGCCGCTGGTTGGGCGCAGCAGGCCGCAGAGCATCTTGATCGTGGTCGTCTTGCCGGCGCCGTTCGGGCCGAGGAGTCCGATGATCTGACCGCGGGGCACGGTGAGTTGCAGGGCGTCGACCGCGACGCGTTCGCGGCGGTCCGGGCGGAAGAGGCCTTTGACGGCACCAGCCAGGCCTGGTTGCTGCTCGGTGTAGCGGTAGGTCTTGGTCAGAGCCTCGGTGTGGATCGCGGGCTCTTCAGTGCTGGATTCGGGCATGGGGCTTGCTCCAATCCGCGGCTCCAGGCTGACTGGGGAAGTCGCCTCAGTGGATCAGCAGGAACCGCCGGGGTCGCGCCGGACCCGTCGAAGACCCTAACCCGGGAGGGCGGCCCGGCTCATCCGAATTACGCCTGGTTCCAGGGTCGGACCCTGGGTTGTCCCTGGTACGGCATACGCCAGCGGGAGTACGCCGTACTGCGTCCAGGGGTGCAGGGTGCGTCGCGTGGAGTAGGTGAGGTGTAGCCGCCGAGGCGACGCGGGGGAGGGGTCTCGGGCGACACGATCGGTGCAGTTGGAAATCAGCGAGCATCGAGGAGTTGTCATGAGCGGGAACGAAGGACCTATCCGCGTTGGTGATCAGGAACGCGAGGACGCGGTGACGCGGCTCGGCGCGCACTACGAGGCCGGGCGGCTGAGCGCGGAGGAGCACCAGGAGCGCGTCGGCGAGGCGCTACAGGCGAAGACCTGGGCGGATCTGACCGCGCTGTTCGCGGATCTGCCGGGCGAGCGGCCCACCGGTACGCCGGGCGGTGGTGAGCCGGGTTCGTCGGGTGAGGAGGGTTGGGCTGGGCCGTGGGGTTGGTCCCGGCCGCCGTGGACGGCGCCGGCGGAGCAGGGCGAAGGTGCTGCCGCCGGGCGCGCGGCGTACGGGCGGGGACCGGGCGTTGGTGGACCGGGTGGGCGAGGGGCATGGAGTGCTGGTGGGCCGCCGTGGGCTCGGCGAGGGGTGTTCGGGCGGGCTCCGTTGCCGTTGCTGGTCGCGCTGGCGGTGGTCGGAGTACTGGCTTCGATTGGTTGCGTGGTCGGCGGTGGGCATCCGCCGGTGCTGCCGTTGCTGTTGATCGTCGCGGGCATCTTCCTCGTGAAGCGTCGTAGGCAGGAGCGGCGCGCATGAGGGCGGCGTACCGGGTTCTCGCGTCCCTCATCGCGATAGCCGTCGTCTTACAGATCGCGTCGATCGCGTTGTCCGGGTTCACGATCGCCAAGGACGCGGATGACGGGACGACGATCGGGTCGGACTACAGCAACTTCGGCCAGAGCTATCACAGCATGGCCGGTACGGCGATCGGCCTGCTCGCGTTGGTGCTGCTGATCTTGTCGTTCATGACCGACGTACCGCGCGGGCGAGTGCTGGCCGGGATCATCGTCGGCCTGGTGGTGCTGCAGTTCGTACTGGCAGTGGTGTCCTTCGGCCTTCCTGCGTTGGGGATCCTGCACGGCATCAACGGCATGGCGATCGCCGCCGTCGCCGGAGCAGCATCGCGGCGCGCATCGTCACCAACCCCTGTGCCCAGTGCGTAAGTGGAAGGGGCGGCTGATCGCCCTCGGAGTTGCGCTGGCGGTACTCGTACCGCTGGCGTACCTCTGGGCAACCAGCCTTGTCCAGGCAACTATTCCGCGACGGACATGGGGTACGCCGACTACGGCGGCGGGCCTGCTGTTGAGCATATGCACCATGGTGGGATGAGCGTGGCTTCACTGACCGGGCCATCTGGTACTCCGACGGTTGCGATGACTCTGGTCGCGCGGCAACAGAAGTTCACCCTTGCCAGCGGTGAATCTGTTGATGGATTCACCGTGAACGGAACGTCTCCCGGACCGCTGATCCGTGCCAGGGTTGGCGATCTGGTCGAGGTCACGTTGGTGAATGAGTCCGTGCGTTCTGGCGTCACCTTGCATTGGCACGGGATCGACGTGCCCAATGCCGAAGATGGAGTCGCCGGAGTCACGCAGGACGCAGTACCGGTTGGTGGTCGGCACGTCTACCGCTTCCGGGCTACGCAAGGTGGGACGTACTGGTACCACTCGCACCAGGTCTCGAGCGAGGAAGTCCGCGACGGCCTGTTCGGCCCGATCGTCATCGGTGCCGCGGCTGGACCCGAGGTTGTTGCCGCGATCCATACGTACGACGGAAAGCGCACCATCAACGGACACACCGGATCGCAGCGGGTGGCCTTGGCTGCTGGATCTCTGGTACGAATCCGCGTAATCAACACGGACAACGCTCTCATCCGCACCGGTCTGGTCGGCGCACCCTACAAAGTCATCGCCGTAGACGGCCGCGACCTCCACGGCCCAACGCCGACGACTTCCGCGTTCCCACTAGCAGCCGGCGCCCGAGTCGACCTAGAAGCCACCGTGCCTCCGTCCGGCGCCTTACGCCTGGACGCCGGCACGACCTCCGTCACAATCGGCCCTGTCTCATCCGCCCCACCCACCGACGCCCTGTCATCCGACACCGTCGACCTACTGACCTATGGCACCCCCGCACCACTCGGTTTCGACCCGTCCCACGCTGACCGCACCTTCGAATACCGCATCGGCCGCCGCGTCGGCTTCCTCGACGGCAAACCCGGTCTCTGGTGGACCATCAACGGCCGCAAGTTCCCCGACGTACCAATGTTCATGGTCGGCGAAGGGGACGTAGTACGAATGAAAATCTCCAACACCAGCGGCCAATCCCACCCCATGCACCTCCACGGCCACCACGGGGTCGTCCTCTCCCGCAACGGCACCCCCACCACAGGCACCCCCTGGTGGATCGACACCCTAGAAGTAGCCGACAACGAAACCTACGAAATAGCCTTCCTCGCCAACAACCCAGGCATCTGGATGGACCACTGCCACAACCTCCCCCACGCCTCCGAAGGCTTGATGACCCACCTCGCTTACACCGGCTACACCACCCCCTACGTCATCGGCGGCCCCACTTCCAACAAACCCGAATAGCTGGTACGCCGACCCGCTTCGCGTCCCCCTACGTCGCCCGCTCGACCCACCCGCCCCAGGGTCGCAACTCCTCCGTCGCCGCTCAGCAACTGCGGCGTGGCCCGCAAAACCGCGTGGCTCGCGATGACGCTGGCCGTAGTACGGGTCATGATCAGTCAGGTGAAGATCAGCTGGCCGCTGGATGAGTCCTGCCTCAGGTGAATGGTGTGTCCGAGGAGACGCCAATCTTGACCACTCGCCGAGGGGGCAGGGCCTGACGGTCGCCGAGCACGCCTCCACGCGCACACTGGCACGTGAAATCAGGCTGGCTTCCGCCGTTGCCCGCTCAACCGCCACAGCCACAGCCACAGCCAGCTTCGCGACCATTGCCGTAGCCGCATCCGGCAGGCTGCTGCTAGGGGACAACATCTGGGGCGGCGCTACTGACTAGAGGGCGGAGTGGCGATAGCGTCTTGACAGCAGCGTTGCTCGGCTTCGGGAGGAACCGTGCGAGGTGCAGAGGGAAGGGTGAACCTCGGTCCGCCTGTCATCACTGTGGGCGCGGTCGCGCTTGTGTTTGCGCTGACGGCGGCGCTTGGTGCTGATGCCTCGACTGGTTCGGTGGATAGCGACGTATTTGTCGGTGGCGTGCCGTGGACAGTCTGGCGGATGGTCGCGGCTGCGGCGGTGGTGTTGTTCCTCGCGGTGATAGTGACCGCCGTTCGCGTCCTCGTTGAGGTCGACAGGTGGGGGATCGTCGCATCCAAGTCCACCCGCTGGACGTACCTCGCATTTGCGACGGCGGGTGCCGGTGCACTGATCGTCGGCCGGCTTGTTGCTAGTGGCAATAACCCCGATCTTCCGGTCAAGAATCTCGAGCTGCGGACCGGCGCCGTACTGCTGACTGGACTGATTGCCACAATCCCCTGGCTCGTTCTCGTCTGGCTCGCGCATGAAACGTGCCACCTCCTTCAGCGTCGGATCGAGCTGTTGCCGCCGATTCCCACCAGAACAGAGGAGTCCGCCGCCGCGAGCCTCGTTGGAGGCGCCGAGTTGCATCGTGAAGTGATCAGCCGGCTGCTGCGTCTGTGGGATCTGCTGGTGCTTTGCGTCGGGGTGTTCGCGCTCGGTGTGGTCGCGGCCATCGTCACGTCGAGCACACTGCGTGCTGCATTCATCGACGTACATCCGGATCGAGAGAGGGACTTCCCGGCAGTGAACGTCCTGTACTACGGCGCCTTGTTCGCCGTCATCGCGTCGGTGCTCAGCGTGCCGCTGGTCGCGGCATGGAGGCGATGCGCCCAACACGTCGTCGATCGCGCCTACCCCCTCCCAGCGGATGGACAACCGACAGAAGCATGGGTAGCTGCCCGGGCTCGCCTCGAGGTGCTGTTGCACCTGAACGTCTCGCTGCTACGGAATCCGCTCACCGGTCTGGCCGTGCTGTCACCGCTGCTTACCAGCGCCTTGGCCGCGTTCATTCCACAGCTCGCGAAGTCCTGAGCGGAGAACGATCGCGGTCAGCTGCCGAGGAGACTCGTCTCATCTGCCGGGGGCGATGTGTGCGAAGAAGATATCGGTGGGTCTCAGGGTACCCTGCTGCTATGACGAGGCAATGCCCAACGGACCTGACTAGGCGACTTCCTTCACGAGGCTGGTGAGTTCGTGGTTGAAGCGGGGGTGGGTTTCGGTGAAGGGCAGGTGGCCTACGCCGTGGTACCAGGATGGTTTGGCGGTTTTGCAGATGTCGAGGACGTGTTCGGACATCGAGGGTAGGACGATCGTGTCGGAGCGTCCGTGGGTTACGAGGACGGGTACGGTCAGGTCGGCCAGTACGTCGTCGCTGTTGATCTCGCGCGAGATCAGCGCGCCCCTGACCTCGGGGGAAACGACCATGTTCCAAGCCAGCGCGGCGTTCCAGTCGTTCGGGGCGAGGGGCTCGCTGGTGCAGACGCTGAGGAAGCGCCGAATGGCGGCGATGTTCGTGGGGAGGTCGGGTTGGCCGGCGTCCGGCGCGTTCTCGAGATCGGCCACCCCAGGCATCAAGCGAGATGTCGTCGACGTCACGATCCGAGAGCCCACATCCACGCTCGTCGTAGCGGATGAGAGTGTGATTGTCCCCGAGAGCGTCGAGCCACTGGCGCCACACCGGACTCTCCCCGTCGAACTCCAGGTGGATCGTCCAGGTCGCGACTCTGACGAGTGGTGGACCGTCGCCACGGACCGGATACGCCAACTTCACCGCATCCGGCCGCCGCACAGTAGCCGACCTTCTGTCGCACCTCTCGATCGTACCGAGATCTGCGTCATCCGCACCGCACCAAAGCGGCTGCTGAAAGGGAGTTCGGCTAGTCGAGTTCGCGCACGCTCGTTGTCTCGTCCGGCTCGACTGCCGATCGGTCGGACGTCTGCTGAGGCAGGGGGGCATGGGGAACTTTCTTCACCAGTTTGCCCGACTGTGATTTCTCGGCCAGGATCCGGACAGCGACGAAGATGCCTGCGCTGACGAGGGCAAGGGTGGTGATCAACACGGCGAACAGCACCGGCATGCTCATCTGATCGAACATCGACCTCAGCTCCTTCTCATTGCCAAGGACGCTACGCCGATTCCCCCCAACAACCACTTACGGCAACCTAACGGCTATTCGCGCCAGCTTTCTATGCCTCTGACAACTAATTCTCGAGCTGGCGCGAGGCGCGACCGGCCTCATGCGACGGACGCACCTGTCGGCGTCGCTTCTACTTCACCGCGATGATCTCTGCGGTGCGGATGTCCGGGTCCGTTGCGAGGAGGTCGGCGCCAACCTGGCCGAGAGCGATCGGAATCTGACCGTTCAGGTGGGCCTGACGAGCGTCCTCCCCCTCGAAGGTGTCGAAGATGCCGTAGGTGGTATCGCTCAGCTTGAACGCGTACCAGGTGACGGTGCCCTCCTCGGCCAACGCCAATTCGCGTCCCTGCTTGAGGAACTCGCCGAGCTCTTCTCCCTTGCCAGGCTTGGCTTCGAGCAGCGCCAGCAGTCCACGATCGACTCCCATTGGAGATCCTTTCATCGTCAAGGCCGGGGCCTTGAAACCAATCTGGCGGACAACGCGAATCCAAGGGCGATGGCCAGCATCGTCAGGACACCGCGTGGCCAGAAGATATGACTGTCGCGGAAGGACCAGCCAGCCGCGATCAAAATGACACCGCCCGGCACAGCGCGTACGCCGTACCGGATGCAGAGGGCGACCGTCATGGCCGCGGCCGCCACGAGAAATCCGTACACCCCAACGCGACCGAACGCGTCGCCACCGGCAAATAACGGCTGTACGGCGGCGCCAAGATCCGAGAAGGCACCGCCATTTCTCGCCACCGTGCCCGCGGAGAACCCGGCAACCAGATCGAGCCCCGTGTAGAAGACCGCGTAGGTGAACGCCCCGACCCACGCCACAACAGTCGCGACGCCGGCACCATCCCGTCCGGGACGCCGCCACAGTGGAGCGATGAACCCGACCGCGAGGAGGGGGAAGACAGGCAGCAGAAACACATGAAGTCGCTGCCACGACCTCGCCGTCCCGACAGTCAGAAAGTGAGGATGAACCAGCCCGGCAACGGCAAGCAGAATCGGCGGCACGATCACCAAACCGACCAGTCGCAGCGACCTCATCGACTCAATCTAGCCTCGCCACTCACCAACCGCGCCGCCGCCGCGATCACGTCTCGCTTACGTCACGCCGCTGCTCACGGTCTCGCCGCGTCCACAGCATCGAGGCGCAATGCTCCCCAAGCGCCACCCCGAGTCACCTCGAAGTGAACGCCCTCGGCTGTGATTCACGCCTGGTCGGCGGGTCAACCCTGGTTCGCGCCGGCCTTGGTGAGGCCGGCCCCGGTCCGCGGGGTTCCGACCGATCGATCCCCGATTCGGCGTCTTTGAGCACCGGTTGAGCATGCCCCGCGGTGGCCGTGCTCATGTGGTGCACAAGGATCGCCCCGGTGTCGCGTTGTGGAGGGGGCAGGTGCTACCGGTTGAACGCTGCTTAGCCTGCTCGACGAGGGCGGGTTTAGGTCGTCGGCTGCCGGGTTTTTCGTCCGCTGCCGGACTGATAGCGCGCTATCGGCCGAACATCGTGTCAGCGGACCCGATCCCGGGCCCACCCTCACCCCGGGAGCCAGGTGGCGGCGAACCATGGTGGGCAGCGCCGTCGGAGGAGCTGCGATGCGGGGCTCTTCCCGTGGTACGTGGTCAGGCGCTGGTGGCTACTGGGGACAACAACAGGTGGCTTATGCGCTGGGATTGGGTTAGGCGGTGAGCGGCCAGGCGGGCGCAGGCGGCGTCTATGGCGGCTCGTTGGGTTGTGTAGTAGCCGTACCAGTAGGGGTCGTCCGGTTGCGGGTCGTAGGCGTCGTCGAGGTCGGCGTACCAGTCGCAGCCGGTTCGGAAGACGCGTGCGTGTAGGTGGATCTCGGTGCCCAAGTCGTTCATCGCTCGCCATCCCAGGTGAGATTGCCGTGCGTGCCTACAGTTCCCATGATGGAACTGCGTAAACGGTGTTCGGTGACGCGACACGCGGGGATGGGTCAGGTGACGAGAACGGTGATTCGCTGGGCGCTGTTGTTGGCGAAGCCGCCTCGGTTCCAGGGCGCCTCGATCGGCTGGACGCGGCCGCTTTCGTCGTGGGCGCGGACCGTCAGGACGTGTTCACCCGGACGGGCATCCCAGTCGTAGGAGAAGGAGCGCCACGAGAGGTCGTTGCTTGGAGCATCCAGTTTGGCGTCGCTCCAGGAGGCGCCGGCGTCGACGCTGACCTCGACGCGTTCGATCGGGGCCCAGCCGGACCAGGCCCGGCCGCTCAGGACAACGGAGCCGGCGGCAACGAAACGGTGGCGGCTCATGAAGTCGGGGTGACCGGGTGGGATCAGCAGGGCGCGCGGCTCGATCCGGGTCACGCCGACGCCGATCTCGCCGGCCTCCTGGCGGAAACGGTAGGCGACCGCGTTCTGGTAGCCGGTGAATTCGTGGTCGATGACCTCGATCGAGCGCAGCCACTTGACGCTCGCCATCCCGTACCAGCCAGGCATCACCAGCCGCAGGGGATACCCGTGCTGTGGCGGCAAAGGATGCCCGTTCATCTCCCACGCGACGATGGCGCCGGAGTCCAGCGCTTCGCGGACGGTGAGCCCCCGCTGGTAGTCCTGTTCGACCCCACGTTCAAACCCATGGTCCGCGCCGGTGAAGACAACATCGATCGCATCCTTGCGCAGCCCGGCCGCACGGAGCAGGTCAGCAAGCGGTACGCCGGTCCACTCGGCCGTGCCGACCGCCTCGACCAACCACGGCTGGCTGATCGGTCGCGGGTTCAAACCGGCCCGGCCGTTCCCCGCGCATTCCAGCGTGACCCGGACGGTCTCACGCCCCATCGCCCGCAAGGCTGTCAGACCGAACGACAGTGGTTGCTCGACACAACCATCAACGGACAATTCCCAGGTCGCCGCGTTGGCGGCAGGGATGTCGTAGTGCACCAGCACGTAGTGCAGGCCGGGCGGCGTCAGGTCGTACCGCAACGCCTCCAGCGGAATGCCGTGATTCCGCGCGGCCAGTTGCAGCTCGTCACCGGTGATCCCCTCCCCGGTGTCCGCAAGGCGACTCTTCGTACTGAAGTTCTCGACGGTCATGGCAACTCCTTCCCCCGATCGTCAGCCTAGGACAAAGAAGGGAACTGCACTATATGGGCCAGGCTCAGAGCCAGCCGTTGCCGATGGCGATCCGGACGGCCTCGGCGCGGGTTCGGGCGCCGGTCTTGCCGATGGCGGCGGACAGGTGGTTACGGACGGTGCCCTCGGAGAGGTGGAGTTCGCGGGCGATGTCCGCGACGGTGCCGCCTTCGCGGGCGGACCGTAGTACGTCGGACTCCCGCGCGGTCAGCGGGCTCGTGCCGGCGACCAAGGTTTCCGCCGCCAGGGAGGGGTCGACCACCCGTAGGCCCTGGTGAACGCGGCGTACGGCGTCGGCGAGCTGGGCGGCGGGGGTGTCCTTCACGACGAACCCAGTCGCCCCGGCCTCCATCGCACGCCGCAGATACCCGGGCCGCCCGAAGGTCGTCACCATCAAAACCCGAACCCCCGGTACTGCGGTACGCAACGCCGCGGCAGCCTCGATCCCGTCAAGACCGGGCATCTCCACGTCCAGCAGCGCCACATCGGGCTTGGCCGCGCGGACGGCGTCGACCACCTCATCGCCCCGGCCGACCTCGGACACCACCTCGAGATCGGGTTCCAGATCGAGCAACGCGGCAAGGGCGCCTCGGACCAGTGCCTGGTCGTCCGCGATCAACAGTCGGATCGTCACGGGGCAACTCTGACAGCCAGCCGGAATCCGCCATCCGGCGCCTGGCCGACCTGGACGCTCGCGCCCGCCTGGTCGGCCCGCTCCCGAAGCCCGATCAGCCCGTGCCCGGACGTGCCGGCGACCGCGGTTGGGCCCTTCCCGTCGTCGACGACCTCGACCATCGACTTGCTGAGCCGGATCGTGCAGCGCTTGGCGCCCGAGTGGCGGATGACGTTCGTGACGCCCTCGCGGACCACCCAGGCGAACAGTTCGCGGTTCTCCTCAGGCACCTCGTCGACCACCGTCGGCAGGTCCGCCTTGATCTCCGCAGCCTGCAGCGCCGCTCGCGCGGACACCAGTTCCCCGGCCAGACTCAACTCGCGATACCCCGCGACAGCGGCCCGTACGTCGGCCAGTGCCGCTCGCGCCAGTTGCTCCACGTCGGCCACCTCGGCCGCGGCCCTGGTCGGATTGGCCTCCATCAGCCGCCCGGCCAGCTCGGCCTTGACCGTGATCACCGTGAGCGAGTGGCCGAGGATGTCGTGCAGATCCCGGGCGAACCGGTTCCGTTCCTCCTGTACCGCGAGTTCGGCGAAGTCCTTGCGAGCGGCGGTCAACTCGATGCTGCGCAGCATCGCGCGGCGGATCCCGAAGACCGCGAGCCCGCCGAGGACGATCGACAGGCTGTAGCTCCCGTCGTCCCGCCAGCCCGGGGTGAGCCGGAGCGCGAGCTCGGCGACCGCC